>JADJPK010000010.1 GCA_016713305.1 Betaproteobacteria bacterium
ATCATGATGCGAGGGGTCTGTTTCAGGGAAAGGTCGCGATTCTACGTGAGGGGCCTCTGGGGAGCAGCGCGGCGATTGACCGAACCGGACCGCCTATGCTGTAATTCGCCCCCTCTCGCGGCGGGCAGTTAGCTCAGCGGTAGAGCACTGCCTTCACACGGGGGTCAGTGGTTCGATCCCACTACTGCCCACCAAAAATTCCGCCGTAACTTCAGCACTCTAGTCCGGACTAGCCTTGCGGTTAGCATTGACCGCTTCTTCGGCGTCTCCGTGCCGCAACTGGCCTGCCCTATCGTTCCGGCGCGGTCTTTCGTACAAGCCACATCAAGTTGCACCAAGTCCCTTCGAGGGTCGCGCCTGCCCGTCGATCTCAGAACGTTCCACCACTATCAGGTCATCACCGTAGTATCCATCCAAGTCGCAACTTGGGACGACAGGACCAAAAGCGTGCTCGCCCTGCAGGTTCGCGCCGCGGATGCATATTCGTATGTTCGACATTCTTTGCGGAGCCCTTTAGTGCCATAGACTGTTGATGTGCTTCTGCTCCGAAAGCATCGAAGGATTCGAGCCGCTATCGCCGGATGAACCCCGATCTCCTCACCGAAGACGACGTCAGCGTCAAGTTCATCACCCCGGCCATCGTCCAGGCCGGGTGGGACGAGGCCACGCAGATCCGGCGCCAGGTGTCTTTCACCAAGGGCCGCATCATCGTGCGCGGTCGGCTGGTGGCCCGAGGCAAGGCCAAGAAGGCGGACTTCGTCCTCTACTGGCGGCACATTCCGCTGGCGCTGATCGAGGCCAAGCGCTCCAAGTTTTCAGCCGGGCATGGCATGCAGCAGGCGCTGGACTACGCAGCCGCGCTGCAGGTGCCCTTCGTGTTTGCCAGCAATGGCAAGGGCTTCGTCTTCCACGATCGCACCGGCCTGATGGTCAAGGGTGAGGCCGACCTGGGCATGCACGAGTTCCCCTCGCCCGACGCGCTGTGGGCGAAGTACCGAGAGTGGAAAGGCATCGGCGCGGCCGAGGAGCCGATCGTTCTCGAGCCCTACTACGACGACGGCAGCGGCAAGGAACCGCGCTACTACCAGCGCAACGCCATCAATGCCGCGGTGGAGGCCATCGCCAAGGGGCGCGACCGCGTGCTGCTGGTGATGGCCACGGGCACCGGCAAGACCTACACCGCCTTCCAGATCATCTGGCGGCTGTGGAAGTCACCGTGGCACGCCGGCCGGCAGAAGCGTGTGCTGTTCCTGGCCGACCGCAACATCCTGGTCGATCAGACCATGGTCAATGACTTCCGCCCCTTCGGCGCGAAGATGGCCAAGCTGAGCACCCAGGCGAAGACCATCGAACGCGACGACGGCAGCAAGACCGAATTGACCATCGCGGTCGATCGCGGCGGCGCCGACAAGCAGCGCCGCATCGACACCGCCTACGAGATCTACCTCGGGCTCTACCAGGCGCTGACCGGCCCAGACGACCGGCAGAAGCTGTTCCGCGAGCTGTCGCCAGACTTCTTCGACCTGATCATCGTCGACGAATGCCACCGCGGCAGCGCGGCCGAAGACGCCGCATGGCGCGAGATCCTCGACCATTTCCGAATTGCCACGCAGATCGGCCTGACCGCCACGCCCAAGGGACCGAGTACGTCTCCAACATCCACTACTTCGGCCCACCGGTCCACACCTACTCACTGCGCCAGGGCATCGGCGACGGCTTCCTGGCCCCATACAAAGTGATCCGCGTCCACCTGGACGTGGATGTGCATGCTGGCGCCCGCACGCCGGCGAGACCGACAAGCACGGCCTGCTGATTGACGACCGCATCTACAACGTCAAGGATTTCGACCGCAGCCTGATTATCGACAGGCGCACGCAGCGCGTGGCGCGCTGGATCACCGACTACCTCAAGCAGAGCGGCAGCCGCATGCAGAAGACGATCATCTTCTGCACCGACACCGACCACGCGGCACGCCTGCGCCAGGCGCTCATCGTCGAGAACCAAGACTTGGTGCTGAAGAACGAGCGCTACGTCATGCGCATCACCGGCGATGACCCGGCCGGCGCTGAGCAACTGGACAACTTCATCGACCCCGAGTCGAACTACCCGGTGCTGGTGACCACCTCGCGCCTGCTGTCGACGGGCGTGGATGCGCAGACCTGCCGGCTCATCGTGCTGGACCGCGCGGTGGGCTCGATGACCGAGTTCAAGCAGATCGTCGGGCGCGGCACGCGCATCCACGAAGACACGCAGAAGTTTTACTTCACCCTGGTGGACTTCCGCGGCGCGACGGCGCACTTCGCAGACCCCGACTTCGACGGCGACCCGGTGCAGATCTACGAGCCGGGCGAGCATGACCCCCCGTTGCCACCCGATCCGCCCATCGAGCCGCCCACGCCGCCGGGCGGTGGCGATGACGAGCAAGAAGACAACGACGGGGAAGAGATCCTGGTCGATCCTCCGCCCCCAGGCCCGGGCCCGCTTCAGCCACCCCCGCCACCACCTCAACCCAAGTTCCACATCGACGGCCGACCGGTGACGGTGTTGACCGAACGCGTCGAATACCTGGACGACGGCGGCAAGCTGGTGACCGAGTCGCTGCGCGACTTCTCGCGCAAGGCGATCCGCAAGCAGTTCGCCAGCCTGGACCAGTTCCTCAAGCGATGGCGCGCCAGCGAGCGCAAGGACGCCGTCATCGCCGAGCTGGCGGCCGAAGGCCTATTGCTGGATCCGCTGTTGGAAGAGGTCGGCAAGGACCTCGACCCCTTCGACCTGATCTGCCACATCGCCTTCGACCAGCCGCCGCTCACACGGAAAGAGCGCGCCAACAACGTGAAGAAGCGCGACGTGTTCACCCAGTATGGCCCGCAGGCTCGCGCGGTGTTGGAAGCGCTGCTCGCCAAGTACCAGGACGAAGGCATCGTCGGCGGGCTGGACAACGTGAAGATGCTGGAGATTCCGCCGTTCAGCACCATGGGCACGCCGCTGCAGCTGATCAAGCCCTTCGGCAACCGCGCCGGCTTCGAGCAGGCCGTGCACGAGTTGCAGGCGGCGCTGTACCAGGAAACAGCCTGATCTCCGCATGACTACAGCCGGCGCGCCGGCGCCGACGCGCACCCTCAGAACCAGAACATGTCAGCCAGAGCCATCATCAAATCCATCCAGGACACCATGCGACAGGACGTCGGCGTCGATGGCGACGCTCAGCGCCTGTCGCAGCTGTGCTGGATGTTCTTCCTGAAAATCATCGACGACCAGGACCAGCAGTTGGAGGTGATGCAGGACGGTTACCGATCGCCGATCCCGGCCAAGCTGCAGTGGCGAACCTGGGCGGCCGACCCCGAGGGCATCACTGGCGACGCTCTGCTGGCTTTCGTCAACGGCGAGTTGTTCCCCACGCTCAAGGCGCTGTCGACATCAGGCCAGCCGCGGCGCGGGCGCGGGTGGTGCGCGGCGTGTTCGAGGACGCCTACAACTACATGAAGAGCGGCCAGCTGATGCGGCAGGTGCTCAACAAGATCAACGGTGTCGATTTCAACGACCTGGCCGACCGACGGCATTTCGGCGAAATCTACGAACAACTGCTGAACGACCTGCAGAGCGCCGGCAATGCCGGCGAGTACTACACGCCACGCGCACTGACCGCCTTCATGGTCGACCGCATCGACCCCAAGCCAGGCGAGACGCTGTTCGACCCGAGCTGCGGCACGGGTGGCTTCCTCACCTGCGCCATCCGACACATGCGCGACCGCTACGTGAAGAAGCCCGAAGACGAACAGGCGCTGCAGCGCGGCCTGCGCGCGGTGGAGAAGAAGCCGCTGCCGCACATGCTGTGCGTCACCAACATGCTGCTGCACGGCATCGAGGACCCCGGCTTCGTGCGGCACGACAACACCCTGGCTCGCCCCTACGTGAGCTACAGCCAGAGCGACCGCGTGGACATCATCCTCACCAACCCGCCGTTCGGCGGGCGCGAGGAAGACGGTATCGAGAGCAACTTCCCGTCGCACTTCCGCACCAAGGAGACGGCCGACCTGTTCCTGGCCTTGTTCATCCGGCTGCTGAGACCCGGCGGGCGAGCTGCCATCGTGCTGCCCGATGGCAGCCTGTTCGGCGAAGGCGTGAAGACGCGCCTGAAGGAACACCTGCTGGCCGAGTGCAACCTGCACACCATCGTGCGGCTGCCCAACAGCGTGTTCAAGCCCTACGCCAGCATCGGCACCAACCTGCTGTTCTTCGAGAAGGGCACTCCAACACAGGACATCTGGTTCTACGAGCACCGCGTGCCCGAGGGCCAGAAGGCCTATTCGATGACCAAGCCGATCCGCGTGGAGCACCTCCAGGGGTGCGTGGACTGGTGGGGCGGCGCAGCGCGCGAAGGCCGCGTGGAGACGCCGCAAGCGTGGCGTGTGACGGCTGACGAGGTGAAGGCGCGCGGCTACAACCTCGACATCAAGAACCCGCATGCGATCGATGACGACCACGGCGATCCGGAGCATCTGCTGGCAGCCTTGAACGCGGCCGAGGCGGAGACAGCGCGCCTGCGGGACCAGTTGAAGGCGATCCTGGCGGAGGCGCTGGCGCGATGAAGGCCGACGAACTTTTTGCGGCACTCTCGAGCGTGTGGCGGATGCGCCGGAGGCGCTACCGCGGCTGCGCCAGCTGGTGCTTGACTTGGCTGTTCGGGGGAAGCTATTGCCCCAGCAGCCAGGTGACCATCCTCAAGCCAAAGCGTTGGCGGCAGCACGAAGCGAACTCAGTGAGCGCGCCAAGGCGACAGGGCGTCTTCGCTTCACGCCGAGCGCGCCGATTGCGGAGGCGGAGATCGGCGACGAATTGCCCACGGGATGGGTGGCCGCCCGCATCAACGACACCGGGCTGTACATCAACGGGCTTGCGTTCAAGCCGTCGGACTGGAAAGCCTCGGGCCTGCCAATCATCCGCATTCAGAACCTCTCGGATGACTCTCGGGAGTTCAACTATGCCCAGGGCGAGTTCGCTGACGAAGTACTGGTTCGGACCGGCGACATCCTTGTGTCGTGGTCAGCGACGCTGGACGCCTATCTCTGGAAGCGACAGACCGGAGTCTTGAACCAGCACATCTTCCGTGTGATTCAGGCGACTGGCCTGACAGACAGTGGCTATCTACTGCTGCTGTTGAAGCGGGCGATCCGCGACCTCTCAGAGAGCGTTCATGCGCACGGGCTCGTGATGACCCACATCAATCGCGGACCGTTCCTGCATCACGTCGTGTGGATTCCGCCACTCGCTGAGCAACATCGCATCGTCGCCAAGGTCGATGAACTGATGGCGCTGTGCGACCGGCTGGAGGCCGCTCGGGCGGAACGCGAAACGGCGCGCGACCGGCTGACCGCGGCCAGCCTGGCCCGCCTCAATACACCCGACCCAGAGACGTTTGCCGATGACGCGCGGTTCGCGCTGGACGCCCTGCCGGCGCTCACCACACGGTGTGATCAGATCACCCAAATGCGACAAACGATCCTCGGTCTTGCCGTGCGAGGCAAACTGGTCGGGCAAGATCCACGCGACGAACCCGCATCCGATCTTCTCACTCGCGTCAGCCGGGAGATCGACGCGTACTGCAAGACACACCGCCTCACCAGAGCGGTCGTGGAACCAATCGAGAAAGAAAACGAACCTTACACATTGCCTCTGGGGTGGCGATGGGCTCGTTTGGCTGAACTACACCGAGTGATTACCGATGGCGACCACCAACCTCCTCCGCGTGCCGATGAGGGGATCGCGTTCTTGACCATCGGGAATGTCACCACGGGAAAACTCAACTTTGCCGATTGCAGACTAGTATCCAAAGACTACTTCCAGTCTCTGCCTACCTATCGTGTACCTGCACACGGCGACATTCTCTACACGGTCGTCGGTGCCACCTTTGGCCGCCCCGCGTTGGTTGATACAGATCGAGAGTTCTGCGTCCAGCGGCACATTGCGATCTTGAAGCCGGCTTCCGCGATGAATCTCCAGTACTTGGTTTGGATGTTGAGTTCACCGCACGTCTACGACCAGGCAATCCGAAGTACTACCGGCACGGCGCAGCCAACCATCGGCCTTCGCCCGCTTCGCCACTTCGCGGTGCCTGTGCCCCCGCTTGTCGAGCAGGGCAGGATCGTTGCCAAGGTTGCTGAATTGATGAGAGGCTGCGACCAGTTGGAGGCCAGTCTGTCCGCCTGCGAGACCCATCGTGCGCGCATGCTGGAAGTTCTGCTACGCCGCACGCTGGAGCCGACTGACCTGGAATGGTCTGCCAGCGCCGCCGAGGCCCAGGCCTCATGACCGAGGTCAGCGCTGTGACGCCCGTCGGCGGCGGTATCCCGCCCTCGCACAGCGACTACATCGTCTTCGTCGACGAAAGCGGCGACCACAGCCTGGAGTCGGTGAACCCCGAATACCCGATCTTCGTGTTGGCCTTCTGCATCCTGCCCACGGCGGCCTATGTGGAGCAGATCACGCCGGCCGTACGCCGGCTGAAGTGCCAGTTGTTCGGCCACGACCTCGTGATCCTGCACGAACACGACATTCGCAAGAAGACGGGCCCCTTCGCACGCCTGGGCAAGGATGCGCGCGAGGCGCTGCTGGAGGGGCTCACCGAAGTCATTCGCGCTGCGCCGATGACGCTGGTGGCGGTAGTGATCGACAAGGTGAAGCACAAGGCGCGCTACCTAAGCCCCGAGCACCCTTACCACCTCGCTTTGAAGTACGGCTTGGAGCGCGTGCATCACTTCCTGCACCTGCGGGGACAGGGCGAGCGCCGCACCACTGTGGTCTGCGAGGCACGTGGACTGAAAGAAGACAAGGAAATCGAGGTGACCTTTCGACGTGTCTGCGACGGCGACAACCGCGACAGGCGCCCGTACGCGCTGGACATCGTGATCGCCGACAAGCGCGCCAACTCCGAGGGCTTGCAACTGGCCGACCTCGTGGCCCGGCCGGCGGGGCTACACGTTCTGCGGCCCGACCAGCCAAACCGGGCGTGGGACGTCTTGGCGACCAAGCTGTTCGCCGGGGCTCACGGCGTGGTCCCGGGCAACGGCCTGAAGGTGTTTCCGTGAAGAATCGCGCCCCAGAAAGCAGAAGGGCCCCCAGGAAGTCCCAGGAGCCCAGCGCCGGTCGGGTAGTCCCAACCCATTTAGATCAGAGCATACCGGCCTCGGTAGGTTCCCGTCCAGGCGAAGAATGCATGGCCAGCTGCGGCGCCGAGCCATAGTCGGCCAACACCACAGGCCCAAAATCAGGAAGAACTGGCGCAGCCCAGGACCGAAGGTCACGAGCAGCGTGTGACGGGGAACCGCCCGCCACCCCTGCATCGGGCGTCGGGTCAAAGTCGGCGCATTGCAGGACGTAGACGGGCTCTGGGGCTTTCGCCACGCGGAAGCCTGGCTGAGCAATCCGCGGGGCTTCCCGTTCCGCCCGCATCTTTCTCTGGAGGCCAAGCCTTTGGCACCGCTCAACGCCATGGCCGGATTGACATCCTGTCTCACAAACATTCACTGTACGCATGATCAATTCCGAGTGGATTCCCGCCAAGGCTGCGGCAAACATCAAGAAGCACGGTGTTTCCTTCGAGGAAGCCCAGTCTGTCTTCTACGATGAGTTCGCCATCCAGTTCTTCGATGATGACCACTCGACGCTTGAAGAGCGCTTTCTGTTGTTGGGGATGAGCGCTGGTCCGAGACTGCTTCCGGTTGCTCACTGCAAACGAGACGACGGTCACGTCATCCGCGTCATTTCCGCGCGCAAGGCCACCCAGCGTGAAAGCGCGTTCTACGGGAAGTGAGGATTCCATGAAAGCCGAATACGATCTCTCCAAGATGAAGTCGCGCAGGAACCCCCTACGCATCGAAGCTCAAGACACCCGTTACCATGCAGCCCTCCGAAGACGTCGTTGCCTACTTCGAGCGCATGGCGGTCGATGTAGGCGTCCCTTACCAAAGCCTCATCAGTCTCTATCTTCGCGACTGCATTGCGCAAAACAGGCAGATCCAGATTGCCTGGCCCAGCAAGCCCTGACCCGCGTGCGAGCCAGCCTGCGCAAAGAACCGTGCGGGCCGCTCCGCCCGCAGATTGGCAGCAGGCTGGCTTACTGGATGAGCCACACCGGCGCAGCTCTCTATCGCCCGGCTCCGACGTGAACCCCTCCCTCACCCTCCCGAAGTGCCCGTCAGTCGTCGTCAATTCGTAGATCGGCCGCTGCCGATCCAGCGCCTTCAGGACCCCGGCCGGCGTCAGTTCGAACTCGTCTCGTAGCGCGCTGCCGATGTCGCCGGCACTGCGCTGTCCGGTGCCGAACGTCTCCACCGGAAAACTCACGGGCCCGGCCACGCCGATGGCGTAGACGATCTGGACCAGGAATTTCCTTGCCCAACCGCGGGCGACCACTTGCCGCGCGGGAAATCGGGCCATGCATAGCGAGGGCACCGATCTACAGATCAAGGACGAGGCCTTCTGACCGCAGCGATGCATGCCTCATTTGCCCCCTGCCAATCTTCAACGTAGTCCGTTTGGATCCGCTGCTGTCCCACGCGTTGCCATGCTCCGGCCAACATGGCTAGCTACGATGGCGAAGCACACAAGCTCACCATCCAACGTTCTTGCGATGCGTGCGCTTGCATGTGACTCAATTGCCATCGGGGAGATGAACAATGCGCAAGACGCTGTCTATCGGTACTCTCGTATTCGCGGCGCTCCAGGCGGTACCCGCTTCCGCCGCGGACTTCCTTTTCATCCGTCATGCCGAAAGCACGGCGAATGCGGGCACGGCGACCACGGTTCAGGAATTCCTGAACCCGCCGTTGACGGTGCTGGGCCAACAGCAGGCGCTCAACCTGCAAACTGTGCTGGCAAGCTACGACATCACCACCCTCTATACCAGCGCCTATCAGCGCACCCAGCTCACCATTGCGCCCACAGCGGCTGCGTTTGGCCTCACGCCCATCGCAGACGCCCGGACCAACGAGTGGTACATCGGTGACGTCACGAGCCTCGAAGAATTGGCCACCGTCAATCCTTTCGCCGTCATCGGTGCCTGGGCCGCGGGAAATACCGGTGCCAAGGCGAACCTGCCCAATGCCGAATCGCTCGATGAAATGGCGGCACGCGTCATCCCGGCGTGGAACGAGATCATCAATCAGCACAAGGACGAGGACGGAATCGTGGTCCTGGTCGGACACGGGGCGGAAATCGGTTTCGTCATGCCCTACTTTGCCGAGAACGTGAGCCTCGACTTCGCCTTTTCGCATGGCCTCCAGAACACCGGCATCGTGCAGCTTGAACTCATCAATGATCTGCCTTACGTGACGAACTGGCAGGGCACCCCGCTGCCCGTGCCAGAACCGGAAACGTACGCCATGTTGATGGCCGGTCTGGGGCTGATGGGATTCATGGCTCGCCGCAAGAAACAAGCGTCTTGATCGGCCGGTCAGTTCTGCCACCCGGAGAAACCCCGCTGCGGCGGGGTTTCTTCTTTTCTGGACAGACCAATGGCGCGACTCGATGCGGCGGCCGAAGATAGGCGGCGCACCGACCGAACCGCCTCCGGGAAGTTCAGCCTGTCGTCACTTCCCTCTCCCAAGAAAACTCCCCCCTCTGCCTCCCGAAGTGCCCGTAGTTCGTCGTCAGCTCATAGATCGGCCACCGCAGATCCAGCGTTTTCAGTATCCCGGCCGGCGTGAGGTCGATCTCGTCTTGTAGTGCGCTGACGATCTCGTCGGCACCGCGCTGTCCGGTGCCGAAAGTCTCCACCAGATAGCTCACCGGCTCGGCCACGCCGATGGCGTAGGCGATCTGGACCAGGCATTTCCTTGTCCAACCACGGGCGACCACCTGCCTCGCGGGAAAGCGGGCCGACCGACTTTCCGACTCTGCCGCGCGAAACACCATCATCAAACCATACGCTTAGCCGAATACCCAGACTTAATGCGCTTCCGCGTATATTGACAATATATACGCCGTCGCGCATAGTGAAGATCAAGGAGGAATCGGCATGGAACAGATTGCCCGCACCCAAAAGCAGCTCGGCGCCGCCATCCGCCGGGAGCGCAAGCGCGCGGGGCTGACGCAGGTCGAGCTTGGCGCGCGCATGAGTCTGCGCCAGGCCACGGTATCGAGCCTCGAGGCCGGAGAGAACGCCACGCGCGTGCAAACACTCCTTGCGGCGCTCGCCGCCCTTGACCTGGAATTGGTCGTGAGGCCGCGGACCAAGGGCTCGGCCCGTGAGATCGAGGACATGTTCTGATGGCCGGGCGTCCTCGCACCCACATACCGCTCGACGTCTACCTGAACGGCCGCCGCGTGGGCCAGCTTCGGCGCGAGGGCAGCGGTGCTGTGGATTTTCGGTATGACGCGGACTGGCTCGCCTGGGACAAAGCGCTGCCGGTCTCGCTCTCGCTGCCGCTGCGCGAGGATCGCTATCTCGGCGAGCCGGTTCTCGCCGTTTTCGAAAACCTTCTTCCGGACAACACCGAGATCCGCAACCGCCTCGCCGCGCGCACCCAGGCGGCGGGCAGCGACGCCTTCAGCCTGCTCGGTACCATCGGCCGCGATTGCGTGGGCGCTCTTCAGTTCGTGCCTAAGAAAGCCGACCCCGGCACACCGGCCCACGTAGCGGGGACCAGGCTTGCCGATGCCGATATCGCGGCGATCCTTGGCAATCTCGGCCCTGCCCCGCTCGGTGTCACGACGGATGAGGCCTTTCGGATTTCGCTTGCGGGCGCGCAGGAGAAGACCGCCCTCCTGTGGTGGCACGACCAGTGGCACCTGCCGCACGGCGCTACCGCGACCACTCACATCCTCAAGCCCGCGATCGGCAAGCTCGCGAGCGGCATGGACCTGTCGGACAGTGTCGACAACGAGTATCTCTGCCTGCGCCTTGCGAGTGCAATCGGACTTCCTTGCGCGCGCGCGGAGATCGCCACTTTCGATGGCATCCGCACGCTCGTCGTTGAGCGCTTCGATCGGCTGTGGACCAGTGATGGCCGCCTCCTTCGCCTGCCGCAGGAAGACGGTTGCCAGGCGCTTGGCGTCATGCCCAGCCGCAAGTACGAATCGGATGGCGGTCCCGGGATCGCCGCCTTGCTCGCGCTCCTCGAGGCAAGCGACCAGCCGGCCGAAGACCGCCGCCTGTTCCTCAAGGCGCAGTTGTTCTTCTGGCTCCTTGGCGCCACCGACGGCCACGCAAAGAATTTCAGTATCCATCTGCTTCGCGGAGGGCGCTTTCGCCTGGCTCCGCTCTACGACATCCTTTCCGCGCAGCCTCTCGTCGATGCCTCTCGGATCACTCAGCGGCAGTTCCGGATGTCGATGGCCGTCGGCAAGAACCGCCACTATGTGATCAACGAGATCGAGCCGCGCCACTTCGAACAGACGGCGCATGCTGCAGGGATTGGAAAGTCCGTCGTCGACGAGGTCCAGGACGAACTCGTGACCGATCTCCCTCGCGCCTTTGATGCCCTCGCTGCCACGCTGCCAGATGACTTTCCCGGCCAGCTCTTCGACCAGATAGCGGACGGCGTGCACCGCCGCCTTCGCAGGCTCGGAACTCGAAGCGAAGAACGCGGGTGAAGCGCGGTAATGCCGAGCTTCGCTGCCAAGGCTGGTTGCGCCTGTCAGAAAGGCGTCGAGAATGGCTTTGGCAAGGCGGTCGGCAAGAAACCCCGCTGCGGCGGGGTTTCTTCTTTCCTGGGCACACCTGTGGCCCGGATCACGAGGCAGCCCAAGATGGGCGGCACACCCAGCGGGTCGCTCCCCGGACGTTCAGCCCGTCGTCACGCCCCTTTCCCACGCGAACTCCTCCCTCTGCCTCCCGAAGTGCCCGTAGTTCGTTGTCAGCTCGTAGATCGGCCGTCGCAGATCCAGCGTCGTCAGAATCCCGGCCGGCGTGAGATCGAACTCGTCGCGCAGCGTGCTCACGATGTCCTCGGCACTGCGCTGTCCGGTGCCGAACGTCTCCACCAGAAAACTCACCGGCTCGGCCACGCCGATGGCGTAGGCGATCTGGACGAGGCACTTTCTCGCCCAGCCGCGGGCGACCACCTGCCGTGCGAGAAAGCGCGCCATGTAGGCTGCAGAGCGGTCGACTTTCGAGGGATCCTTCCCGGAGAACGCTCCGCCGCCGTGCGGCACCGCCCCGCCGTAGGTGTCTACGATGATCTTCCGGCCGGTGAGGCCGGTGTCGCCCTTGGGGCCGCCGACGACGAAGAGGCCTGTGGGGTTGATGAGCACCTTCATTCCGGGGGCGCGGCGCTCGGTCGGAATGACGGGGTCGATGATCTCGGCGCGCACGGCGTCCCTCACCTGCCCGATCGGGATGTCTTCCCGGTGCTGGGTGGACAGCACGACGGCCTCCACCTGGCCCGGTTCGCCGTCGCGGTATCGGATGCTCACCTGCGACTTGGCGTCGGGTCCCAGCCAGTCCAGTACCTTCTCCTTGCGGCACTGTGCCTGCCGCTGCACGAGGCGGTGCGCCAGGTGGATGGGCAGCGGCATCAGCTCGGGCGTGTCGTCGCAGGCATAGCCGAACATCAGGCCCTGGTCGCCCGCGCCCAGCACCCCGTCGTCGCGGTCCACACCCATTTGAATGTGGGGCGACTGGTGGTTGAAGCGCACGAGGATTTCCAGCCTCGATTCGTCCACACCCATCCAGGGGTCGACATAACCTGAATCGCGCAGCACCCGCCGAGCGATAGCCGGAGCAGCATCGCGGATCCGTTCGAAGAGAGCTTCGTCGCGCGTGCGGAATTCTCCGGCGATCACGACCAGGTCGTTGGACAGCAGCGATTCGCACGCGACCCGCGCGTCGGGTTCGCCGGCCAGGAAGGCGTCGAGGATGGCGTCGGACAGGCGGTCGGCCAGCTTGTCCGGGTGGCCTTCGGAGACGGATTCGGAAGAGAAGAGTCCGTTGCGGATGATCATGGGGTGGTTCCTTCGGGGGATGGGGCGGAGTCGAAGCCCAGCGTACCGCGGATCACCGCGACGCCCTCGCGCTGGAACCGGATCACCGCCCCTGCCCGGCGCTTCGTCTGTGCCAGGAGCGTGGCTTCGTCCACGTGGTACCCGAGATTGCGCCCATTCACGATCACGTCCATCGGCGTGCCCAGGAGCGGCTCGACCTGATCCAGCGCCCAGACGATGGTGTTCCAGATGGTGGACACCTCGTTGCCGAACACGCCGCCGCCGATCAGCGTGAGCACGACCTTCGGTGTACCGGTGGACGCGGCTGCCATGAGCGTACCGAGGTAGGCGGCGCGCAGCAGCGTCTCGCTGATCCGGTCGTGCTCGCCCGCCTTCGATGAATGACTGTAGCCGCCGCCGGCAAACGTCGAGGTGAAGACCTGCGCGATGCGCCGCTCGCCCTCGACACCGCCATCCCAGTTGTAGCCGAGCATCACGGGCACGTCTTCGTGCAGGCCTACGCGGATGTCGTCGAAGCGTTCGGCCAGCGCTCGCTCGAAAGCGGGGAGATTCGCAATACCGCCGGAGGCGAGATAGCCGCTTCGTACCCGCGCCACCCCCTCTGCGCACACGGCTTCCAGCAGATTGATCTGCGGGCCGTCATCGCTCTGCACGAACCGGCTTCCGTCGCTGTTGGGGGCCGCGTAGTGTCGGAGCAGCGTGCCGGGCCACGCCGAGATGGAGGCGCGTGGCCCTTGCGTGGGATCGCTGAAGTAGTTCGTCACGGCCGTGAGGTAGGGCCCTGGCGATTCCAGGCAATTGAACTGCGACGCCACCTGAAACAGCGTCCCTGCACCTGCCGTCGCCTGCAGACTGCCGATGTCGGTGGCAGGCGATGCACCGTCGAGGACCCATAGGCGAAGGCGGGCGCGCCGGTCGCCGCCGCGCTGGACGGTCAACCGCTGGCGCAACTCGCCGAGCGTCGGTGTGGTGAATCGTCCGGCGGATAGCTCGACGCCTGCCGCGCGCAGCGTCCCGTGGCCGCGGGAATCGAAATGAAACGACGACGCCGGATCTCCGGCGACTGCCGCTTCCAGCGTCTGCACCCGGCGTTTGTCGCCACGCCTGGCGGACGCACCGACCGCGTCGACATGGCGGGACAACTCGCCCAGAAAGTGCGTTTCGGCCGCCGGATCTCCGCCCCAGTTCAGGAGAAGGTCGATCATCGGCGGACCTGCGGTGGATGCGCGTTCGGTCCGCGCCAGGCTCGAACGAACTTCACCTGATCCCCTTCGAACGGAAAGTGATGCTTGGGCAGCGGCATGCGCCAACGGTCGATCGCCTCCATGGCTTCATCGGCCGTGCGGCCCCGCTCCACCAGATGGCACGCCACCACGGTGCTGGTCCGGCCGTGGCCGCCCCAGCAATGGAGGTACGTCGGCGTCCGGCTTCGCAGCGCACGGTCGAGCCTATCGAGGATCTCCCGCAGCACCGCCGGATCAGGCACCGATGCATCGGGAATCGGCAGGCGCAGACAGTCGACCTTCACGCCTCTCTCGGCCGCCAGCACCGCGAGCCGGGTCTCGTAGGGGTCGAACGGCGCGCCGCCACGGGACGCCTCCCCGGCCTCCATCAGATTGAGCACTTGACGGATACCGCAGTCGAGCAGACCACGAAGCTTGACGTCTCGCCCGGCTGGAGTCAGGTCGCCCGGGTAGTGCCCGGCGCACAACAGACCCTCGTGGAACCAGTAGCTTTGAGGGAAGGGAATCTGCATGGCGATGCGTTTCGAGTGGCGCGGTTCCGAATCCTCGAATGGTAATGGCAATACAGCGCGAGGCTGACCCGGGCCCGTATCGTCGGAACGCTCCAGGCTATCCCATGGCAGTCCCGCATGTCCCCTCAGTCCGCGTCCGCGTAGGCCTCGTAGATCTCCCGCAGCCGCCCTGCTCGCGCCTTGAAGGCTTCCAGCACCACGGGGTCGAAGTGTGCGGGGGAAGTGCGCCCGTCGCCGACCGTGATGATCTCCACCGCCCGGTCATGAGTGAACGGCGGCTTGTACGGTCGCCGGGAGCGGAGGGCATCGTACTGGTCGCAGATGTTCATGACGCGGGCAGAGAGCGGAATGGCCTCGCCCTTGAGCCCCAGCGGATAGCCGCTGCCGTCCCAGCGCTCGTGGTGCCCGCCGGCGATCTCGGCCCCCATGGCGAGGTACGGCGAGCTGGAGCCGTGCAGAAGCCTGGCACCCAGCATCGCGTGCGACTTCATGATCTCCCACTCGTGCGGCTCGAACTTCTCTGTCTTGCCGAGGATGGCGTCGGGAATGGCGATCTTGCCCACGTCGTGCATCGGGCTCGCGTAGTGGATGACGTCGCAGAACGTGTCGCCCAGTTGCAGGGTGCGCGCGATCTCCACCGTGTAGTGGCTGATGCGTGCCACGTGCGCGCCCGTCTCTTCGTCCTTGTACGCCGCCGCGCGGGTCATCGTCGCGATCGTCTCGCGGTAGCTCGCGACGAGCTGCTTCGATCGTTCGCGGACCTGGTCGTCGAGGATCCGGTTCATGTTCGCGAGGAAGTCTCCGTACTCCTTGAGCTTGAGGAGATTCTTCACACGCACGCGCAGCTCCCACCGGTCGATCGGCTTGGTGACGAACTCCTCGGCCCCCGCTTCGAGACCTCTCACCCGCGAGCCGCGATCACCCAGGGCGGTGACCATGATGATGGGCACGGAGCGCGTGGCGTCCGCTGTCTTCAGCAGGCGGGCCACTTCGTAGCCGTCCATGCCCGGCATCATGATGTCGAGCAGCACCAGATCCGGCGGGTTGACCTGCGCCGAAGACACCGCCTCCTCGCCGCTCGCCGCCTCCACCACCGCGTAGCCCTCGTGTTCCAGCATCGCGGCGAGCACTCTGCGGTTCCTGTCTTCGTCGTCCACCACCAGCACGCGGGCCGCCTGGGCATCCGGGTTCATGTCGTCTCCTGCACGATCCATTCGGCCACGGCGCGCCGAGCCCATGCGCCCACGCTTGCAGGCAGACGGAAGAGCGGACAAACACCGCAGACGAGACGTTCACACGGTGCACGGCCGCGGGGGATTGGGCGGGTTCGTGCTTCACATCGCCGGGCCGCCTTGCAGCAGCCTCTCCACTTCGGCAAGCAGTTCCCGGTAACGGATCGGCTTGCTCAGATAACCGTCGAAGCCCTGGGCCAGGAGCTCCTCCCGGTCGTCCTTCATTGCCATGGCCGTGAAGGCGACCACGCGGATGGCCGCGGTTCGTGGGTCCGCGCGCAGGCCCGCGAGCGCACCCCGGCCGTCGAGCCCCGGCATCTGCACATCCATGAGGATGAGATCCGGCACATGCTCCAGCGCCGCTTCGATGGCCGTGGCGCCGTCCTCCGCCGTGAGGACGATGTGCCCCGCCTGTTCGAGGGCAGCCTGGGCAAGACGAAGGTTCCGGTCATCGTCATCCACCACGAGAATGGTCGGCATCGACGGTCTTCGCGGATCAGCTCACGGTGCGCGCACCGATCACGCGGTGCAGTTCCGCCAGGATGTCGGTCGTGCTGAACCGCGATCTCTCCAGGACGACATTCACGTGACCGTTGAGCTGCGCCCGGTCTTCGGGCTCGAGATCCCGGGCCGCCAGCACGACGATGGGAATGCCCGCGGTGTCCGGCGATTCGCGCAAGGCGCGAGCCACCTCGAAGCCCCCGGCGCCGGACAGGAAGAGATCGAGGATCACCAGGTCCGGCAGAACATCCTGCGCCGCCTCGATGGCCTCGGCACCACTGTACGCCCGGACCACGGTGTACCCGCCGCTGGTCAGCGTCTCGGTCAGGAGGTCCAGCGTCCTGACGTTGTCGTCGACCACGAGGACGGTGGGCGGCGAGCCGTCCCGATGCGGCGCGACCAGCCCGGCCAGCGCGGAGGTGAGTTCCTCGCGTACGAACGGCTTCTGCAACACCCGGCGTGCTCCCAGTGCCAGGCCGTGATCGAGATCGGGCGACACGGTGATGATGACCACCGGCGTGTGGGTGAGCGACGGCTCGGCCCGCAGCCGGCGCATGAACTCCCAGCCATCCATCAGCGGCAGGAAGATGTCGAGCGTGATCACCGCGGGGCGCTTTCTCACGGCCAGCACCAGGCCTTCCTCCGCCGTGGCGGCACGCAGGACCTGAAAGCCGTCGTCGCGCAGTTGCGTGGAGATGGTCTCCGCCATGCGATCGTCGTCCTCGATCACCAGGGCGAGCGGCACCGGACCGTCTTCCGCACGGCTGCGTCCGGCCGTGGCGGGCGGCTCGCCGCCCGCCACGGCTGCCGAGAGATACGGCACGAACACGCGCAGGCTGGTGCCCGCACCGGGTGAACTCGATATGCCCACCGTACCTCCATGCAGCTCGGCCAGCCTCCGGACAAGGGCCAGACCCAGTCCGGTGCCCGAGTGCCGCCGTGTCGCCGATCCATCCACCTGGACGAACGGTTCGAACAGGCGATGCAGGTCGTCCTCGGCAATGCCGATGCCGGAGTCCTCCACCTCCACCGCCAGGAACTCCTGGGCACCGTCCGAGGGCATCGGCAGCAGCCGGCCTGGCCAGTGCGGCGCGAGCGCGACGGCATCGCGCATGCAGCGCCATGCGCGCAACGTGACCGAACCGCCCTCGGGCGTGAACTTCACGGCGTTGGAGAGAAGGTTGTAGACGATCTGCTTCAGCTTTCGCTCGTCGCTCAACATCGTGTCGAGTCTGGAGTGCACGTCCACGGAAAGCCGGATGCGCTGCTTGAGCGCTCTCTCGCGCACCACGAGGGTGCTGGCCTTCAGCAGCGCGACCACATCGACCGGTGCCGTTTCGAGCTGCAGCATGCCGGCTTCGACCTTGGACAGGTCCAGGATGTCGTTGATGAGCGAAAGCAGATGCGTGCCGGCGTCGAAGATGTCGGCGCAGAAGCGGCGCTGCTTGTCGGAGAGATCTCCCACCA
Source organism: Betaproteobacteria bacterium (assembly GCA_016713305.1). Taxonomy (NCBI): domain Bacteria; kingdom Pseudomonadati; phylum Pseudomonadota; class Betaproteobacteria; species Betaproteobacteria bacterium. Next base: position 17,899 of record JADJPK010000010.1, read on the forward strand.
CGCCGTCGTTGAGCATCTCCGAGAAGCCGATGATCGAGTTGAGCGGTGTGCGCAGCTCGTGCGACATGTTGGCAAGAAAATCCGACTTCGCGCGGTTGGCCTCTTCGAGCTGCAGCGTCCGCTCCGCCACGCGCCTTTCCAGCGTGACGTTGAGTTCGCGGATCTCGCGCTCGATGCGGCGCCGGTCGGTCACGTCCCGGATCATGCTGATCACCAGCGTTCCCTCGGGGGTGAGCAGAGGACTGAGGCTCACGTCCACCGGGAACACGCTTCCGTCCTTGCGGCAGGCAAAGAGTTCCCGGTCGACGCCCATGGCGCGGGCGCGCGGCGCGCTCACGTAGGAATGGCGCATCGCCACGTGCCCGCCGCGCCGCGCCGGAGGAATGAGCATCTCGACCGGGTGACCGACCATTTCGTCACGGGACCAGCCAAAGACCTCTTCGGCGCGTGCGTTGACCACCGCAACCTGCCCTTCCTCGTCCACGATGACCACCGGATCGGGTGCGGCCTGGAGCAGCGCCTCGGCGCGCTGCATCTGGGCCTGCAGCCTCTGAGCGGCGAGCACACGTTCGGTGACGTCGTGCGTGATGGCGGCAAAGCCGAGCAGTTGACCGGCAGGATCGCGCATGGCCGTGATGACCGAATGCGTGTGAAACCGCACGCCATCGCTGCGCAGCCGCCAGCCCTCGTCCTCGGCACGGCCGTACAGACCTGCCTCCGTCAGCAGCCGGGTGGGCGTCCCGGCCGCCACGTCCTCCGCGGTGAAGAAGCACGAGAACGGACGGCCGAGGATGTCGTTCTCGGTGAAGCCCGTCAGCTCCCGCGCGCCGTCGTTCCACGTGACGATCCGGCCCTTCGGGTCGAGCATGAAGATCGCGTAGTCTCGAACACTCTCCAGCAGCGCGCACAGGCGCGTCTCGCTGCGCCGCTGCTCCTCGTGCATGCGGGCCGCCTCGATACCGGCGGCCGCCGCATTGGTGAAGATGCTGAGACCCTTGATGCGTCCCAGGGGGAAGGCCTTGGGCCGCCTGAGCGAACTGGCGTTGATCACGCCCACCAGCTTGCCGCGCGAGATCATCGGCATGGACAGCGCCGACCGGATGTCGGCGCGCGGATTGACGGGCGCGAGTGCCGGATCTTTCACCTCCCCGTCGAGAATCACGGGGGCGCGCCGGAGCGCCACCGTGCCCGCGATGGCCTGGCCGAAAGGAACGCGCAGCCCCAGCAGCGACTCGCGGCCTGCGCCTCGCACGGCGGCGATCTGCAGATACTCGCCTTCCGGCGAGGCGAGCATGATGGAAACCTCGTCCGCCTCGAGTTGGCCCAGTGTCGCATCGGCAATCTTGTCCAGCAGGACGTTGATGTCCAGGGTGTACGCGATCGCCTGGTTCAGTTCGTGGATCACCATCGTGTTGCGCAGTTCCAGGTTCTCATGGCGCAGGCGGCGGATGTCCAGCGCCCTCGACAGAACAGGAATGATCGCGCCGAGCTTGATCGGCTTCAGCACGTAGTCGATGGCGCCCGCCTGCATGGCCGCCACGGCCGTTTCCACGGTGCCCTGCCCCGTCATGAGCACCGCCACGAGCTGCGGGTCCACCTGCAGTGCAGCAGAAAGCAGCTCGACGCCGTTCATGCCCGGCATCATCAGATCGGTGAGCAGAAGATCGAACGGCTCCCGGGCCAGTGCCTCCAGCGCGGCGTGTCCGTCCGTGGCCCCTTCGGTCTCGTAGCCTCGATCCCGCAGGGTTTCGCACAACGCAAGCATGTTGGCGGCTTCGTCGTCGACGATCAGTATCCGTGCGATGGAAAGGCTGCTCATGCGGATTCCCCCGCGGCTTTCACGGCCAGATCGGACAACGCCTCACGCAGCTCGCGCAGCTTCGGCGGCTTGGCGAGAACGCGGTCCACGTGCGGCGGCACGTCGCCTTCGGCCGCCATGCGCTGCCCCCAGCCGGTGAGCATGATCACCGGCGTTGCCGGGGATTCGTGCTTGATCGCGGCCGCCACGCGGCGGCCATCCACCTTGGGCATGCCCAGATCGGTGATCACGGCGGCGAATCGCTCGGAACCGGCAAGGGAAGCGAGGAACTTCGCGATGCCCGGCTCGCCCCCGTTGGCCGTCTCGACGATGTGACCGTCGACCTCCAGGGCGTCGCGAAGCGACTTGATGAGGATCGGATCGTCGTCGATCACCAGCAGGCGCAGGCCGCGGGGCGATTCCGCCTCTCCCGGCCCGGCAGAGGAAGTCGTGCCATCGCTCGCCACGTCGAACAGAATGCGGACGGTGGTGCCTGCCCCGGGGGCGCTATCGATCTGGATGTCGGCGCCGTGCCGCTGCACCATGCCGTACACCATCGCCAGCCCCAGCCCGGTGCCACGCTCGCCCTTGGTGGTGAAGAACGGTTCGAGACACCGCTTGCGCGTGGTTTCGTCCATGCCGACGCCGGTGTCGGTCACTTCCAGCATGACCCGGTTCTGGCCGAACGAATCCGTCCCCACTCGCGACCGCAGGGTGAGCGTGCCACCTTCAGGGAGCGCATCCACTCCGTTGAAGACGAGATTCGTGAGCGCTTCCCGGATGTCGCTCTCCACACCCATCACGGCAGGCAGATCCGCGGTGAGGTCGGTGCACACGTCCACGACGATGCCGTTCGCCTGGACCATGTCGCTCCACCGGGCCTTGGTGAGATCGATCACCTGCCGGACCATGCGGTTGAGTGCCACCGGAACCAGTTCCACCTGCTGCTCCCGTCGACGGTAGAACTCGCGCATGCGCGACACCGTCTGGGCGACGTCCTCCACTGCGCGCTGGATGGTTTCCAGGTAGCCGCGGGCGCGATCGCTCAGGTTCTTCTCGCTGGCCAGCAGCGATTCCGTGTAGAGCGATACAGGCGAGAGCGCATTGTTGATATCGTGAGCGATGCCGCTGGCCATCTGCCCCAACGCGCGCAGCCGCTCTTCCTGCATGGCCGCCGCCTGGGTCTGCCGCAGATCGTCGTAGGCCCGCTGCAGCGATTCGTAGAGTTGAGCCTGCTGGGCGGACAGCGCCACGTGTTCGCTCAACTGGCGAATGAACTCGCACTCGATGCTCGAGAAGGCGTCCTGGCCGGTCCGCCCCACGACGAGCGCCCCGAACACCTGGCTCTCCGCACGCAGGGGCGCCATCACCACCGAACGGATGCCGCCCCGCGCCAACCGCTGGGGAAAAGGAAAATCGATCGCCGACACATCCGGTTCGTAGACCAGCTGGCCCTGCATGCACCGCGACAGTCCGTTCCGATCCACACCGAAGGCGGATTCCTCGGCGAGCGAGGGCTCGATGGGCAGCGCCGCGCCGTTGTGGCCGATGGCCGTCACCGTCAGCGTGTCCGCGCCGGCGTCATGCAAGCAGACACAAGCGATGGCGGCCGGCATGCTGTCCTCCAGACTGCCCACCACCACCTGGAAGATGCTGCGCAGATCCAGCCGTTCTCCGGTGGATCGCGTGATCCGGTCCAGCAGACTCAGCCGTTCGAGCTGCGCGCGGATGCGCGCGTCCGCGCGCTTGCGGTCGGTGATATCCCGCATGGTGATGACCGCGATGAGCGGTTTGCCCTTGCTGTCCCGGGCGATGCGGCCGCTGTAGCTGAAGACCCGCTCCTCCGGCTCCGGCAGATGCCGCAGTGTCAGTTCCACGTCCCGGAGGACCTCGCCGCGCAGGATGCGGGAGATGGGCCACTGATCGAGCGGCAGCACACGGCCATCGTCGGAGGAGAGTTCGAGGATGTCCGGGAACTCCGGCAGCTGCCGCCGGTACTCCTCCGGATGCGTGTACCCATGGAGCGCCATCGCGGCGGGATTGAAGTCGAGCACGCTGCCGCCCAGGCTGAAGACCACCACTCCCTGATCGAGGCTCTCGACGATCGTGCGCAAGCGCACTTCGTCTTCCTCGATCCGGGCGGTTCGCTCCTGCACCCGCCGCTCGAGCACCTCGTTCTGTTCCCGCGCGTCCTGCTCCCGCAGGCGGCGCACTTCGAGATCGCGGTGGATCACGACGACGGAGAACACGACCACGCAGGCCGCGAGCAGCGTGCTGACCGCGAGCGTGATCTTGAGCCGCAGGATGCTGTCCCTCTCCTGCTCGAATCGCTCGTCCAGCAGGCGCGCCTCTTCGGTATCCATGTGGGCGACGGTCGATCGCAGAGCGCCCGCCGGACCGCGCTCCGCCGGTTCTTCGCCGGACAACGCCGCATGCACCCCCTGCCCGAGCGATTCGAGTGTCTGCCGAACGGACTGGAAGTGCTCCTGCTGGAGCCTGCGCACCTCCGCCACGCGTGCGCTCTGCACGGGATTGTCGCGAACCAGCGCGGTGAGCGCCGTCATCGTGCGTTCGCTCGCTTCCCGGGCGGCATCGAAGCCCTGCAGGAACGTCCGGTTGCCCGTCAGCAGATAACGGTCCGCGGCGCTTTCCAGTTCGTACTGTTCCGCAACGAGCAGGCTCAACTGCCGCCGGACTTCCTGGGTGTGATTCACCCAGTTCGCGCGCACGATGGATTCCTGGGCGGCAAAGAAGCCGGCACCGCCCGTCACGAAAAGCGCAAGCAGACTGAGTCCCAGCGCGGCGTACAACGAACGCTCGAGCGAGCCCTGCAACCGCGATCTGACAAGTCCCAGCGCACCCTGCCGCGGCCGCGCTGCGATCACACCGACGCACAGCAGGAGAAAGGCCGGGATCGCGTGGACCGCCATGCGCGTCTCGTCGAGAAACCGGCTGCCCACCATGCCGCCGAACGCGTATTCGGCCGCGGTGATCGAACTGAGTACGGCAACGCCGAACACGAGAACATCGGAGACCCGGAAACGCCACGCAGGCCGCCAGTCGAGCAGCGCGAGAGCGGCGCCGAGAAGCACGAACGAAGTGGCGGCACTCACTGCCATCCGCCCCGGTCTCGAAGTGAGAACCTGCTTTTCGTCCGGATCGCGGAGGAGCAGCTGATCGATGCGCAGGTCCACGCCGGTCCATTCCTGACTCAGCGTCACCAGTCCCACCGCGACGACCACCCAGGCCAGCACCTGACCGGCGAGACGCCGTGCACCGGAAGTTTGCGAAGGGGCCAGCAGCCACAAGGACGCCCCCGCCAGCAGAAACGCGACCGCCGCGTTCACCTTCATCGTCGCCGAATCGGCGATGGGCGACTTCAACCCGGGCACATCAAGCATCCAGCCGGCAAGGGCGACGGCGCCAATGGCGATCGCGAGCACTGCACACCAGATGGGGATCGACTTCACTTCGACCCGCGTGCGCCGCCCGGAGGGCACCGCCGGAACCTGCTCCTAGTGCAAGCAGGGCTTGATGTTTGGCAGGAGTGACGACCGTTGCGTGTCGTCCCTGCCGGCACCCGGAGGCGTGCGGACTGGGAGAATTTCCCTGGCGCGACCGAACCACCTCGGACCTTGCGCCGCCTTGCACCGACAACGGTGGAGGGCGTGGCTTGCGCGGATCCTGCGTTGCCGGCCGCCACCGTCATTTTCGAAAGTGCCGTTCAGGGCGGGCACGTGGTGTTCGATATGTCATTTCAGGGAGTGTCGTGTTGACATCGTTATTGTTCGCCGCTGCCCTTGTTTCGTGCGGACAGCGCTCCACTGCCGGTCTAACGACGCAATACCTCGCCACATCGCTTCATCGGTTTGTGCGACCAAGATATCGCACTCGGCGCAAGCGAAGGAATGTCCGAAGTTACAGAAGAGCGGGTTGATTGCCGGAAGATTGCATCTGCCAATGGCGATGGGAGCGACGGCATGGCCTCCCGTGTTCCGTGGTGGTGCGTTCACGCAACGTCAGATGAGGACGAAGGTCACCAGGCGGTCGTCCATCGAATGGGTCGAGCGGCCGGTGCAGAAGGGCACTTGGCGGAATTGTCACGCGCTTGAAACGCCGCCGGTGCTGCTGCTCTGGCGCAGTTGCTTTACGTGTGCATCGGGCTGAGCATCCCCGATTCGAGGCGAAACGGGAATGGATCGGAGTGTGACGTCCGGTTCGGCGTTCAGTCTCCCGGCAGCATGCGCGCCTGGATGCCGTTGCCTGCGGTGACGAAATTGCCGGCACCGAGGTGATGAATCGTGTGCAAGTCCCGATTGTCGTCGCGGAAACTCCAGCGGCCCGCGTCGAAGATGCGGGAGTCCGCGGCGGCCGAGAGCACTTCGCCGAAGCACGTGTCGTACGCCTCCTCGGCATGGGGTTCCGGGATCAGTCTGCATTCGAGCCACGCGGAGCAGCCTTCCTCGATGACCGGCATCCCCAGTTCGGGCCCCGCTTGCGAAGCGATGCCGAACCTGGCGAACTTGTCGACGTCGCGACCGCTGGTGCTGCCGACGGTGAACGTCATGTCCCTCAGCGCCGCACCGGGAATGCAGAGTCCGAAGGCGCCGCTCGCGGCAACGAGTTCGCGTGTGAAGGTCTTCTTGTCGATCACCACGGCGATGCGCGGCGGCGTGAACTCCACCGGCATCGACCACGCCGCGGCCATCACGTTGCGGCGGCCACCGGCGGCACTCGTGACCAGGACCGTGGGACCATGATTGACGAGACGGCTGGCGTGGTGGAGCGCAACAGGACGGAAGTGGGTCATCTGCAGACTCCGCGAGAGAGGGATTCCCGGGCCGACGTGGCCCTGGCCGCCTCGAATGGGCCATGATCTTTCGGCCGATTCTACGCGGGGAACACGCGCGTCAGGACCGGTTCAGCCGACCCGTCGAGGCAACGCCGTTCGACGCTTCCGCAGCGGCTCGCCAGTCGCCCGCACGACTTGGAACTCGTGCTCGGAACATGCTCGAGTGCGTCCTGCCGGTGTTACCATCGAACCGCTTTTGCCTTGCCCGCAAAGCCTTTCCGGCATTGCCGCCGAGCCTAACAGCGCCTCGGCGGGCCTGCAGTCGCAGATGCCGTCAGCAGTTCCTTTCCGCCCCCTAACTCCCGCGCGGTGAACGCGATGTCCGCTCTGCGGCCGCGAACGCGGGCGATGTGCTGGGGGCTTCTTTCCAGACATTCGCCAGACATTACACACACCTTCGACGAGAGACGGCTGCGGGCTGCCATCGTCGTTCGCACGGATGGAAGGGAAGAATGAAAGACGATGTGGCGATGGGGCCGCTGGCGGCGGCACGAATCGTGGAACGCACGGCGGAGATCGCGAGGGAGCGCCAGACGCGGATACTGGGGTTCATGTGGGACGGCGGGCGTTTCGACCCGGCCATCACGCGCCACGCGCTGCAGATCATCGGGGAACACGCAATCGTGACGGTCGAGTTCTCCTGGCGCAGCATGCGCCAGTTTCTGGACGGTCAGATCCGTTCCATCACGGAGGGCCGGCTGGCCTTTGCGGTCGACCAGTTGGGCAAGCGACAAGCCGAGGACGACATGGAGACCTCCGTTGGCCGGAGCTAGCAAGTGAGGCAAGGGCACCGCACCAGCCACAGGGATTCGCAACGGACGACGCGGACCTGGTGCTCGTCGGAGGCGCCGCCCGTCCCGGCGATCCCTGGATGCGTCAAACCGCCGACTGTATCCGGCGGCCGGCCACGGCAAGCAGCCCGAGGCCCAGGGCAAGCATTGCGGTGGAGGCAGGCTCCGGCACGGCGGACACGGGAATCGCGCCCCCCTCTTGGGTGAACGCGATGGCGGTCGACGCCAGCGCCCTGGTCTGGAACTGGAAGGCATCCTCCGGCAAGGGAACCGGGGTTCCGACCGCCGTGAATCCGGTGGAGTTGTCGACCACGGGACCGCCGTAATGCGCCGAAAGCCAGTACAGATTGGCGGTCTGGGCGACCGGACCGAAGAAGGACGCGAAGCTGCCCACCCCTTGGGGTCCCGTCGTGATCTGATACGAAGTGCCGCTACCCAAGTCGTCCCGGCGCAGGACGATGCCGGCATCCCAGAAGTCATCGGTCACCACCTGGGCGTTCCAGCCCGACAGGTTCGCAAACGCCGCGAGGCTCTCGTCATTGTCGACTGCGAGCGCCACGATCTGCTGTCCGCACAGATCGCCGGTCTGCATGACGTACTGGGCGAGGATGGCGCCACCGGAAGCCTCGACGACTTGCTCGGTGATACCGATCTGCGGCGTGCAGGCGGGAACCAGCGCGTGGACTTGGGGAGCGATCGCGGCCAGCAGGAGGCCCATCGCAGCGGAGCCTGGTGCCATGCTGCGTTTGCACCTCGACAAGAAGGACAGTCCCGACACGGGTGCCGCTGGATGCGATGCAGGCTGCTTCAGGGAAAAAGCGCGATGCGTGTTCATGGTCTGCCTCTTTGGAGTGGTTTGGCGGAACGCTAACGCATCGCTACTCGGGCTTCAACTATTCTGTCAAGAGAGGGGTTCGCTCGTCAGCCAAGGGAAATCGCAGGGCGGCACGGCCGGAACCCGTTGTCGGCCCGCCTGGATCCACCTGCGAACCTCTCCCTCACGCCGACGTCTCCACCGGCAGATCGTGCCGCCTGCCCCACTCGTCCCACGAACCGTCGTACACACGCCAGCGATCGTGCCCGAGGCGGTGCAGGCCCAGCGCGAGAATGCAGGCAGTGAGTCCCGAACCGCAGGTGAGCGTCACGGGCTTGTCGAAGGTGATGCCGGCCTTGGCGAAGCGCGTGCGCAATTCGTCGGTGGGCAGCATTCGCCGCGTCTGGGGGTCGAGCAGATCCGCCCAGTAGAGATTGACGCTCGCCGGGATGTGTCCGGGACGCGCCCCCGGGTACCGGTCGACTTCCGTACCGGCGAATCTTCCGGGCGTGCGCGCATCGAGGATCTGCTCCGCGCCGCCGCTCTGCGTGACGGCCTGGACGTCCTGCCAGAAGGCGGCCAGATTGCGGGTTTCTCCAGGTGCGAACGCCTTCGGTGGCGCCGCGACCTCACCGGCTTCCACCGGCCGGTTCTCGAGCTTCCACGACTTCAATCCCCCGTCGAGGACGGACACGTTGTCGTAGCCGTAGTGACGGAACAGCCACCATACGCGTGCCGCGCTGTAGAGCCCCGGCGTGTCGTAGGCCACCACGTGCGTGGTGTTGTCGATGCCCAGCGCACCGACCAGCTGGGCGAAGCGCTCGCGCGGCGGCAGCTTGCGGCGCAGCGGGTTGTCGGGGTCGGCGATGACTTCGAAGTCGAAGAACAGTGCGCCGGGAATGTGCTCGGCAAGGTATTCGGCGCGGGCATCGCGTCCGGTGTCGGGCAGATGCACGGTCGCGTCGACAATGCGCAACGACGGATCCTTGTGGTGCTCGTCGAGCCAGGCCGTGGAAACGAGCGGGCCGGGGTAGGTCATGGGGCTCTCCTTTCGTGATGTCTCAGACGAGCGCCTGCAGGTTGCCGTCGATGCTGATCGCCTGGCCGGAGAAGGTCCGGGCGCGCGGCGACGCGAGGAACAGGATCATGTCCGCGAGCTGGTCGGGCTGGATCAGTTCCTTGATGGATGCATGGGCGAGCCAGGCATCCTTCACTTCGGTAGGCGACTTGCCCGCGATCTGCGCCTTGGCTTCGATCACGCGGCGGATGCGCTCGCCTTCCACGACACCGGGCAGGATCGCGTTGCAGCGGATGCCGTACGCGCCCAGCTCGATGGCAATGGTCTTGGTGAAACCCACCACACCCCACTTCGCGGCTGAATAGGGCGAGCGGTTGGGGAAACCGAACTTCCCCGCGGCAGAGGACAGGTTGACGATGGACGGGTTCTCCGAGCGCTTGAGGTGCTCCACGGCAAGCCAAGTGCAGTTGAACTGGCTGGTCAGGCACACGTCGATGCAGCGGTCCCAGTCTTCCGGGGAAATCTCGTGCACCGGTCCGGTGGGTCCGGCGATGCCGGCGTTGTTCACCAGGCAGTCGAGTCCCCCCAGATGGGTGATGGCGTCCTGGAACAGCCTGGCGACGGATGCACGGTCGGAGACGTCACATACGCTGGAGGTGATGCGCGGGTTGGAGACGACCAGCGCATCCAGCGCCTTCTGATCGACGTCGCACACGTGGACGCGCGCGCCTTCGGCATCGAACGCCTGCGCGACCTTGAGACCGATTCCTGCCGCGCCCGCCGTGACCAGCACGCGAAGCCCTTCCAGACCGAATTTCATGGATGTCCTCCCTGACGATGGTGACCGATCGTACCAAATGACTCTCGCGGACTTCCCCGGCCACCGCGAGGACGCGTGACTTCGGCAACGGACACGTATCGCATCACCGGCCATTCGTGGCACCCTCGCGCCACCGGAGAATGCCCCCAGTGAAAATTCACGTCCTTTCGGACCTCCATCTCGAATACGCCGATCGCCATCCTTCGTGGACCCCGCCTCCCACGGACGCGGATGTGGTCGTGCTCGCGGGAGACATCCACAACGGCACGGCAGGCATCGACTGGGCCGAGCGCGTCTTCGCCGGAAAGCAGGTGGTCTACGTGGCCGGCAATCACGAGTTCTACGACGGCGAGCTGGCGGAGGTCATGGCGGCGCTGCGCGACCGCTCCGCGAACAGCGCGAACGTCTGGTTCCTCGAGAACGATGCTCTGGTGATCGGCAACGTCCGCTTCCTGGGAACCACGCTCTGGACGGACTTCGAGCTGTTCGGGAAGGAGCGCATGCAGGAAGCCATCGAGGCATCGCTGCGGCACGTGGTGGATTTCCGGGCGATCCGGCGCGGACCGGACGGCCGCATCACGCCCGACGACATGCTGGCCTTGCATGCGACGGCCCTCTGCTTTCTCGCGGAACAGTTCGCTGAGCCTTTCGAGGGTCCGACGGTCGTCGTGACCCATCACGGGCCCCACGAGCGGAGCGTTCATCCCCGTTGGGCGGAGGATCTCACCAGCGCGGCCTTCGTGTCGCGGCTGCACTCCCTGGTGGGCACGCCGGCACTGTGGATCCATGGCCATACGCACGACGGGTTCGACTACCAGGCGAACGGCACCCGCGTCGTCGCCAATCCGATGGGCTACCGCAAGTCGGGGGCCAGGCTGGCAGGCAAGGTGCCGGAGGGGGTGACGGTGGTGTTCGAGAACGGGGCGTTCGATCCGGGCAGGACGGTGGACGTCTGAGACCGTGGCTGCCGGCCGGACAGGCGCCCGGCCGGCGAAGTTCGATCAGACGGACGGCAGGCGCGTCCTGACGGTGCGGCCCAACAGCAGAATACCCACCGCCACCAGGGCCCAGGTCTTGGGCTCCGGCACGGCCGACGTCAGCGCCACGTTGTCCACGCCGGTCGTTTCGGCGACCCCGTTGTAAAACTCCCCGCGAAGCCTGAGCAGGGTGACCGACGGCAATACGGCGGCGAAGTCGGAGGCCGTGGCAGCTGGCCCTCCGAAGGAACCGACCGTCCATCCGGCACCGGGAGCCAGCGTCACGCTCACGTGCGTCCAGGCGCCTGCCGGGTCGAGGTTGCCGTCGTAGAAGAGCGCCGTGGTGCCGTTCGAAAGAATGATGTCGGGGTCGTCGGACCAAGGGCTTCCCGTCGGGGTGTAGATCGTGTCCCAGCTCAGGGTGCCGCCCGCGTAGGGCGTGAGATTGCCGAGGAAGGCCGCGGGGGCCTGGAAGTAGAAGGATCCGCTGGAAGGATCGGAGGCAGAGATGTATCCGCCGGGATTGCCGCCATCGCTGTGGGTCACCTCCAGCGGGCTCACGACCGCCGTGTACTGCGAGAGCCCGAGGGTATCGGTGCGGAGGTCCACGTAGACCCAGCCGTTGGGGCCGATGGAGAAGGTTTCGTTGACATCCGCGTGCGCCGCGGTGGCGCCGAGCGCACCGGCGAGCAGGAACAACGGGGGAAGGAAAAGCGTGGCGGGTTTCATCGGGCAGGCTCCTGGTTCGGCATTCGCATTGCGGCCTTGTGGAAGCGTCCGGAGTGGACGCCGTATCGACCGCTACCCCCCGATTTGAACAGCCGGATAGGGCACGAGCCATATGCAGCCCCGCATAGGGGAGGGACTTCGCTGCCTGCACGAACCGAAATTCCTGCCAGCCGGGCCTCGACTCAGCCCGGGGCTCGACTCAACTCTTGACCCACGTTTCGGCGAAAGCGAGAAAGGCCGTGCTCGCGTTCTTCTTGCCCGCGAATTCCCTGGGGACCGGCCGCCCGGGGACCGGCCGCCCGTTGATGAATGCGGCAGTCTCGTGCACGTCCACGAACGTGGAGAACATCTCGTGCCGCCCGGTGACGGCCTTGCCGTCGACCAGTTCCAGGACATAGCGGTCGCCCCAGCCCTTCCAGGCGAGCTGCACCTGCCCGGCGGAGGAGCGGAACCACTCCACGTGCTCCGTCCGCCCGTCACCGCCCGCCACGAAGTCCCAGGCCGGGATGGTCCGGACGCTGGCCAGCCCGCTCGTGCCGCGGAAGGCGACGAAGTGTCCGACGAATTCGTCCTTGAGCCACTCCGCCATCGGCTCGTTGTCGGTGGCGCAGAGATTGGGCCGGGCCGCATCCTTGCCGTCGCCATAGGGGTCGAGGACCAGAAAGGCCGCGTGCCCTCGCCCGTGCGGCGACAGGACCACCCGGAAGAAACTAATCAGGGCGACGTAGGGTCCATCCGGAGACTCCTTGAGATACATGCCGGGGTTTTCTCCGGCCCAGTCGACTTCGCGGGGGTTGGCGGTGGGACGAGCCATGGGGGTCTCCTCGGAGGATGTTCGGCGGGCCAGTGTACGCCGGGCCCGTTGTGTTCCGGCGGTTATAATCCCCCCCCGACCCAGCCGCGGGCGCCGGCTGCCGAGAACGACGCCATGACAAACATCCCATCTACGTTGTTGGACACGCGCGCACGTCCCCTGCGGGACCTGCGCATCTCCGTTACGGACCGATGCAACTTCCGCTGCACCTATTGCATGCCGAAGGAGATCTACGGCAAGGACTTCCAGTTCCTCGAACGCGAGCAGCTGCTGTCCTTCGGCGAGATCCACCGGCTCGTGCGCATCTTCCGCGATCACGGCGTGGAGAAGATCCGCATCACCGGCGGCGAGCCGCTCGTGCGGCGCAAGCTGGAGCGGCTGATCGAGATGATCGCCTATCACGGCGACCTCGACCTCACGCTGACCACCAACGCCTCGCTGCTCAAGCAGAAGGCCCAGGCGCTGAAGGATGCCGGGTTGAAGCGCATCACGGTCAGCCTGGATTCGCTGGACAACGCGACGTTCATGAAGATGAACGACGTGGACTTCCCGGTGGAGAAGGTGCTGGAAGGCATCGAGGAAGCCGACCGCGTGGGCCTCAACCCGATCAAGGTCAACATGGTGGTCAAGCGCGGCGTGAACGACCACTCGATCGTGGACATGGCGCGCTTCTTCAAGGGCAGCGGCCACATCCTGAGATTCATCGAGTTCATGGACGTGGGATCCACCAACGGCTGGAAGATGGAAAACGTGGTGCCGTCCAGCGAGTTGATCGCGCGCATCGGCGCCGAAATGCCCATCGAGCCCATCGATCCCAACTACACCGGCGAGGTCGCCGAGCGCTGGCGCTATCGCGACGGCAGCGGCGACATCGGCTTCATCTCGTCCGTGACCCAGGCGTTCTGCAAGGACTGCTCGCGGGCGCGCCTCTCCGCGGAGGGCCAGCTCTTCACCTGCCTGTTTGCGACCAAGGGTACCGACCTGCGTTCGATCATCCGCAGCGACGGCTCGGATGAGGAGATCTCGGCCGCCATCGAACGGGTGTGGCGGGCTCGCGCGGACCGCTACTCGGAGATCCGCACCTCCGAAACGGCGGCCCGGCCCAAGGTGGAGATGTCCTACATCGGCGGCTGATCCCGCCGCCTTTCTCGACTGCCCTCCCCGAGGCCGGATCCGCGCGATCCGGCACGGTGACATACCGTTCATCGCGCAGCATATCCACACGACACCATGACTCCACGATCCCTGCTCGACATCACGCGCGCCGACGACTATGACCCGAATTCCATGCCGGTCGATCAAGCGCGCCGGCACATCCGCCACTACCTCACGCCGATCACGACCGTGGAGCGCGTCGCGGTCCGTGCCGCGCTCGGCAGGATCCTGGCGGACGACATCGTCTCGCCCATCCACGTCCCCGCGCACGACAATTCGGCCATGGACGGCTACGCGGTACGGCATGCGGATCTGAAGGCCGAAGCGGACGTCACGCTGAAGATCGTCGGGACATCGTTCGCCGGACGCCCGTACATGGGCGAAGTCGGCCCGGGCCAGGCTGTCCGGATCTTCACCGGCGCGGTGGTTCCGCCCGGCTGCGACACGGTGATCATGCAGGAACGCGCCAAGGCGGCGGACGGCTCGGTCACGCTGGGTGCGGGCGCCAGGCTCGGGCAGAACCGGCGCTTCGCCGGAGAGGACATCAAGACGGGCAGCGTGGTGCTGAGACGCGGTCAGCCGGTGCGCCCGGCGGAACTCGGATTGATCGCCTCGCTGGGAATCGGCGAGGTCTCGGTCTACCGGCGTCTGCGCGTGGCGTTCTTCTCCACCGGGGACGAACTGGTGCCCATCGGCGGCACGCCGGGTCCCGGCCAGATCTTCGATTCCAACCGCTACACGATCTTCGGCATGCTGACCGAAATGGGATTCGACGTGCTCGATCTGGGCATGGTCCCGGACACGCCGGAAGCAGTGGAGAAGGCGTTCACCCAAGCGGCCGCCTGCGCCGACGTGGTGATCACCAGCGGCGGTGTGTCCGTGGGCGATGCCGACTACGTGAAGCAGATGCTGGACCGGCTGGGACAGGTGCTGTTCTGGAAGATCGCCATGAAACCGGGACGTCCGCTCGCGTTCGGCCGGATCGGCAACGCGCACTTCTTCGGCCTCCCCGGCAATCCGGTGGCGGTGATGGTCACCTTCTACCAGTTCGTCCGCGATGCCTTGCTGATCGTCGCCGGCCGCACGGATGTGGACCCCGGGCCGGCGTTCGAGGCCAGGTTGACGGCCCCCGTGAAGAAGGCCCCGGGGCGGACGGAGTTCCAGCGGGGCATCCTGTCGCGCGACGCGACCGGTCAATGGACGGTGAAACCCACCGGCGACCAGGGCTCGGGAATCCTGTCGTCCATGAGCCAGGCCAACTGCTTCATCGTGCTGCCCACCGAACAGGGAAACGCGGAGGCCGGCACGAACGTGACCGTGCAGGCGTTCGACGGAGCACTCTGAACGGGATCCGCCCCGCTCAGCGTCCGGAAAAGAGTTCCAGCAACCAGGACAGGCGCGGTCGCTCGAGCCGCGCCGCGAGTTCCAGCGCCGATTCTCCGTGGCGGTTCTCGATCCGCGCATCGGCGCCCGCCGCCAGCAGGAGGGCGACCGCCTCGGCCGCGTCGTCGGCCACGGCAAGGCGCAGCGGCGTCTCCCCCTGGGCCGACTCTCTCTCCACGTCCCCGCCCCGCCGGATGAGCTGTTCCAGCGCCGCGAGCCGTGCGGGATCCGAGGCCCGGCCGAGCCCGCGGGCCGCCCAGTGCAGCGAGGTCTGACCATCCTGGGCGGCGAGATTCGGATCGGCCCCCGCATCCAGCAGCGCGGCCACGGTTTCCGGTGAGACATCCGTTCCGCCGAGCGCGCACATGAGCAGCGTCACTCCACCGCGCGGCGACCGCAGGTTGGGGTCGAGGCCGTCGCGAAGCAGCCGTTCCACTCGCTGCCAGTTCGAGCCTCGAACCGCGGCGACCACCGCACTGTTTCCACAATCCAGCAAGCGCGGCGCCGGTAGCGGCGCGGACGGCCACGCGCCCTGTCCCGCTGCAGGCGAGAAGCGCAGGGAAATCGTCTCGCTCGCCAGAAGCATCCACGCGGACGACGACGGCGCGTCACGGGACAGCACGAACACGGAAAATTCGCTGCCCGACCATTCCGCCGGCGGCTTCGAGCCTACCGAGAAGACCGGCATGATCCAGTCGTGCGCATTGCCCGAGCGCAGCGTCTGCCGGCCGGACATGAATACCCGGGGATCCCGCTTGAGCCGGGTGCGCAGCGAATCGAAGGCGCCGATCTGATCCGGTCCCAGCACACTGCCCCACCGCTCCAGGAGTGCCGGTTCGAGACCGTCGTAGATCTCCGGTTCGGCCTCGTCCACGTGCAACGACAACGGCGCGGAAGCCGCCATCATTCCGCGCGGGGCGGCGACCGGGCCGGAGGGCCAGGCCCGGGAACCTGCCGCGCCCGCCCGGTTCGTGGCGTAGACCGACACGTCGCCTCGATCGCGGGGGACGAGGATCGCGAACGGTGCGGCCTCGAGGGTGACCGGTCCGTTGCCCGCGGAGATCGTCCGCCCCTGCTGCACGATCCGCACGGGAAGGCGTTCGGCCGCCGCAACGACGCCGGACGACGAAGCGGCGATCAGAAGAAGCGACAGCAGCCGGGCGGCCAGGGCACCCGCCATGGACGGGTCAGGGTCTCGGGCGTGCGCTCCACGCATCGACGAAGCCTTCTCGATTGGGCATGCGCACGGCGGGCAGCGTGTTGGCGTCCATCACCTGGTCGCGGCCGACAATGCCGTTCAGCCAGAGGATGTAGGCCGTCACACCATACGTTTCATCGTCGGTGAGACTCATCGGGCGGTCATAGGGCATGGCTCGCCGCACGTAATCGAACACGATGGTCGCGTAGGGCCAGTAGCTGCCGACCGTCTGCCTGGGAGATTTCGTGCCCAGCGATCCGAGCCCACCCACGAGTGCCGGACCCGTGGCGGCCCCCTGCCCCCGCAAACCATGGCAGGACGCACACTTCTGCACGTAGGTATCGACGCCGTCGACGGCCGTCGCCGAGCCGGCGGGCAAGCCCAGACCGTCCGGAGCGACATCGATGTCCAGCGGCGCGACTTCTTCGGGCGTCAACGGCCGCCCGAGCCGGGGCCCGTCTCCGGACGCGGATGTGGCGATGCCGCACGTGAGCATCGCCGCGACGATCGCCCGCCGCACGAGCCTTCCGTCACACGAACACATTGGCGATCTCCCCCATGTCGTCGACGGCCCAGGCCTGGATGGCATTGCAGTGGTAACGCTGGTTGGCGCCATAGCGTGCCAGCCACTCCGGCCGCGTCGGCTGTCCCTGCCCGCGCTCGTCGGTCGCCCGGCTCATCAGCGTGGCGGGCTGACCGTCCCAATGCCATGGAATCCGGAAACGCACGAGCGTGTGCGAAGGCGCGTCGCCCGTCAGCGCGGCCGGCACCCAGGTGCGGCCAGCGTCGGCGGACACCTCCACGGTCCTCACACGGCCCGCCCCCGACCAGGCGAACCCGGCGATGTCGTAGTAACCCGGACCTGGCAGCGAGCGGCCGGCGGAGGGCTGCGTGATGACGGATTTCACGCCCATCTCGAACGTGAACTGCAGCGCGCGTCCGTCTGGCAGCAGATCGGTGTAGTGCGACGTCTCGTCGCGCGAGTGCTGCGGACCATCCGCGAGCTTCAGCCGATGCAGCCACTTCACGCACATGTTGCCTTCGAACCCGGGCAGCACCAGCCGCAACGGATAGCCCTGCTCGGGCCTGAGGCGTTCGCCGTTCTGGTAGAGCGCCACCAACGTGTCGTCGAGCGCCTTCTCCAGCGGAATGGAGCGCGCCATCGTGGCCGCATCCGCACCTTCCGCGATCACCCAGCGGGCGCCGGTCTGCACGCCGGCCTCGTCGAGCAGCACCGACAGGGGAATGCCCGTCCACTCGCTGTTGGATACCAGTCCGTGAATCTCGCCGCAGCTCACCTGTGCCGGCTTCCCCAGGGTATTGCGGAAGCTGTTGCCGGAACACTCGATGAACAGCACCCGGCTTTCCATCGGATAGCGCAGCAGGTCCTCCACCCGGAATTCCAGCGGCCGGTCGACCAGGCCGTGGAGGACGAGCCGGTGCCGCGCGGGATCGATATCGGGCACTCCGTGGTGATGGCGCTCGAAGTGCAGACCGCTGGGCGTGATCGTTCCCTCGAGCTGATGCAGGGGTGTGAACGATCCGCCGTTGCCCAGCGCGATGGCCCCGTAACGCGTGTAGGTCGTGCGCAGGACGTGCCCTTCGTGGGAGGACGGCGTGCCGTAGCCGGACATGGGCTTGCCGGCGGTCTTCTGCCAGGGCATGGCCGCGGCGAGACGGGCGTCGTCCTCGGCCCGTGCCGGCACTGCCGACACCGCACTCATGGCGGCCAGCCCCTTCAGCACGGCCCGGCGATCGAGCAGACCGCCCGGCGCGACCGGGCGCGGATCGGATACGGCGAGAAAGCGGGGCCAGAAGCGCGATGGAGTTCTCATGCGTCAGATCCGGGAGGCGGTGAGTCGAACGAGCTGGCCGTCGTGCCAGCGTCCCAGCAGGAGCTGGCTGCTCATGGCGCCGAGGAGCGCGAGGAACATGTCCCACTGGGTATCCCACGCGTCGCCCTGCGTGCCGAGAAAAGCCTCGGCTGCCTCGCCGGAAGCGAGGGCGACCCACCACTCGATGAATTCGTAGAACGCGCTGATGGCGAGGCAGATGCAGGTGACGAGGAAGAAGAGCCAGCCGCGGCCGTTCACCACGCGAAGCCGCAGCAGGATCTCGCGGGCGATCATCGCAGGAACGAAGCCCTGGGCGACGTGACCGACGCGATCGTAGTAGTTGCGCGCGAGGCCGAACTCGTCGCGCAGCCAGTTGAAGGCGGGGACTTCCGCATAGGTGTAGTGCCCGCCCACACAAAGAATGGCGGCGTGAACGAACACGAGGACCAGCACCAGATCGGTGAGCCTGCGCTGCGGATAGAGCAGAGCGAGAATCACGGCCCCGCCAATGGCGGGGAACACCTCCAGGAACCAGGTGAGCGTGTCCTTGGGATGGAAGCCCGACCAGCCGAGGATGAGGAGGAAGCCTGCGAGCAGCGCGGCGTGCAACGGCCGGTTGGCGGCCGATCCGGACGACCGGAACAGCACGGTGGTGCCGGTCACCGCGAGGCCCCGTTCCGGAACCACGGCCGGGCGGTCATGGCGGATTCCTGTGCGACTGGTTCAAGGCTGGACTTCCTCCACCTTCAGAAAGAGACGGCGATCGTCACGAGCGGCTTCCGAACTGCGGCGCACGATGCTATCCGACTGCGCGTCACGCGTCTGCCCTGCCCCGCCCAGCGCGATCCATTCGCCGAGGCGTCCCGACACGGTGGTCTCCAGCACGCCCTGCCGCACCGTGCCGGGCGAAGACGTTCCGGCCGTGCGCCGCGCGCTTTGCGAGGAGATCTCCACCGTGACGTTGTCGCCATGGACCCGGGCGCGAGCATAGAACCCGGACAGGGCATCGCGATACTGTGTGGAATCGGCGACACGCGGCCCCGCGGGCGTGGGGACGATCTGCGTGGAGCGCACCGGGAAAGATTCCCCGGCGGCGACGAACGCCTCGCCGCCTTCGAGCACCTGGACACTGCGCGACGTGCGATCGGTGGCGGCCGACCGGCTCGAATACACACGTGCCCGCGCTGCACCGGCGCCGGCCGTTGCGCCGGGCCCGGGAGGAAGCGGGACCGCCGCGTTGCCGCTGCGGATGCCTAAGGCGGCGTCGTTTTCCTGAAGGGCGCGGTCCTCGTCCTGCGTGACGGTGATGATCAGGCGGCGCGGCCGGCGGTCGAGCTTGTCCAGCACCGAACGGAGCTGCGCGAGGTTCTCCGGGCTCGTGCGGACAATGAGCTGATTGTTGTGCGCCGACAGCGTGCCGCCGGGATCCAGCAGCGGCCGCAGGACCGGCAGCATCTCGTCGGCGTTGCGGTAATGCAGATCGATCACTTCCAGGACCGTGCGCTGGGCGAGAGCCGGGACCGGAAGACCGCAGATGGCGGCAAACGGGAAGACCCATGCCAACAATGCGATCGAGCGCCGGACCGGGTTCGGCCCCTCCTCTCCGCGAATCCCGCCCAAGCTGTCACCCCTCATGGCCCTGCCCTCCTGCCGCCGCAGCGTCCCGGGACAGCCGTGCCAACGGATCCTGCCGGTAGAACTGCCGCAACTGTTCGTACACGTCCGGATAGTCGGTCTGCACGATGTCCGGAATCTCGAAGAACGCCTCGCTCATCACGGCGAAGAACTCCGCCGGCGACTCCGCCGCATAGGGATCGATCTCGGTGTAGACGTGCCGGCGCACCTTGCGGCTGAAACGTTCGAACGCTTCGCTGAAGACATCGCGCCACTGCGTCCGGTTCATTCCTCTGTGCAGCGGTGGATATCCGTTGGCATCTCCGTTCAGCATGTCCAGCTTGTGGGCGAACTCGTGGATCACCACGTTGAACCCGTCGGCCTCGCCTGCGCGCGCCACGTCGGCCCAGGACAGGATCACCGGACCGTGCAGCCACGCCTGGCCCATGTGCGGCACGCGGCCGTGATGAACGACTCCCGCCTCGTCGGTCCAGGTGTGCTCGGGAATGAACTCGTCGGGATAGACGATCACCTCGACCCAGCCGTCGTAGTACTCCACTCCCAGTTCCAGCACCAGGATGCACGCCTGGGTGGCGATGGAGATGCGCATGGCGTCGGTGAGCTGGTGGCCACCGGCGGCGGAGAGGGATTTGGACGCAAGAAACAGCGTGACGATCTCGCGCAGGCGGCCTGCTTCCCCGTCCGTGAGCGTGCGCGTGAAGACGAAGCACCGGAGCGCCTGTTGCCACAGATCGTCGTCGATGCGATGACGCTGCAGCGTCCGTTCGCGACGCCACCGCCGCAGCGCCCCCAGCACGGTCAGTGCGCCTCGCCGCCAGGCGGCATCGCGACCGGCGAAAGCATGGTCTCCCCCGCCCGAGCCGGCGCGTCCAGTTCCACCCGCTCGATCTCCTGGAAGCGGCGCACGATCTTCTCGCTCGTCCTGTGCACGTCGGTCACGTCCTCGTTCGCCTGCCTGATGTGCGACGCGAGCTTGCGCATGCGGTCCTCGAAACGGCCGAACTCCCGGCCGAGCTTGCCCAGTTCGTCCTGGATGACGTGCACCTGGTGGCGCGTCTCGACATCCTTCAGCACGGCACGTGCCGTGTTGAGCACGGCCATCATCGTGGTGGGCGACACGATCCACACGCGGCGGCGTAGCGCATGGTCGACCACCTCGCCATGGTGCGCGTGGATCTCCGCGAACACCGCCTCGGCGGGAACGAACATCACCGCACCGTCGCTGGTCACGCCTTCCAGGATGTACCGGCTGGCGATGTCGTCGACGTGCTTGCGCACATCGGCACGGAAAGCCTTCTGCGCCTCCTTCCTCTCCGGCTCCGTCAGCGCCTCGTCGAACATGCGGTGGTAGTTCTCCAGCGGGAACTTGGCGTCGATGGCGACAAGCCCCGTGGGCTCCGGCAGACGCAGCACGCAGTCCGCGCGCGTATTGCCGGGAAGCGTGTACTGGAACTCGAAGGCCGAAGCGGGCAGCGCGTTGCGCACCAGATGTTCGAGTTGCACCTCCCCGAACGCGCCGCGGGAGCGCTTGTCGCCCAGCAGCTCCTGCAGGCTCACCACGTTGGTCGTGAGCCCGTCGATCTTGCGCTGTGCCTCGTCGATGGTGGCCAGTCGCGCCATCACGTTGGCGAACGTCTCGTTGGTGCGCCGGAACCCCTCGTCCAGGCGCTCGTTCACCTTGCCCTGGATCTCGCCCATGCGGCCATCGAAGGACCGGGTGAGCGTCTCGAGCGTGGCAGTGAGCTGCTGCGTCAGCGACTGGACGCTCGTCCGCAAAGATTCCGATTGAGACTGCGCCTGCTGGCCCAGGGCCGCGAGCGATTTCTCCAGCAGTTCGGTCCGCAGTTCGCCCAATGCACGGCGCTGGGCATCGCGATGTTCCGAAAGGGCGTCGGTCTGCGACTGCCGCATCTCGGCGAGACTGCGGTGGCTGGACATCTGCAGCGCGACGAGCGCATCGCGCGTCTGCTGCAACTGCTGTTCGACGGTACCGCGCAGCGCATCGCTGCGCTCCGCCGTGTTCGCGACCAGACGGTCGCCCAGCGAGTTCAATGCATCGTTCGTATCGCGCAGCATGGACAGATGCCGGTCGCCCAGCGATGAGGCGAGTGTCCGCGCGGCTTCGTCCTGCCGCGACTCGAGGCGCCGGAGCGTGACCTGCTGCCGCCACACGAGAAGCAGCGTGACGATCGCGGCGGCCAGCAGAATCAGATCGAGGACGGTGGCATTCATGGCGTCCGGAGTATAGAGGGCCGACGCACCTGCAGCCGCCGACGCCCGGGCGCTCAGAAGCGGCGCGGCAGCAGCAGCAGACGGTATTCGGAAGTCTGGGCGTCGACGACGCTCACGTGCGACACGGACACACTGCCCACGGCGGGATCGGCCCCGAGCGTTCCCTTGAGCGCGGGCATGTCGAGCGTGGGCGAGCCGTGCAGCACGAGCACGACACCGGTCCCACGCGCGGAGATCGAATCGAGCGTGACGCCCTGCGGAAGCCTGCCGTCCAGCCGTTCGAACAGATGCGTGGCAAGACGCGCGGCATCGTCCGTGGGCCCGTGGTTCTCGTCCGCTGCGGACCCGGCGTGTGCTGCCGGATTCTGTGCTGTCGCTGCCTGGAGCGCCGGAGCCGTCTCCGCAACGGCAGGCGGGGGCAGATCGTTCGACGTCGGAACCCAGTCGGCCGGCCAGGCCGAGGGCGCCAATCTCGAATAGGTGGTTGCAGGCGATGAACAGTACTGGACGCTGAGGATGTCCGTGGTCTTCATCGGACACCGGGCGGTGCGCACGAGCAGTCCCTTGTCCACGTCCGGCGTCACGTCCACTTGGGTGAAAACGCTGGAGGCCGGTTCACCCCCCTTCTTGACGAGCCGGGACCCGCGGTACAGCGTCACCCATCCGGCTTCGCACGACACGGCCATGATCCGGTGTTCCTGCGAGCGGACGAGCACCGGCCGTTCCTGCGTCTCGCCAGGAACGCGGATGTCGCGCGGATCGGGGCCCAGGAGGACCTCCGACCGCCAGCGTTCGTAACGGGCCGGCGCCGACTTCCGCAGGCCGAGGGCCGCCTCGATGAACTGTTCCCGCGACATGGCCCGGGCGAGGGCGATTTCGGATGCGGAACGCGACGCGAGCTTCACCACGCTCCACTGTCCGAGTTCGGTCGGCGGGAAGATCTCGTCCGCGGCCGCGAAGCCCGATCCGTCCTGGCCCGCGTACCGGTACACGCCGTCCAGGCGGGGACACGTCTTGCCGTCCGGGCCCCAGTTGCCCTTGGCCTGGGCAGGCAGGTCCCGCGGGATGTCATCGCCGAAAGGGTTGCAGGCAGAGATGAGGAAAGTACAGGCGGCCCCGGCCAGCCAGCCGCTGGAGAACCGGAACAGCCTATCGGCGCCGGACCGGGTGCCGGCGTCGGGAATGCGAAACTCCCTCCATCGGACAGCCCGGCACCGGGAAGTCGTCCGGTCCCGGACAAAGCTCATGGCCGTTCCCGGCACGGACGAACCGGACCCGGAAGTACCGGCGCGATTACGCCGCGACGTCCGACGAGGCGCGCGACGCGCGCTTGCGCTCGTGTTCCTTGAGATGACGCTTGCGGATGCGGATGGACTTCGGGGGTGATCTCCACCAGCTCGTCGTCACCGATGAACTCGATGGCCGATTCGAGCGTGAGCTGGATGGGCGGCGTGAGGTTGATCGCCTCGTCCTTGCCGGCGGCGCGGACGTTGGTGAGCTTCTTGCCCTTCACCGGGTTCACGATGAGGTCGTTCTCGCGCGAATGGATGCCGATCACCATGCCCTCGTACAGCGCGTCGCCCGGGGAGACGAACATGCGGCCGCGATCCTGCAGCTTCCACAACGCATAGGCGACCGCTTCGCCCTCGTCCTGGGAGATCAGCACGCCGTTGCGGCGTTCCGCGATGTCGCCCTTCACCGGACCGTATTCGTCGAACACGTGGCTCATGATGCCGGTGCCGCGCGTCATGGTGAGGAAGTCGCCCTGGAAGCCGATCAGGCCACGCGCGGGGATGCGGTATTCCAGGCGGACACGACCCTTGCCGTCGGGCTGCATGTCGAGCATCTCGCCGCGGCGGCGCCCCAGCTCTTCCATGACCGTGCCCTGGTGGTTCTCTTCCACGTCCACGGTCAGCATCTCGTAGGGCTCGAGACGTTCGCCATTGACTTCCTTCATGACCACGCGAGGACGGCCGACCGCCAGCTCGTAGCCTTCGCGGCGCATGTTCTCCAGCAGGATGGTCAGATGCAGTTCGCCGCGGCCGGATACCACGAAGGTGTCGGAGTCGGCCGTGAACTCCACGCGAAGCGCGACGTTGCTCTGGAGTTCGCGCTCCAGTCGCTCGCGGATCTGGCGCGAGGTGACGTACTGGCCTTCGCGGCCTGCCATGGGTGAAGTGTTGACGACGAAGTTCATGGTGAGCGTGGGTTCGTCCACCGTCAGCAGGGGCAGCGCCTCGGGGTTGGCGGGATCGCACAGCGTGACGCCGATGCCCACGTCTTCCACGCCGTTCACCAGCACGATGTCGCCGGCTTCTGCCTGCTCGACCACGGTGCGCTCCAGGCCCTTGAACAACAGCACCTGGTTGACCTTGGTGAGCTTCGGTTCGCTGTCCGGCCCGTTCATGAGCGCCACCTGCTGCCCCGAACGGATACGGCCGCGCTGGATGCGGCCGATGCCGATGCGGCCGACGAACGTGGAGTAGTCGAGCGAGCAGATCTGCAGTTGCAGCGCGCCTTCCGGATCGGCGTCGCGCACCGGCACGTACTTGAGGATGGCCTCGAACAGCGGACGCATGTCGGGGGTGGCCTGTGTCGCGGAATCGGACGCCCACCCTTGCAGGGCGGAGGCGTACACCACGGGGAAATCGAGCTGCTCTTCGGTGGCGCCGAGCTTGTCGAAGAGATCGAAGGTCTGGTTCACCACCCATTCGGCGCGGGCGCCCGGACGGTCCACCTTGTTCACCACCACGATGGGCTTCAAGCCCTGGGCGAGCGCCTTGCGCGTCACGAAGCGTGTCTGGGGCATGGGGCCTTCCACGGCATCCACCAGCAGCAGCACGCTGTCCACCATGGACAGCACGCGTTCGACCTCGCCGCCGAAGTCGGCGTGTCCGGGCGTATCGACGATGTTGATGTGCGTGCCCTCGTACTGCACGGCGCAGTTCTTCGCCAGGATCGTGATGCCCCGTTCCTTCTCCAGGTCGTTGGAGTCCATGACCCGTTCGGCCACCTGCTGGTGGGCGGCGAACGTGCCGGACTGGCGCAGGAGCTGGTCGACCAGGGTGGTCTTGCCGTGGTCGACGTGGGCGATGATGGCGATGTTGCGGATGGCTCGGGTCACGATGGAAACACCTTGCGCGGACGCGCGTGCGTGGATGACGGACAGGCAGCAGCCGAAAAGGCTAACCGCGCATTGTGACGGCGCGACGACGGGCTGTCCAGACGAATTTGCTCTTATCGGACGCCCGCGGGAAAGTTTCAGCGGTCAGGACCGCCTCAGGACCTCCATCGGCGCAGTCCTGAGCACACCTCGCGTGCCGAGCAGCCCGGCAAGCGCCACGCCCAGCGCCCCCAGACCCAGGCCTGCCACCCAGACGAGCGGGTTCACCTCGTAGGCCACCTCCAGCACCCGGCTGGCCAGCACGAAGCCGAGGGAAGTCGCCCCCACGGCGGCGAAGACGCCGGACAACGCGCCGATGACCATGAACTCCGCCGTCTGCGCGCGCCCGATCTGCCGGGTACTCGCGCCGAGCGTGCGCAGGATGGCGGCTTCGCGCCGGCGCTCGTCGTGGGTCGTCTGGATGGCGGCGAAGAGCACCAGAAAACCCGCCGCCAGGGAGAAGAGGAACAGGAATTCCACGGCCCGCACCACCTGCCCCATCATCGTCTGCACCTGCTGCAGGATGGCCGCGACATCGATGACCAGCAGGTTGGGGAACCGCTTGACCAGCCGGTCCATGACTGCCCCCGATGACTCCGGCAGATGGAAACTGGTCACGTAGCTCGCGGGGTAGGACTCCAGCGTTCCCGGAGGCGACACGACAAAGAAATTCACGCGGAAGCTGTCCCATGCCACGGTGCGAAGGCTGGTGACGGGCGCCTCCAGCCGCTGTCCCGCGATCTGGTACGTGAGGGTGTCGCCCGCCCGGATGCCCAGGGTGTCGGCGATGCCTGTCTCCACCGAGAACTGCGGCTCGCCCCCGGCCGGGCGCCACCAGCGGCCGGCCACGATGCGGTTGTCGTCCTGCGGTCGGGCCGCCCAGGACAGGTTGAATTCCCGGTCCACCAGACGCCTCGCGCGATCCTCCGTGTAGTTCGCGGAGCTGACGGCCTTGCCGTTGATCTCGGTGAGCCGGCCGCGAATCATGGGAAAGAACTCGGGAGACGCCAGGCGCTCCTCGGCGAAGAAGCGCTCGATCTCGCTGACCTGCTCCGGCTGGATGTTCACCAGAAACCGGTTGGGCGCCTGATCCGGCAGGGATTTTCGCCAGCTGTCCAGCAGGTCGCCCCGCGTGATCGACAACAGGATGAGGGCGAGCAGACCGGCGCCCAAGGCCACGATCTGGACCACCGTGCCGGACGCCCTGCGCGACAGATTGGCGAGCCCGAAGCGCCAGACGAAACCGGTCTTGCGCGCAAGGCCCGCCGTGGCCCGGATGAGCCCGAAGGCCGCGACCGCGGCGACCGCGGCAGCTCCGATCAGCCCCCCCAGCACCCAGGACGCGAGCTTCGCGTCCTGGGTGTGCCAGAAGACCAGTGCCGCGACCGCTGCCAGTCCGGCCGCGTACGCGAGCCAGGCCAAGCCGCCGGGCGGACCCAGGTCGCGGCGCAGCACCCGAAGGGCCGGCACGCGCCCGAGGTCGATGAGCGGCGGCATCGCGAAACCCGTCAGCATGACCAGCCCTGCGGCCACCCCTTGCAGCGCCGGCAACGCGCTCGGGGGCGGAAGCTGCACCGTCACGATGGGGGCCAGCATTTCCGACAGGGCGAACTGAGCGATGAAACCCAGCGCGCACCCCGCGAGACCGCCGGCCAAGCCCACGATGGCCACCTGGATGGCGTGGATCCAGACGGTGGCCCGCCGGCTGGCGCCCAGACAGCGCAGCATCGCGCAGTGATCCAGATGCCGCTGCGCATACCTCCGCGCGGCGAGCGCGACGGCCACGGCGGCCAGGACGATGGACAGCAGGGAGGCCAGCCCGAGGAACTTCTCCGCCCGCTCCAGGGCGGAGCGGATTTCCGGCCGGGCGTCGCGCACGTCCTCGATCCGCTGCCCCGCCTGCAGGGAATCCCAGACCTCCTTGCGCCAGCTTTCCAGCTGCGAGGCAGAACCGCCCAGCATGAGCCGGTACTTGATCCGGCTGCCAGTCTGGACCAGGCCGGTCGCCTCCAGGTCTCCAGAGGCCACGATGAGCCGCGGCATCATGTTGAGGAAGCCGATGTTGGCCTCGGGATCGGACTCGATCCGCCCCGCCACCGTGAAACTGCGATCGCCGAGGTCCAGCGTTCCACCAAAGGCAATGCCCAGGCGGGCCATCGCGCGGTCGTCCAGCCACACGGTCCCCGGAGTCGGCCCGCCAGCGCCCGGCCTGATCGCGCCGGACGCATCCCGGATTTCAAGACGGCCCTTGAGCGGATAGCCCGAGCCGATGGACTTCACTTCCACCAGCAGGCTCCGCTCGCTGGCCATCGCCATGCTCGGGAAACGGATCGTTTCGGCACGGCGCAGCGAACGGCTGGCGGCGGCGGCCCGGAAGGGGTCGCCAATCGGGCGGTCCGAGACCAGCACCAGATCTGCGCCGAGGAGCTGGCTTGCCTCCTGGGACAGCGCCTGCTTCACGCGGTCGGCGAAGAAGGCGACGGTGGTGAAGGCGGCGACGGCGATCACGACCGAAACCGCCATCACGCGCAGTTCGCCTGCCCGGTAGTCTCGAGCGAGCAGGCGCAGGGCAAGACGCAGGACCGACCTCATGCGAAGATCGCCTGCGCCTGCCGCTCGTCGGCCACCAGTCTTCCGCCGGCCAGCCGCAGCCGGCGTTCGCATCGCCGCGAGAGCCCTTCGTCGTGGGTCACGAGCACCAGCGTGGTGCCCCTTTCGCGATTGAGCTCGAACATGAGCTGGACGATCTCCGCTCCGGTAGCCGCATCCAGATTGCCCGTGGGCTCGTCCGCAAACAGCACCTGCGGCGGACCGCCGAATGCCCGTGCGATGGCCACGCGCTGCTGTTCCCCTCCGGAGAGCTGCCGGGGGTAGTGGGTCATCCGGTCCGCCAGGCCCACCCGGCTCAGCAATCCGCTGGCAGCCGCCCTGGCGTCGGACACTCCCGCGAGTTCCAGCGGCAACATCACGTTCTCCAGGGCCGTCAGCGATGGCAGGAGCTGGAAGGACTGGAACACGAAGCCGATGGTCTCGCCGCGCAGCGCCGCGCGCCCGTCCTCGTCCAGGTCGTTCAGGGCCCGGCCCGCGAGGGTGACGGCCCCCGAACTGGGCAGGTCCAGCCCCGCCAGCAGTCCCAGCAGCGTGGTCTTGCCCGAGCCGGACGCGCCCACCACCGCAACGGATTCGCCGCGGGCGATGTCGAAGGTCACGTCGTCCAGGATGGTGAGCTGCGTGCTGCCCGTGGCGACTTGCTTGGTCAATCGCGAGGCGGAGACAATCGTTGTCATGAAATTCCCGAGAATGGAAGGCAGCGGGCCGGTGCGGCGCCGCGAAGCTTGCACGAAGACGCGGCGCCGCGCTCTGGCGGCCGCCCTGACGCTGACAATCGCCGGCATGGCCGGGTTCACGGCGGCAGCGCCGCCGGCGGGGACGGTACTGGTGCTGGGTGACAGCCTGTCGGCAGGTTACGGCGTACCGGCGGGCCAGGGCTGGGTCGACCTGCTCGCGCGGAAGATGGCGGGCACCCATCCCGGATTCAAGGTGGTCAACGCGTCGATCAGCGGCGAGACGACCTTCGGCGGACTGGAACGGCTGCCCCGCCTGCTGAAGGACCACGCCCCGTCCGTCGTGGTCGTCGAACTGGGTGCGAACGACGGCCTGCGCGGCATGGACCTGTCCCTCACCAAGGGCAATCTCGAGCGCATCGTCTCGGCGAGCCGCAATGCGGGCGCGAAGACGCTGGTCGTGGGCATGCGCATCCCGCCCAACTACGGACCGGTCTACACGAAGCGGTTCTTCGAGCTGTTCAGCGACGTTGCGAAGGCTTCCTCTTCCGCCTACGTCCCCTTCCTGCTGGACGGACTGGCGGGCGACCGGGGCAACTTCCAGGATGACGGCATCCACCCGGTCGCCGCCGCGCAGCCGCGCATCCTGGAAAACGTGTTGCCTTCGCTGTCGATGCTGCTCGGGAAGGGCTGAGTCCCGCCAAGGGTCCGGGCCGTCGACGCACTCACGATCTGCGCCCCCCCCGGAAAAGCCGGCTCGCGCCTCCCCGGGTGAGCCCGGCACTGCGCGCGGCACCGTCCGGGGCTGGTCCCGTACGCCATCCGCCTGCTGCAAGACGACGCGCCTCCGGCCACGCGCGGAGTTCGCGCACGACCCGGTCGTGAGAGAATCGCGCCCTTCGCGAACCCTCCCCCTTCCATGCGCCACGACGTCGCCACCGTCGCCGATCTGGACGGATTCGACGCCGTCATCGACGTCAGATCGCCCGCCGAGTTCGCCGAGGACCACGTGCCCGGTGCGCTCTCCTGCCCCGTCCTGGACGACGAGGAGCGTGCCCGTGTCGGCACCCTCTACAAGCAGGTCTCGCCCTTCGCGGCCCGCAAGGTCGGAGCGGCCCTCGTCGCCGCGAACATCGCACGCCACATCGAAGCGAATTTCCTCGAGCATCCCCGCCAGTGGCGGCCGCTCGTGTATTGCTGGCGCGGAGGAAAGCGCAGCGGTTCCATGACGCACGTGCTGCGCGAGATCGGCTGGGCGGCGCAGCAGCTCGACGGAGGCTACAAGTCCTTTCGCCGCCACGTGATCGGCGAACTGGACGCATTGGCGGCCGGCCTGCGGTTCCGCGTGATCTGCGGGCTCACGGGCTCGGGCAAGAGCCGGCTGCTGCGGGCGCTGGCAGAGCGCGGCGAGCCGGTGCTCGATCTGGAGGCCATCGCGGCTCATCGCGGTTCCGTGCTGGGCGATCTGCCGCAGGAACCCCAACCGAGCCAGAAGGGATTCGAGACGCAGTTGTGGCAGGCCCTGCGCAAGCTGGACCCTTCCCGGACGGTCTTCGTGGAATCCGAAAGCCGCAAGATCGGCAACCTCCGCGTGCCCGAATCGCTCATGGACCGCATGCACGCGGGCGAGTGCGTGAAGATCGAGGCCGACGTTTCCACGCGCGCAGCGTTGCTGCTGGAGGAGTACGCGCACTTCTTCGACGACCCGGCGCGGCTGGAAGCGAAATTGCGCGCGCTGACGCCTCTGCACGGCCACCGCGTGGTGGACCGCTGGGTGGAACACGTGGCCGCGCGCCGGTGGCCCGAGCTGGTCACCGAATTGCTCGTCGACCACTACGATCCTGCGTACACGCGCTCCATCGGCGGCCACTACGCGACGTGGCACACCGTCGATGCCGTGACGATCGGATCGCCGTCGGCCGAGTCGTTCGCCCGCGCCGCCGGGCAGATCGGGGCGGGGGTCGTGCAGCCGTGACGCGCCCGAGACTGCCCCTCATCCTGCTGCTCGTTGCCATCTTCTGTGCCGTGTGGTTTGCCAACCTCGACACGCGCAGCCTCATCCGGCCCGACGAAGGCCGCTATGCGGAAATCGCGCGTGAGATGGCCGTCTCCGGCGACTGGGTCACACCCCGCCTCAACGGCCTCAAGTATTTCGAGAAGCCACCGCTTCAATACTGGGTCACCGCGGCCGCATTCCGCATGTTCGGTCCGGACGAATGGACGGCGCGGCTGTGGCCTGCGCTCACCGGCGTCCTGTGTGTCCTGGCAGTGTGGCGCATCGGACGCCGGCTGTTCGGCGAACCGGCCGGCGCATACGCCGCGCTCGTCGCCGGCTCCATGCTCTGGATGGTGGCCAACGCCCATCTCAACTCGCTCGACATGGGGCTCACGTTCTTCCTCACCGTCTGCGCCGGCGCGCTTCTCGTCGCGCAGCAGCGCCGCACGGCAGTGGAGTCGCGACGCCGCTGGATGGCGGCGGCGTGGGTGGCCTGCGCGGGCGCGGTGCTCACGAAAGGCCTGATCGGAATCGTGCTGCCGGGCGGTGCCATCACGTTCTATCTGCTCGCGACGCGGGACTGGCGTCTCCTGACCCGGCTGCACATCCCGGCGGGCCTCGTCGTGCTGCTGCTGATCGCGGCGCCATGGTTCGTGGCGGTGTCCCTGGCGAATCCGGAGTTTCCGGAGTTCTTCTTCGTCCGCGAGCACTTCCAGCGTTATCTCACGACCGTGCACCGCCGCAGCGAGCCGTGGTGGACGTTCGCACCGATGCTCATCGCCGGAACCCTGCCCTGGGTCGTGCTGGCCGCGCGCTCCGTCTGGCGCGCGCACGGTCAGGACGATCCCGCGGCGCCATTGCGTCCGCGGCTCTATCTGCTGTGCTGGATCGTCTTCGTGTTCCTGTTCTTCAGCGCCTCCAGTTCCAAGCTGCCCTCGTACATCCTGCCGCTGTTTCCTGCCCTGGCGTGGCTGATGGGCGACCGGCTCGCGAACCTGCCGGCGCGGGAATTGCGCTGGCACGCCGTACCGCTATTGCCCCTCGCCATCGCGGCCGGCGTGCTGGGCTTGCGCGCGGAGCGGTTCGCCAACGAGCGCACGCCCGTGGCGCTGTACCAGGCCTTCGAGCCGTGGATCGTGGGCGCAGCCATCGCGATGGGCGTGGGCTCCCTGCTCTGCATGGTCTGGAGCTCGAGAGGCCGCAAGGCGGCGGCGGCGACTGCCCTCGGATTCGGCGGACTGGTCGCGTGGCAGGCGGCGATCACCGGGCACGATGCGCTGTCGCCCTCCTTCTCAGCGGCCCGCTTCGCCCGGCAGACGAAGCCGCTGATCCGGCCCGATTGCCCGTTGTACAGCGTACGCACCTATGATCAGACGCTGCCTTTCTATCTGGAACGCACCGTGACCCTGGTGGCGTTCTCGGACGAGATGACCTTCGGCGTGGAACGCGAACCGCAGCGCTGGATTCCGGACATGGACGGGTTCGCAGCCCGCTGGCGCGAAGGCGGATGCGAGTACGCGTTCATGGAGCCCGCCGTGTTCGACGAACTGACCGCCGCCGGTCTGCCCATGCGGATCGTGGGACGCGACACCCGGCGCGTGCTGGTCGCTCACCCCGGGATGGAGATCACGCCGCTGCCATGAATGCCGTCGCGTTCGCTCTCGTCGTCTTCGGCGTCATGCTGAACGCCGCCGCCCAGCTCCTGCTCAAGGCCGGCACGAATGCCATCGGCCACTTCGACTTCACCCTCGCCAACGCGCTGCCCATCGGCATGAAGGTGGCCTTCGAGCCCCACATCCTCGGCGGCCTCGCGTGCTACGTCGTGAGCGTGGCCGTGTGGATCCTGGCGCTGTCGCGCGTGGAGGTGAGCATCGCCTACCCCATGCTGTCGCTGGGCTACGTCGTCAACGCCGTGGCGGCTTACTATCTGTTCGGCGAGTCCCTCAATGCGATGCGCCTCTGGGGCATCGCCGTGATCATCGTCGGCGTCGTGCTGGTGGCACGGAGCTGATTCCCGCGCAGGTTTGCCCATGACCCAGGACTTCCTTCCCTTCACCCGCCCTGCCATCGACGAGGCGACGATCCAGGGCGTCGTCGACGTTCTTCGCTCCGGCTGGATCACCAGCGGTCCGCAGGTGAAGCGCTTCGAGGCGATGCTGTCGGAGTACTGCGGCGGCCGGCCCGTGCGTGCGCTGGTCTCGGGCACCGGCGCGCTGGAACTGGCCCTGGAGATTGCCGGCGTGAAACCGGGAGACGAAGTCATCACGACACCGCTCACCTGGGTCGCCACGGCCAACGTGATCGTCCGGGCCGGAGCCCGGCCGGTGCTGGTCGACGTCGACCCGGCCACACGGCTGATCGACATGGAACGCGTGGAAGCGGCGGTCACGCCGAAGTCGCGCGCCGTCATTCCGGTGGACCTGGCCGGACTTCCTGCCGACCGCGACGCGCTGTACGACGTGGCGGAACGCCGCGGGCTGCGGGTGATCGAGGACGCCGCGCAGAGTCTCGGTGCCGCGTGGAACGGCCGCCGCATCGGCAGCTTCGGCGACCTCGTGTGCTTCTCCTTCCACGCCAACAAGAACGTCACGACTGCCGAAGGCGGCTGTCTGGTGCTCAACGACGAGCGCGAAGCCGGCCTGTGCGAACGTCTGCGCCTCCAGGGGGTCGTACGTCTGCCCGACGGAGAGCAGGAAGTGGAGGTCGCCGGCGCCAAGCTCAACATGACCGACATCGCGGCACGCATCGGCATCGGCCAGCTCGCGCGGATCGAGGAGTTCACCGTGCGGCGCCGCGTGCTGGCCGAACGCTATTTCGACAAGCTCGACCGGGAATTGCCACTCGATCTGCCGCCTCGCGACCGCACGCAGTCCAACTGGCACATGTTCCAACCGGTCCTGCGCCTGGACGAACTGTCCATCGGCCGCGCGGACGTGCTGCGCGGATTGCAGGAACGCGGCATCGGTGCCGGCGTGCACTATCCGGCGCTGCATCTGTTCAAGCTCTACCGCGGCATGGGCTACGGACCCGGGGACTTTCCGCACGCGGAGCGGATCGGCGCCGGCATCCTGACGCTGCCGCTGTTTCCGGCCATGCGCGACGAGGACGTGGACCGGGTCTGCGAAGCACTGCGTGATATCCTCCGACCGCACGTGAAATCCCGCCACCGATGAGCGCGTCTCCCGCCGTTTCCGTCGTCATACCGGTCTACAACGAAGAATCCGGCCTGCCCGGCCTGTTCGAGCGTCTCTACGGCGCGCTCGATCGCCTGGGCACGAGCTACGAAGTGGTCTTCGTGAACGACGGCAGCCAGGACCGCTCGGCCGCCCTGCTGCGGGAGCAGTTCCAGCGCCGACCCGACCAGACCCAGGTGGTGCTCTTCAACGGCAACTTCGGCCAGCATCTGGCGATCATGGCAGGCTTCGAGCACGCGCGCGGCCAGCGCATCGTCACGCTGGACGCGGACCTGCAGAACCCGCCGGAAGAGATCGGCCGGCTGCTCGCCGCCATGGACGAAGGTTACGACTACGTCGGCACGATCCGGCAGATGCGCAAGGACACCGCCTTCCGCCGCAATGCCTCGCGCGCCATGAACCGCCTGCGCGAGCGCATCACGCGCATCCGCATGACCGATCAGGGCTGCATGCTGCGCGCGTACAGCCGGGACATCATCGACGCCATCAATTCCTGCAGGGAAGTGAATACCTTCATCCCGGCGCTTGCGTACACGTTCGCGCAGAAGCCTACGGAGATCGAGGTGACACACGAGGAGCGCGCGGCCGGCGAATCGAAGTACTCGCTGTACAAGCTGATCCGCCTCAATTTCGATCTGGTCACGGGCTTCTCGCTGGTTCCGCTGCAGATGTTCTCGCTGTTCGGCATCGCGATCTCGCTGCTGTCCGTGGCCTTCGTGGTGTTCCTCGCCATCCGCCGGCTCGTGATCGGGCCCGAGGCCGAGGGGCTGTTCACCCTGTTCGGAATCGCCTTCTTCCTGATCGGCATCGCACTGTTCGGCATCGGCCTGCTGGGCGAGTACGTCGGGCGCATCTACCAGCAGGTGAGGCAGCGTCCGCGGTACATCGTGCAGGCCGTGCTGGTCGCGCCCGCGAGGCCTTCCGGGGCCGAAACTTCGCAGGCCCGCGTGGCTTCCGCGAGCCGATGACCGGGCGGGCCGTCGTACTCGCCTACCACGACGTGGGCTACCGCTGTCTGAGCGTGCTGCTCGCCCACCGCATGGACATCCCGCTGGTAGTGACCCACCGCGACTCGCCCACGGAGCAGATCTGGTTCGCCAACGTGGCCTCGCTGGCAGGCAGCCATGGCCTTCCGGTGGCGTACGCGGAGGATCTGGACGATGCCGCCCTGGCCGACGCGGTCCGTGCCGCCGCGCCCGATTTCCTGTTCTCGTTCTACTTCCGCCGCATGCTTCCGCCGGCAACCCTCTCCCTGGCGCCCCGGGGCGCGCTCAACCTGCACGGCTCGCTGCTGCCGCACTATCGCGGGCGGGTGCCGGTCAACTGGGCGGTGATCCGCGGTGAAGGACAGACCGGCGCTTCGCTCCACTACATGGTCGCCAAGCCCGATGCCGGCAATCTGGTCGATCAGATGGCCGTGCCGATCCTGCCGGACGACACGGCCGGCGACGTGTTTCGCAAGGTGACCGTCGCGGCCGAGGTCGTGCTGGATCGTTCGCTGCCGGGCCTGCTTGCGGGAACGGCCGCCTCGCGGCCGATGGATCTCGTCAAGGGCAGCTACTTCGGCGGCAGACGCCCTGAGGACGGACGGATCGACTGGACGCGTCCGGCGGCGGACGTGCACAACCTCGTGCGCGGCGTGGCACCGCCCTACCCTGGCGCGTTCACGGTCCTGGCGGGGCGGCCCGCCCGCGTGCTTCGAACCCTGTCGGCCTCGCGGCCGACGGCCCGCCCTGCGGGAACCGTCTATGCCGAGGGTGACCGCCTGTTCGCTGCGTGCGGCGACGGCCGGGCCCTCCCGATCCTGTCGCTGGAGGTCGACGGAAACTCGCTCGACGCCGCGGCATTCCGTAAACTGCTCGGTGACGAGGCGCTCGCCTCGGAGCCCGGACGATCATGAAGAAAATCCTCATCCTCGGTGTCAACGGCTTCATCGGACACCACCTGTCCAAGCGGATCATCGAAACCACGCCGTGGGAGGTCTACGGCATGGACATGCAGAACGACCGCGTCGCCGATCTCTGCACTCATCCGCGCTTCCACTTCTTCGAAGGCGACATCACCATCAACAAGGAGTGGATCGAGTACCACATCCGCAAGTGCGATACGGTGCTGCCGCTCGTGGCGATCGCGACTCCGGCCACGTACGTGAAGGAGCCGCTGCGGGTGTTCGAGCTGGACTTCGAGGCGAACCTGCCCATCGTCCGGTCGTGCGTGAAGTACCGCAAGCGCATCCTGTTCCCCAGCACCTCCGAGGTCTACGGCATGTGCCGGGATGCGGAATTCGATCCCTACGAGTCCGAACTGGTCGTGGGCCCGATTCCGAAACAGCGGTGGATCTACTCGGTGAGCAAGCAGCTTCTCGACCGCGTGATCTGGGCCTACGGAGTGCAGGAAGGGCTGGACTTCACCTTGTTCCGCCCCTTCAACTGGATCGGATCGGGCCTGGACAACATCCACACGCCCAAGGAAGGCAGCTCGCGCGTCATCACCCAGTTCTTCGGCCACATCGTGCGGGGCGAGGAGATCAAGCTGGTCGACGGCGGCGGGCAGAAACGCGCGTTCACGTACATCGACGACGGCGTGGATGCCCTGATGCGGATGATCGAGAACAAGGACGGCATCGCCAGCGGGAAGATCTACAACGTGGGCAACCCGCGCAACGAGTTCTCCGTGCGCGAACTCGCCACGATGATGGTGAAGCTCGCCCTGGAGTATCCCGAATACCGTGATGCGGCCGGCAAGGTGCAGCTCGTGGAAACGACGTCCTCGACGTACTACGGCGCCGGGTATCAGGACGTCCAGCATCGCATGCCTCGCATTCGCAACACGACCGAGGACCTCGGCTGGGAGCCGAAGGTCGCCATGGCGCAGGCCCTGCGCTTCATCTACGATGCCTACCGGACCCAGGTGGCCGAGGCGCGCGGACTGGTCGACTGACCGGCGCCGGAGAGATCCCCCGTCACCCTCGTGCATTCCGCCAGGACTTTCCCGATCCGCGTCCCAATCTCCGACGCATGAAACTCGCCCTCAAGGTCGACGTCGACACCTACCGCGGCACCCGGGAAGGCGTGCCGGCCCTCACCGATCTGCTGCGCCGCCGCCGGGCGGGCGCCACGTTCCTGTTCAGCCTCGGTCCGGACCACACGGGACGCGCGATCAAGCGCGTCTTCCGGCGCGGATTCGCCGCCAAGGTCAAGCGCACATCCGTGGTGTCGCACTATGGCATTGCCACCCTCATGTACGGCACGCTCCTGCCGGGGCCGGACATCGGCAGGCGGTGCGCGGACGAAATGCGCCAGACCCGTGACGCCGGCTTCGAGGTGGGGGTCCATACGTGGGACCACATCCGGTGGCAGGACGGCGTGGCCGAGGCCGATGCGCAATGGACGAAGCAGGAGATGGAGCGCGCGTGCGAGCGCTTCGAGGAGATCTTCGGCGAGCCGCCTCGCGTTCATGGGGCCGCGGGCTGGCAGATGAACCGTCACGCCTACCGTCTGACCCAGACTCTGGGGTTCGACTACTGTTCCGACACGCGCGGCGAGCATCCCTTCGTGCCGCTTTACGAGGCCGAACTCATCGCCTGTCCGCAGCTGCCCACGACACTGCCCACCCTCGACGAGTTGTTGGGACGCAACGGCATCACGCCCGACAACGTGGTGGATCACCTGCTCGATCTGACACGGGTCCATCCTGCGGCGGGTCACGTCTACACGCTTCACGCGGAGCTGGAAGGCCGCAAGCTCATGCCGGTCCTCGAGGCGCTCCTGACCGGGTGGTCCGCGCAGGGATACGAGCTCGTGAGCCTGCGGGACTACTTCGATGCCCTGCCCTCCAAGGCCTTGCCGCGCCACAATGTGGCCACGGGCGAGATCGAGGGGCGCAGCGGCAGCCTTGCGCTGCAGGGCCCCGAGTTCCTGGCGCGCTATGCGTGAACTTCCACTGCGCAGGCGAGCGGACATGACGGCAGGAAGTCTGCGTCCGGCACGAACAATGCAACCAGAAATCGAATAGGATCGAGACCATGCTCCAGGACCTCGCGGTACCCGATTTCAGCTGTGCCTCCACGGGCGGCAGCACCTTCCAGCTGTCGGCCCTGAAAGGCCGCAATCTGGTGATCTACTTCTATCCGAAGGACGACACACCCGGCTGCACGACCGAGGGTGCGGCCTTCCGCGATCTGCATGCCGAATTCGACGCGGCGAACTGCTCCATCTTCGGCGTGTCCCGCGACTCGCTCGCCTCGCACGAGCGGTTCAAGGCCAAGATGAACTTTCCCTTCGATCTGCTATCGGATCCGGACGAGAGCGTGTGCGGCATGTTCGGTGTCATCAAGCTGAAGAACATGTATGGCAAACAGGTGCGGGGCATCGAGCGGAGCACGTTCGTGATCGACGGCTCGGGCAAGATGCGAAAGGAGTGGCGCGGCGTGAAGGTTCCGGGACACGTGGACGAGGTGCTTGCCTTCGTGAAAGGGCTCGGATGAGTCGACGAAGACTATACGGCAGTACCCGCGTGCCGGACGGTTCCGGCCGCTGCGGACCGTCGCCACGGCCCGTGGCCGAAGCAGAAATCGACAACGCCGCCGGGCTCCTCCGGCGGCGTTTTTGTTTGCACCGCGCGGTCCGACCTGCCGCGCAGGTGTGGTTTCCGGCAACCCTCAGAACGGAGTGACGATGATCCAGAAGAAGGCCTCGACCGGCGTGGTAACGCGTCTCAAGCAAGCCAACAAGCTGTTCGTACTCGACACCAACGTTCTCATGCACGACCCGACGAGTCTGTTCCGCTTCGAGGAGCACGACATCTTCCTGCCCATGGCAACCCTGGAAGAACTGGACAACAACAAGAAGGGCATGTCGGAAGTGGCGCGCAATGCCCGTCAGGCCGCGCGGTTCATCGACGAGATGCTGGGCCACGCGCCCGCGGACATCGCCGAGGGCATTCCGCTCTCGTCCCACGGCAAGGAATCGACGGGCCGGATCTTCCTCCAGACCGAAGCGATCGCGGCGGACCTGCCCGCGAAGCTGGCCGCCGGCAAGGCCGACAACCAGATCATCGGCGTGGTGAAGTACCTGCAGGACACCCACAGCCCGCGCCAGGTGATTCTGGTATCGAAGGACATCAACATGCGCATCAAGGCCCGCGCGCTGGGCCTGGCGACCGAGGACTACTTCAACGACAAGGTCCTCGAGGACACCGACCTGCTGTACACCGGCATGCGCGAACTGCCGGCGGATTTCTGGGACACCCACGGCAAGGAGATGGAGTCGTGGCAGCAAGGCGGCGTCACCTACTACCGGGTGCGCGGGCCGCTGTGCAGCAGCCTGCTGGTGAACGAGTTCGTCTACCTCGAAGCCGACGGCCCCCTCTATGCCCAGGTGCGCGAGACGAGCGGCAGCACCGCCATCCTGTCGACACTGCGCGACTACACCCATCAGAAGAACAGCGTCTGGGGCATCACGGCGCGCAACCGCGAACAGAACTTCGCCCTGAACCTGCTCATGAACCCGGACATCGATTTCGTCTCGCTGCTGGGGCAGGCCGGCACGGGCAAGACGCTGCTGACGCTGGCCGCGGGACTCGCCCAGACTCTGGACGAACAACGCTATGTGGAAATCATCGTCACGCGCGTCACCGTTCCGGTCGGCGAGGACATCGGCTTCCTGCCCGGGACGGAGGAGGAGAAGATGACCCCGTGGATGGGGGCGCTGGAAGACAACCTCGACGTCCTCAACCACACGGACGAAGACGCCGGCGAGTGGGGCCGCGCCGCGACGCGCGATCTCATCAGGTCGCGCATCAAGGTGAAGTCGCTCAACTTCATGCGCGGCCGCACGTTCCTCAACAAGTATCTGATCATCGACGAGGCGCAGAACCTCACGCCCAAGCAGATGAAGACGCTCGTGACCCGGGCGGGCCCCGGCACCAAGGTGGTGTGCCTGGGCAACATCTCGCAGATCGACACGCCCTATCTCACCGAAGGCAGTTCCGGCATGACGTACGTGGTGGACCGCTTCAAGGGCTGGGGCCACAGCGGACACATCACGCTGCAGCGGGGCGAGCGGTCCCGGCTGGCGGACTACGCGGCGGAAGCGCTCTGACCGGAGCCCCAAAAAACGAAGGCGCCGTGCTTTCGCACAGCGCCTTCGGCTTCTGCCCAACCGCCAAGAAGAGCATTGAAGGAGTCGGTCTCCCCGTTTGGGGTCTCCTGTTCTAGGGCAGTGACTGCCTCTGGACTCCTCCAACGCAACGCCTGTGCCACGCCACTTTTCTCAAAATCTATCAAACCGTTAGAAAAGTTGCGTCAAACGCTACGACACCTGGTGTCAAGGAGTCCGACGACGCCTGCGGTATCCCGCACTGCCACCATGCCTTCCAGCAGCCCGCGTTCTATCCCAGGTTGACCATCACGTGCCGGACCACCGTGTAGTCCTCCAATCCGTACATGGACATGTCCTTGCCGTAGCCCGATTGCTTGAGTCCTCCGTGGGGCATTTCGGTCGCGAGCATGAAGTGCGTGTTGATCCAGGTGGCTCCGTACTGCAGCCGTGAGGCGACCTTCATGGCGCGGGACACGTCGCGCGTCCACACCGAGGACGCAAGCCCGTAGTCCGAATCGTTGGCCCAGGCGATCGCATCGTCCGCATCGCTGAACCGTGTCACGGACACCACCGGCCCGAACACTTCCTTCCGAACGATCTCGTCGTCCTGGCGCGCGCCGGCCACCACGGTCGGCTGATAGAAGAAGCCCGCCCCGCCCACCGTCTTGCCGCCGGTCACCACTTCCATGTGTCCCGAGGCAGCGGCGCGGTCCACGAACGAGGCGATCCGCTCACGCTGCCGCGCGGAGATCACCGGCCCGAGTTCCGTCGACTCGTCCTCGGGCGCGCCGTACTTGAGAGTGCCGACGGCGGAACCGAGGTCCGCCACCAGTTTCTCGTACACCTTGGGTCCCGCATAGACGCGGCAGGCGGCTGTGCAGTCCTGTCCGGCGTTGTAGTACCCGAATGTCCGCAACCCGTTCACGACCGCGTCGAGGTCTGCATCGTCGAACACGATGACGGGCGCCTTGCCGCCCAGTTCCAGATGCGTCCGCTTGAGCGTGGGCACGGCGGCCTGCAGCACGGCCTGTCCCGTCGCGATGCTGCCGGTCACGGACACCATCGCGACCTTCGGATGGGAGATGAGGTGCTGTCCGACCGACGATCCCCGACCGTGGACCACGTTGAACACACCTTCCGGGAAGATCTCGGCGCAGATGCGCGCGAGGCGAAGCGTGGTGAGCGGCGTCAGCTCGGAGGGCTTGAGCACGACCGTGTTGCCCGCAGCCAGCGCCGGCGCGATCTTCCACGCGGCCATCATCAGCGGATAGTTCCACGGCGCAATCTGGGCTACCACGCCGATGGGGTCGCGCCGGATCATGCTCGTGTGGCCGGCCAGGTACTCCTTTGCGGCGGATCCGGTCAGGCAGCGTGCCGCACCGGCGAAATAGCGGAAGACGTCCGCGACGGCCGGCATCTCGTCCGCCCTGGCCCGCGCGACCGGCTTGCCGCAGTTGAGGGACTCCAGCCGCGCCATTTCGGCCGCGTCGTCGTCGATGCGCTGCGCGAGCCGCAGCAGCAGCGTGGAACGCTCGGCAGGCGTCGTCGCGCTCCAGGCGTCGAAGGCCTTGGCAGCCGCGACGACCGCCGCATCCACCTGTCCCGTCGTGGCCTCCGGGATTTCGGCGAGCGTCGTACCGGTGGCCGGGTTGAGCACCGCGAGCGGGTCTCCGCCGCCTGTCACCTGCCGACCGCCTATCATCAATTGAGTATCCATGGGGTGTCCTCTGCTCGTTGGCGTTGATTCGATGCGATCCGGGGGCTCACTTCACGCTGCCGGAGACGTCATGCGTGTCGCGCGTGAGATAGAACGCCGCGACGATCGGCACGAAGGTGAGCGCGATCACGAAGACCGCGACGACGTTGGTCACCGGCCGTTCCCGCGGACGCACGAGTTCACTCAGCATCCAGATGGGCAGCGTGCTCTGCTGGCCTGCGGTGAAGGTGGTGACGATGACCTCGTCGAAGGAAAGCGCGAAGGCGAGCATCCCGCCTGCCAGCAGCGCCGTGGCGATGTTGGGCAGGATGACGTGGCGCAACGTCTGGAAGGCGTCGGCGCCGAGATCCATGGACGCCTCGATGAGTGCCCGGCTCGTGCGGCGGAACCGTGCGAGAACGTTGTTGTAGACGACCACGATGCAGAACGTGGCGTGGCCGACGACGATGGTCCAGAAACTGAACGGGATCTCCGCGAGGCCCAGTGCCGAACGCAGCGCGATTCCGGTGATGATCCCGGGCAGCGCGATCGGCAGGATCAGCAGCAACGAGATGGCCTCCCGCCCGAAGAAGCGCGAGCGCCAGACGGCCGCGGCCGCCAGCGTGCCGAGCACCATGGCGGTGAGCGTCGCGACGGCCGCCACCTGGAGCGACAGCGACAGGGCACTGCGGATGTCCTCGCGGCCGAACGCGACGGCGAACCACTTCGTGGTGAAGCCGGGGATGGGGAAGCGGAAGCTCTTCTCCTCCACCGAGAACGCATACAGCACGATGATCACGAGCGGCACATGCAGGAACAGCATGCCGGCGGCGGTGGCGGCGCGCAGCCCCCAACCCGCTCGCACGCCGGTTCCGTCAGAGCGCATCGAACGCTCCCAGACGTTTCGCCGCCACCAGATAGACGCCCATGATCGCGATGGGCACGACCGTGAATGC
Source organism: Betaproteobacteria bacterium (assembly GCA_016713305.1). Classification (NCBI taxonomy): domain Bacteria; kingdom Pseudomonadati; phylum Pseudomonadota; class Betaproteobacteria; species Betaproteobacteria bacterium. The sequence continues at coordinate 60,340 of JADJPK010000010.1, forward strand.
GGCGGCCATGGGAATGTTGCCGGCCACGCCCTGATGCGCGTAGACGGCCTGGCCGATGAAGGGCATGGAATTGCCGACGATGCCGGGGATGATGTAGTCGCCGAGCGTGAGCGAGAAGGTGAAGATGGAGCCGGCCACCACCCCCGGTACTGCCAGCGGCAGGATGACGCGCAGGAACGTCTGCGACGGATGCGCACCGAGATCCGCGGACGCCTCGATCACCGAACCGGGCACCCGTTCCAGCGCGGCGATCACCGGCAGGATCATGAAGGGGAGCCAGATGTAGGTGAAGACGATGAAGGTGCCCAGATAGGACGTCGACAGCGACGGCCCGCCGACGACCGGCAGTTCGAGCAGGGCATCGAGCAGCCAGGTGAGATGCAGCTGGGCGGCGAACCAGCTCAGGATGCCCTCGCGGGCGAGAATGAGCTTCCATGCGTACACCCGGACCAGGTAGCTCGACCAAAGCGGCAGCATCACGCCCAAGTACAGAAGGCCCTTCATGCGCAGGCTCGCATGACGGACCATGTAATACGCCATGGGAAAGGCGATGACCGCGCACGCCGCGGTCACCGCCGCGGCCATGGTGACCGTGCGCCGAACGACATCCCAGTTCGAGTCGGAAGCGAAGAACTCGCGATAGGTGGCCGTCGAGAACTCCTTGACCACCACGCCGGAGAACTCGTCGATGGTGAAGAAGCTTTGCGCCAGCAGCGCGAACAGCGATCCCAGGTAGATGATGCCCAGCCACAGCAGCGGCGGTACGAGAAGGAGGAGCAGCAGCAGGCGGGGGCGCACGAACAGCGCCGTGGAAATGCGGCTCGACACCCCGGGCGCGGCGGCTGCCGAAACCGCCGCAGCTGCCGTCATGCGGCCTCGCCCAGAGCGCGGACGTGACGGCGTTCGATGGTGAGCTGCACCGGCCTGCCAGGCGCCCGGCCGTCGCTGCCCTCTCCGCCTGCCAGGTTCTGCTCCACGACGGCCATCTCGCCGCCGTCGACCGTGACCGCGATGCGGATCGTCGAACCCAGATAGGTCGTGCCTGCGATGCTGCCGGTCACGCTCACGCAGCCTTCCGGTGTCGGCGTGCCCGGGGCTTCGATGCGGATGCGTTCCGGCCGGATGGCGTAGCGCCCTGCCGCCCCGCCAAGCCGTTCGGCGAGCGGCCCTTCGACGAGATTGGTCTGCCCGACGAACCCGGCGACGAAGGCCGTGGCCGGCGCGTCGTACACCTGTGCCGGCGTGCCGATCTGTTCGATGCGGCCGTGATTGAACACGGCCAGGCGGTCGCTCATCGCGAGCGCCTCGCCCTGGTCGTGGGTGACGTAGACGAAGGTGATGCCGAGCCTGCGCTGCAGGCTCTTGAGCTCCTGCTGCATCTGTTCGCGCAGCTTGAGATCGAGGGCGCCCAGCGGCTCGTCCAGAAGCAGCACGCGCGGGTGATTGATGAGCGCTCGCGCCAGGGCGACCCGCTGCCGCTGCCCTCCCGACAGCTGGCTCGGCTTGCGGGCGTGGAGTCCGTCGAGCTTGACCAGCGCCAGCATCTCCTCGGCCCTGCGGCGCCGCTCCGGTCCGGGCACACCGCGGATCATGAGCCCGTATTCCACGTTGCGGCCCACGCTCATGTGCGGAAACAGCGCGTAGTCCTGGAACACGGTATTCACGTCGCGGGCATAGGGCGGAACTCCCGAGACGTCCACGCCATGCACGAACACCCGGCCGCTGCTGGGCTGCTCGAAACCGGCGATGAGCCTCAGGCAAGTGGTCTTGCCGGACCCGGACGGGCCCAGCATGGAGAAGAACTCGCCGTCGGCGATGTCGAACGAGACACCGTCGACGGCGCGCACGTCTCCGAAACGGCGGCTGACGGCATCGAACGCCACCGCCGCCGCGCTTTCACCTGCCATGGGAGTATCTGCGCCGGAGGTCGTCCGGCCTCCCATCAGCGCCCGCCGAGGACGGCGATGTAGTCCGACACCCAGCGATAGTAGGGAACGCAGCCCTTGGGATCGGAGCACTTGGCCGTAGGCGTACGCCAGAACGAGATGCGGTCGAATTCCTCGTATCCGTTCGTCTTGCAGCCTTCGTCACCCAGCAGCTTGTTGCCCTTGCACGCAGCCGGCACTGAGGGCACCGAACCGAACCAGGCGGCGAGATCGCCCTGCAGCTTCGGATTGATGGAGTGCTCCAGCCACATGTAGGCGCAGTTCGGGTTCTTGGCGTTTGCGTGGATCATGGTGGTATCTGCCCAGCCGGTGGCCCCTTCGACGGGCACCACGCTGGCGATGGGCTGCTTGTCGCCCTTCAGCAGATTCACCTGGAAGCCCCACGACGACGACGCCACGACCCCCTCGTTCTTGAAATCGTCGATCTGGACCATGGCGTCGTGCCAGTAGCGTGAGACGAGCTTGCGCTGCTGGCGCAGCAGTTCCAGCGCCGCCTTGTACTGGTCCTCGTTCAGCTCGTAGGGATCCTTGATTCCCAGTTCCGGCTTGGTCGCCTTGAGGTACAGCGCAGCGTCGGCGATATAGATGGGCCCGTCGAACGCCTGCACACGCCCCTTGTTGGACTTGCCGTCGGCCAGGGTCATCTCCTCGAAGACGACTTTCCAGCTCTTGGGCGCCTCCTTGAACGCCTTGGTGCTGTACGCCAGCACGTTGTAGCCCCACTGGTAGGGAACCCCGTAGTGCTTGCCGTCGACGTAGTGCCACTTGGCCTTCTGCAGGCGCGGGTCGACGTTCTTGAAGCTGGGGACCAGGTTGACGTTCACCTCCTGGACCCGCTTGCCGGCAATGAGGCGCAGGCTCGCGTCGCCCGAGGCCGTCACCAGATCGAAACCGCCTTCGTTCATGAGCGCGACCATCTCGTCGGAGGTGCCGGCGGTCTTCACGTTGACCTTGCAGCCGGTCTTCTTCTCGAAGCCCGTGACCCAGTCGAAGGCCTTGTCGGTGTCGCCGCGCTCGATGTAGCCGGGCCACGCGACGATGTCCACCCGACCCTCGCCCTTGCCGATCTTCTGCAGCGGGCCCGCCTGGGCCGCGCCGGCGGCAACGCCGAAGAGGGCTGCGAGAGCCAGTGCGGAACTGCGGACAGCGAATTGCCAAGAGGACGAGCGCATGGTCAGGGACATCGGAACTCTCCTGTAATTGTTCGACTGGATGCCACGGAAAAGGGCCGGCGGCTGCGACGCGGTTGCACCTACGCCGCCCGGAAATCCTACGCGCAAGCGCGCGCGCGCCGCAAGCCGGGCACGCTTGCGGCGCAGGCCGGCAGATCAGTTCTTCGGGTGCGCGGGCGCGGCGCCCAGCGGCTGGGACTTCAGCTTGAACACGGGCTTCGGGCTGCGATCGGCGTAGTACGGCTGCATCTGCGGCACCAGTTCCGCCAGCGCTGCCTGGCGCTTTTCCGGGGCAGGGTGGGTACTGAGAAAATCGCTCTTGCCGCCACCGCCCGAGACCTTCGCCATCTTCTGCCACAGGGTGACCGCGGCATGGGGGTCGTAACCGGCCTTGGCGGCCAGTTCGATGCCGATGCGATCCGCCTCGGCCTCCGCCTCGCGGCTATTGGGAAGAGACACAGTGACCGCAGCGGCCGCCACGGCCGCCGAAGCCGCGAGACCGCCGTACTTCTGACCTGCCACGATGCCGATGAGGCCCGCGCCCACCTGGGTCGCCATCGCCTGGGACATCTTCTCGGCCTGGTGCTTGGCGAGCGCATGGGCGATCTCGTGGCCCATCACCTGGGCAATCTCGTCGTCGGAGGGTTTCAAGGCGACGATGAGCCCGGTGTAGAACGCCATCTTGCCGCCGGCCATGCACCACGCGTTGACGGTCTTCGGATCGTCGATGACCTTCACGCTCCAGGCCCACTGCTGGGTCTCGGGCCGGTACTTGATCGCCTGGGGGATGAGCCGCTCGGTGATGTCGACGATGCGCTGGGTCACGGCGGGATCGTTGTCCAGCTTGCCCTGTTTCTGGTACGGCGTGAGCATCTGGACGTAGGCCGATGCGGACGACGCGATGGCGGAGTCCTCGGAAACGAGGATGAGTTGCTTGCGCCCCGTGACGGGAGCGCTCTGGCAGGCGGCCAGCGCGAGGACAGCCGCGCCGAGGGCGGCTGCACGAATCGTTTTCATGGAAAGGTCTTCCTGGTTGGAACGGGACGGACTCAGGCGAACAGGCGGCTGTGCCTGGGCACCTTGACGAGGAGATACTCCATCTGATCCTGAAGGATCCTGCGGTTCTGCAGGATCAGGTGTTCGTACTTGTTGGGCACGTAGGGCGTGTACAGCAGCGGCATGTGCGCGGCCTCGGGCGTCCTGCCTCCCTTGCGGATGTTGCAGACGCGGCAGGCGGTCACCACGTTCATCCAGCGGTCCTTGCCGCCGCGGTAGACGGGGACCACGTGGTCGCGCGACAGATCGCGCTCGCGGTATTCGCCCCCGCAATAGGCGCACACGTGACGGTCGCGGGCGAACAGGGCGGCGTTGGTCAGATGCGGCTCGGCGTGGGCGTCCCGGACCAGTTCGCTGGCCCCCTTGATGGCGATGATGCTGGAGGTGGACAGCTCCGAGCGTTCACCGGTCATGCGCGAGACGCCGCCATGGTAGGTCGCGACGACGTCGCCCAGCGACCACGCCACCATGCGTCTGGCGTGATACGTGATGGCTTCGTCGATCATCAACCATCGGCTCGGCAGACCTGCCATGTCGAGCGCGAGAATCATTGCCACGATCAGACCTCCCGGCACGCGGAGGCGTCGCCGATACCGACGCCTTCAGCAACTTCCGAAACCGACGCCTTGAACCTGCTCGGCGAGTATAGCTCGCGATGGTGCGGCAAAGTACCGTTCCGGGCGCTGCTCAACCGCCGGTCGTTTCAGCCGCGACAACTTTCTGGATCGTGATCGCGTTGACAGGGCACACCGCCTCGCACTGGCCGCAGCGGATGCACTGGTCCTGATCGATCCAGAGGCGGTTGTAGTACAGCGAGTCCGCATGGCCCGGAACGAGCGGCCTGACACCGGTGATGCGCCCCGCGTCATCGCGCTCCAGCCCGGAGATCTCCTGGATGCACCCTGCAACGGGCTTGACCTTGAGGCACTCGTCGCAGAGAACGCAGCGGCTGTCGATGATCTCGAACTTGTAGTGACAGAGGTAGCAGCGCGACGCCGCTTCCGGGGCGGCTTCCCGCGAGTAACCCGTCTCCACTTCCGTTTCGAGCGCGCGCAGGGACCGGCACCAGGGGCATGGGATGCAGCGGAATGGCGTTCATGGCGCTCGATCGGCCGGTCCCGCGGCCCTCGCGCCCGGACTGGAACACCGGTTCCAGACGCAGCACCTCGCGCTGACGGACGGCGCCCGTCAGAAAGAGGTCCACGGCCCGCGCGCAATCCCGCGCATGTCCGATGGCCTGGATGAGAGAGGTGGCCCCGAGCGCGAAATCGCCGGCGGCGAAGACGTTGCGCAGGCTCGTCTGTGCGCGCGAGCCGGACGCCAGCCAGCCGTCACGCCCCACCAGCGCTCCGGCCAATGGGCCATGGATCCAGTCCGTCTGCGGGTACTGGCCGGTCGCCCAGATGACCTGATCCACGGCCACGTCGATCTCGCTGCCGGGCACGTCCCTGAATCCGCGCCGCGACTGCCCTTCCGCCACCACCGGCTCCGTGCGGATCAGGCGCAATCCCGTGACGGCATCGCTGTTCCCGAGCACTTCCACGGGCGACAGATGGTTCTCCAGCCGGCCGCCTTCGGCCAGATACTCTTCCAGTTCGCCGGGCAGGACGACCATGTCCTCCCGCCCGCGGCGGTAGTAGACCGTGACCTGCGCGCCGAGGCGCGAGGCGGTCCGCGCGCAATCCATGGCCGTGTAGCCGCCGCCGATCACCGCGACCCGCGCGCCGATGCCGCGCCGGCCTCGCTCGTTCACGTCGAACAGGAAATGCAGGCCGTGCTCCCCGCCACGCGCGTTCGTTCCCGGAACGGCCGGCATGTTCGGGCGCAGCGTGCCGGCAGCGAGCACGACCGCGTCGTGCCGCGTAGCCAGTTCGTCCAGGGTGACGTCCCGCCCGATCTCGACGCCGCAGCGCACCTGCACGCCCAGCGCCGTGATCTGGCCGACCTCCCGGTCGATCAGTGCCCGCGGCAGACGAAACGCGGGAATGCCCTGGTTCAGCATGCCGCCGGGTCGTTCGTGCCGCTCGTACACCGTGACTTCATGGCCCAGGCGACGGAGATCTCTCGCCGCCGAAAGCCCGGCCACCCCGCCGCCGACCACCGCCACGTGCCTTCCGCTGGCAGGGAACAGGAGCGGCAGCACCACCGGACTGGCGGCCATATGATCGGCGGCCGAGCGCTTGGAGAAGCAGATGGCGACCGGCTCGCCGTTGCCCGCCCGGCCGTGGCGGCAGGCGTCCTCGCAAGGTCGCGCGCATACCCTGCCCAGCACGCCGGGAAAGACGTTGTCGCCGAGATTGATCCGGTATGCCTCGTCGTAGCGGCCGTGGTAGACCGCCTCGAGATACCCCGGGATGTCGGTGCCGGCCGGGCAGGCAGTCCGGCAGGGGATGTTCTGGCGGAACCAGTGGCGGTCCTGTTCCGACTGCGACTGGACCGTCTCGCGCGCCAGCGCTCCCGTGGAGAGCGCCGTCGCTGCCTGCAGTGCGTTGCGTTCGATCAATGCCATGACGTCGATTCCCGGGAAAGTGGCGGTCGTGCCGGCGCCACGAACGTGCCGGCCGCGGCTCGTGATCAGAACAGTCCCACCACCTTCCCGTCGGGACCCAGGTCGATGCGGGTGGCGGCCGGAACCATCGGCAGCCCCGGCATGGTCATCACGTCTCCGCAGATGGCCACCAGGAACTCCGCTCCGGCCGACAGCCGGACCTCTCGCACATGCACCGTGTGACCGCTGGGGGCGCCTCGCGCCTGCGGATCCGTGGAGAACGAATACTGGGTCTTGGCGATGCACACCGGATAGGTGCCGTGGCCGCTGTCCTGCAGGCGCTGGATCTGCTGCCGGACCTTGGCATCCGCGGTGATGCCCGCAGCGCCGTAGATCTTCCGGGCGACGGTCTCGATCTTCTCCCACAGCGGCGCCGTGTCCTCGTAGACGAACTTGAGGCTGGCGTCGGACCCTTCGATCACGTCGACCACCGTGCGCGCGAGTTCTTCCGCGCCCTTCCCGCCTTCGGCCCAGTGACGGGCAAGGACGACCGGCACGCCCAGGGCCTTCATGCGATCCTGCACCAGGCGATGCTCGGCCGGCGTGTCCTGGGTGAAGTGGTTGATGGCCACGATGCACGGCAGACCGAAATGGTCCCGGACGTTGCGCACATGCCTCTCCAGATTGGCCAACCCGTGTTCGAGCGCCTCCAGATTCTCCTGGCCGAGGGCCTTGAGTTCCACGCCCCCGTGATACTTGAGCGCGCGGATGGTGGCCACCACCACGGCGGCGCTCGGGCGCAGCCCGGACTTGCGGCACTTGATGTCCACGAACTTCTCGGCGCCGAGATCGGCACCGAATCCGGCCTCGGTCACCACGTAGTCCGCCAGCTTGAGCGCGCTGCGGGTGGCGATGACGGAATTGCAGCCGTGGGCGATGTTCGCGAACGGGCCGCCGTGGATGATGGCCGGGTTGTTCTCCAGGGTCTGGACCAGGTTGGGCTTGAGCGCATCCTTCATCAACACGGTCATCGCGCCGTGCGCCTCGAGATCGCGCGCCCGGACCGGCTCCTGGTCGCGCGTGTACCCCACGACGACGTTGCCCAGGCGGTTCCTGAGATCCTCCAGCGACGAGGCGAGGCAGAAGATCGCCATCACCTCCGAAGCCACCACGATGTCGAAGCCGTCCTCGCGCGGAAAGCCGTTGGCAGGTCCGCCGAGCGACACCACGATGTCGCGCAGCGCCCGGTCGTTCATGTCCAGCACCCGCTTCCACGTGATGCGGCGGGGGTCGATGCCCAGCGCGTTGCCGTGGTGGATGTGGTTGTCGGCCATTGCCGCCAGCAGGTTGTTGGCGAGCTGGATGGCATTGAAGTCCCCGGTGAAATGGAGGTTGATGTCCTCCATCGGAACGACTTGCGCGTATCCGCCGCCGGCCGCGCCGCCCTTGATGCCGAAGACCGGCCCCAGCGACGGTTCGCGCAGGCAGATGAGCGCCCGCTTGCCGATGCGGTTCAGCGCATCGCCAAGGCCCACCGTGGTGGTCGTCTTTCCCTCCCCGGCCGGGGTCGGGCTGATCGCCGTGACGAGGATGAGCTTGCCGTCCGGCCTGTCCGCGAGGGAATCGACGTAGTCGAGCGAGATCTTGGCCTTGTAGTGGCCGTAGGGCTCGAGGGATTCCTCGGGAATGGACAGCCGCTCGCCCGCGAGCGGCACGATGCGTTTGAGGGTCGCGCGTTGCGCAATTTCGATATCGGACAGCACCGGAACTCCTGTCGAAGCCATGCCCGCCTGGCCGGCGGGCCTCACTGCTCAAAAGAAAACGGCGGTCGCCACCCCGCCGTTGTCATGGATGAGAGAACCTGTCAGTGGTTCCGGCGGAATCCGTTGCCGGTCTTGCCGAGGTCCGGGTTCTCGAAGATGGTGCCGCTGGGGCCCATGCCGGAGATCTGCAGGATGACTTCCTCGTCCCTGGCGCCGTCGTAATGCGCCTCGCCGGCAGGGTGCTTCATGTAGCTGCCCTGGGGAAGCGGATCCGTGTTCCAGGGTTCGAACGTCGGGCCCGTGCCCGTGTACCAGGTGCCTTTCAGCACGGCCACGAGCCGGTCTTCCGGATGGTGATGCGGCATGCTCATCACGCCCGGCGAGAACTTGACGCGCAGGACATACGGGCCGGCCTTGCGCAGATCGCCTTCCACCACCATGACCCGGATGCCCTCGATGCCGGGGTAGTCCTGCCACACCTCCTCGCCCGGTTTGACCACCACGAAGCCTTTCGCATCGACCGTGCCGTCGGCGTAGATCTGGCTGCCGGGCGCGATGGCGGCCACCGCCAGGGCGGCCGCAGTGAGGAGGTGCATTCTTTTCATCGGGGAGTCCTCTCGGGTGGGAATGTGGGCAGGAGAAGCCCGCTCAGGGCTTCACGAACTTGAGCGTCATGCGATCGCTTTCGCCGATGGCGGCATAGCGGTCGCGATCCTGGTCGCCCAGGGCGAAGGTGGGCGGAAGCGTCCAGACCCCCTTCGGGTGGTCCTTGGTGTCGCGCGGATTGGCGTTGATCTCGGACTTGCCGACGAAGCGGAAACCCGCCTTGGTCGCCGCATCGATCACGTACTGCTCGGTCATGTAGCCGGTACGGACCTGGTCCTCGAACGGCGTGCCCGGCTTGGCGCGATGTTCCTCCACGCCGAGGATGCCGCCCGTCTTGAGCAGACCGTGGAAGGTCTTGAACATCGCGTCCGCGTAGCCGTTCTTCGCCCAGTTGTGCACGTTGCGGAAGGTGAGCACCATGTCCGCCGAGCCCGCCGGCGCCGCGTCCACGAATTCGGGCGCCTTGATCTCGGTGGTGACGACGGCCCCGAAAACGTCCGGCCGGCCGGCCATGCGCGCGAGAAAGGCCCGGTCGCGGTCCACCGCCCAGGCCGGCGCATTGCTCGGGCTCACCGGATACCGGGCGGCGTAAAGCTTGCCCCTTTCCTTGAGCACCGGCGCCAGCACGTCCGTGAACCAGCCGGCGGACGGCCAGATCTCCACCACGGTCATGTCCGGCCGGAGCCCGATGAACTGCAGCGTCTCCTTCGGGTGGCGGTAGACGTCGCGCGCACGGTTTTCCTCCGTGCGATGGTCGCCCGCCACGGCGCGGTCGAGCATGGCGGACACGTCGTCGGCAGCACGTGTCTGCCAGGAACAAAGCGATGCGACAAGAAGCAGTGCGCAGGTGGCGAGTCGTTTCATCAGAGAGGTCTCCACGGTAGGAAGGGTCGCCGGGTTCGCCACCGCGGGAGATCCGCGCGGCGGATCCGCCCGGCCGGACGTGGGTCGCACCGCATGGCGCCGGTTCGCCCGCCTCGCGCCTTCATGGATCGGGCATTCCGGACGGGACAGCGAGTCTAGCGACGAGGCCCCGGTCATGTCACGCGCATCCCGGGGGGGCCCGCGCCGGGGGGGCCGGGCCGAGAGGCTACAATCGGACCCATGAATTCCCCCCGCCTCCTCCCCGACCTCCCGCCCGACGGCCTCCCCGTCACGGTGGTGACCGGCTTTTGGGAAGCGGAAAAACAACTTTAATCAATGGCTTGCTCAAATCCCCCATGGCCTGAAGCTGGCCGTGATCGAAAACGAGTTCGGCGCCGTGGGGGTGGATGGCCAGATTCTGGTGCGGGACGGCGCCGAGGAGATCATCCAGACCGAGAACGGCTGCCTGTGCTGCACGGTCCGGGGCGACCTCAAGCGCGCGCTGACCTCCCTGTACGAGCGGCGTGCCGCCGGCGAACTGGCGTTCGACCGGGTCGTGATCGAAACCACCGGGCTGGCCCAGCCGGCGCCCGTCGTGCAGACCCTGCTGGTCGATGCCTATCTCGCAGCCCGGTACCGGATCGACGGCGTCGTGACCCTGGTGGATGCGCTTCATGGCGCGGAACAGCTCGACCGCCACCCCGAGGCCCAGGAACAGGCGGGCTTCGCCGACCGGCTGATCCTCACCAAGCCGGATCTCGTATCGCCGGAACAGCTCACCGCGCTGGCGGACCGGCTCAAGGACATGAACCCCCGCGCTGCCGTCCGCATCGCCCGCCAGGGCGACGTCCAGGCGGACTGGGTGCTGGACGTAGGCGGCTTCGACGTGTCGGGCGTGCTGGATCTTCACCCCGGTTTTCCGCGGTATGCGCGGCCCGCGGTCCACAGCCCGGGCGTCGAATCCTGGGTTCACCGGACCGATGCCCCGTTCGATCGCGAGCGCCTCGAGCTCTTCCTCGAGACGCTGCTGGAGTGGTATGGCGCCGACCTGCTGCGCTACAAGGGGATCCTCTCGCTCGAGGACGACCCCCGCCGCTGGATCTTCCAGGGCGTGCACCGGCAACGCTCCCTCGTCCCCGGAGAACCGTGGACGGACGGGCCGCGCTCGAGCGTGTTGGTTTTCATCGGCACGGCCCTGCCCCGGGCGGTGCTCGACAAAGGCCTGGAGAAATGTGCCGCAGGGACGGTGCTCGCATGAAGCAGAAACCGTCTCCGGCGATCAAAAGAAGGAAGGGACCGCAAATGATCGTGTACGACCTCATCTGCGATGCGGACCACCGCTTCGAGGCGTGGTTCGCATCCGCAGAGGATTTCGAACGGCAGGCCGGCACGCCGATGCTCACCTGCCCCGTCTGCAACAGCGGCGAGGTGCGGCGGGTGCCTTCCGCCGTGCACACCGCCCGGCACGGCCGCGAGGAATCCGCACCGCCGCCGCCGGAGCACGGACACGTGGCGGCGTTCTCCGAACGCAAGAACGTCATCGACGCCCTGCGCAAGATCCTCGCCCAGTCCGAGAACGTGGGCCAGCGCTTTCCGGAGGAGGCGCGACGGATCCACTACGGCGAGGCCCCCCGGCGCACCATACGCGGCCAGGCCTCCCACGAGGAAGCCGAAGCCCTGCGCGAGGAAGGCATCGAAGTGATGAGCCTTCCCGTCCCGCCCTCCGAAGACCTGCACTGACCTTCCGCGGCCGGTCGCATGCGGCGGCCGGCCCGCCCCTCCCGTTTTTCGATCTCTTGCCGCTCAAGGACTTGGCGATTTCGCCGGGCCCTCCTATTGCCTTCTTCCGGAAAGCTGGATACAAATACAGCTGTATGGATGAACAGGAGGCAGCATGGACCGCATGGGCAGCATGGAGCAGGACAAGGAACAGAGCAGGGCCGCTTGCATTCTTTCCGCCCTGTCCCGGGGCGTGGACCCTTTCACGGGTGAGGATCTTCCGTCTTCCAGCCCTTGCCAGCACCCGGAAGCGGTGCGGGCGCTGTTCCATGCATTGCGTCTGATCGAAGGCGCTCCGCCTGCCGCGGGAGCGGCTTCCAGGCATGCGGCCTCCCCCGCCGAACCGGCGGGCCGTTCACGAGCCACGCGCGCGGCCAATGCGGGCAAGCCCTGGTCGCCGGAAGAGGACGGGCGCCTGCTGACCGGCTTCGACACCGGTCTCGACCTCGCTGCCCTGGCCTTCGAACACGGACGCTCCCGGCTCGCCGTGCAGGTGCGCCTGGCCATGCTGGGCCGTTTGCCTCTGCCGGAAAAGGCCCGTTATCGAATCGCGGTTCCCGGTGCGGAGCAGGCCAAGGAGGCGGAGCACGTCAGGGAGGCAGAGGCCCCTCGGGAATCCGGGCAGTCTCCGCGTCCCCTGCGTACCGAGGAATCCCGCCGCTTCTCCTACCCCCTGAACGCCTGAGCCCGCCATGACCGATCGCCCCCTCACTCCCCGTCAACAGGAAATCCTGCAACTCATCCGCGATGCGGTGGCGGCCACCGGCCTGCCGCCCACGCGGGCCGAGATCTGCCAGGCCTTCGGTTTCGCTTCACCCAACGCCGCGGAAGACCATCTGCGGGCGCTGGCACGCAAGGGCGTAATCGAACTGTCCGAAGGCATCGCCCGCGGCATCCGGCTCACCGAACCGCTGGGCCTGCCGCTGATCGGCCGCGTCGCTGCCGGTCGCCCCATCCTGGCGGAACAGCACATCCAGAACCGCTATCAGATCGACCCCGCGCTGTTCAAACCCCAGGCCGACTACCTTCTCAAGGTGCGCGGCATGAGCATGCGCGACGTCGGCATCCTGGATGGCGATCTTCTGGCGGTGCATCGCACCGCCGAAGCGCGCAGCGGGCAGATCGTCGTGGCCCGCCTGCAGGACGAAGTCACGGTGAAGCGCCTGCAGCGGCAGGGGCACATCGTGGAGCTTCTTCCCGAGAACCCGGAGTTCGAACCCATCGTGGTGGACCTGCGGGAGGACTTCTTCGCCATCGAAGGCCTGGCGGTGGGCGTCATCCGCAACGGCAAGCTGTCCTGATCGAGGGAAGAGCAGACCTTCCCGCGGCAGCAGCCGCTTCCGCCCCTACCACGCACGCTTGAGGAGACACGTTCATGAGTATCGTCGTCGAACCGTTCGTCCGTACGATCCAGCAGGACACCGCAGCGCACACCTCCGCCCATCGGCACATCGACCGGCAGTTGCGCGCCGCCGCGGAGCGCACGCTGTGGCAGCACCTGCAGGATTGCCGGCTGGGAGGGGCCAAGTTCCGCCGTCAGCACCTGGTCGATCTCTATCTGGCCGACTTCGTGTGCATGGATGCCCGGCTGGTCATCGAACTGTGCAGCACGCTCACCCCTTCGCTGGCACTGCACGCCAGCACCCGCCGCGCCTTCTTCCACGCCCAGGGATTCCAGGTGCTGCGTTTGCGCGACCGCGATGTGCTGGTGGACACGCGGGCGGTGCTCGACACCATCCGCCAGGCGCTGCAATTGAGCCCCGGGCCCCGGGCTAACTCCCGTACGGGATCCCAGACCCGATCCCGGCCGGGATCCAGCCCATCCCAACTGGGATCCAAGATGGCCCAAGTGGGATCCAAGATGGCCCAACCGGGATCCAAGATGGCCCAACTGGAATCCAACACATCCCCGTCGGGATCCAGCACATCCCCGCCGGGATCCAGCACATCCCCGCGGGGATCCAATATGATCCCCGCGGGGATCGCGCACCTCATCCCGCGCGGGTCTCTCAGGGAAATCCCGCGCCGCTTTCGTCCGGCCCGTCTGATCCACGCGCTTCGCCACATTCGCATGGGACCGTCCCTTTCGGATCTCGCCCTTCGATCCATACCTCGCCATGTCAGCCGCCCTCGAAACCCTTCTGCTCAAGTCGCACGTGTGGCGCGGCGACGGGCGGGCGGAAGTGGCCATTCCCAGCATTCCGACCGGCCATGCGGAACTGGATGAACTGCTGCCGGGCAAGGGCTGGCCGCGGGGCGCGCTGACCGAACTCTCGATCCCCCGGCCAGGCATCGGCGAGATGTCCCTGCTGTTGCCGGCCCTGGCCGATCTGTCGAGCCGGGAGCAGTGGATCGCTCTCGTGGCTCCGCCCCATCTGCCCTACGCGCCGGCCCTGGCCCGCGGCCGGTTCGAACTCTCCCGCCTGATCGTCGTTCGGGCAGAAGACGGTCCGGACACGCTCTGGGCCATGGAACAGGCGCTGGCTTCCGGCGCCTGCGCAGCCGTGATCGGCTGGCCCACGTTCCTGAACGAACGCGCCTTGCGGCGCCTGCAGCTCGCTGCCGAGAAGGGACAGGCGTTCGGCGCCTACTTCTCCGTCGGGCACGCCACGAGCAGTTCGCTGGCTTCGCTGCGGCTGCAGCTCTTTCCTGATGGGGGGCGGCTGGGCGTGCGCGTGCTGAAGGTGCGGGGGCGCGGCATCGGCACCACCCTCACCCTGGAGATGGGCGGCACCTCTTCGATGAGGACCGGCTTTCCCGCTCCATCCCCCGTTCCCGGACCCGCTGCCGCTGCTTCGGCGGCTTGAGCCGGTGTCCCCCGCTTCCGATGGCTTCCGTGCTATGGCTCGCGCTCCATCTCCCCCGGCTTCCGCTGGAAGTCTTCCAGCGGGGGCTGGGCCAGGACACCATCACCGAAAGCGCAGCAGCGAACGATCCTTCCCTGTTGCCGCTGGTAGTGACGGCGGCGCCCTCCGTTCCCCGCGTCCTGCTGCCCGATGCCCCGGCGCACCGGTGCGGCATTCAGCCGGGCATGACGTTATCGGCCGCCTACGCACTCGCTCCCGATCTCGTCGCCCGGCCACGTGATCTCGCGCTCGAAACCGCCGCCCTGGAAAGCTTGGCCCTGTGGGCCGAGCAGTTCACGCCGGCGGTGAGCCTTGCGCCTCCCGATGCCCTGCTGCTCGAGATCGGCGGTTGCCTGCGGCTGTTCGACGGTCTCGAAGCCCTGCTGGCACGCGTGCGCCAGGGGCTCGCGCAACTGGGCTTCGATGTGTCGCTCGCCAGTGCCCCGACACCCACCGGGGCCCTCATGCTCGCGCGCAACGGGCTGGAACTGCACGTGACCGATTTCGTGGCGTTGTCCCGCAGGCTGGGGCAACTGCCCGCCGGCTCTCTCGAGACTTCCGCCGCCATCACCGAATCCCTGCTGCGCCTTGGCCTGCGCACGCTCGACGATTGTCTTCGCCTCCCGCGCGACGGCTTTGCGCGACGCTTCGGCCAGGAGCTCGTCGATCAGCTCGACCGCGCCTTGGGACGGCTGCCCGATCCGCGCGTGCCGCACGTGCCTCCCGCCCGCTTCGCGAGCCGGCTCGTCTTGCCCGTACCCGTGCCCAACACCGATCAGATCCTCTTCGGCGCGAGACGCCTGGCTACCGAACTGGCCGGTTTTCTCACCGGTCGGGGCGCCGGTGCCACACAGCTCCTGTTCCTGCTGGAGCACGAAGCCCCCCCGGTCACGCGCATCGTGCTGGAGCTTTCCATGCCCAACCGCGATGCCGCTCACTTCATGGTGCTGCTGCGCGAGCGGCTTGCGCGCCTGGAACTCCCCGGCCCGGTGGAAGCCTTCAGCCTGCACTGCACGCAGACCATGCAACTGGCGCCGCGCAACTTCTCGCTGTTCGCCACGCGGGAGACCGCCACCGAGCATCGCGCCGAACTGGTGGAGCGGCTGCGCGCGCGGCTGGGCCGGCAGGCCGTGCAGGGTCTCGTGCTGGTGCCGGAACACCGTCCCGAGCTGGCTTTCCGCGAAGCGGAGCCGGGATCGGCCGCCCCTGTGCCTTGCGATGCCTTGCGCCCTTTCTGGCTGCTCGCCACTCCCCGCCCGATCGCAGCCGGGGGGCTGGAATTCCTGGCCGGGCCGGAGCGCATCGAATCGGGGTGGTGGGACGGCAACGACGTGCGGCGCGACTACTACGTGGCTGCGCAGCAGGACGGCTCGCGCGTGTGGGTGTATTGCCATCGCGATGGCACCGGCGAACCCGAGCGCTGGTTCGTGCACGGCCTGTTCGGTTGATCTCTCCGCCGATCTCATGACCGCCTTCGCCGAACTCCACTGCCTGTCCAACTTCACCTTCCTGCGCGGGGCTTCCCACGCCGGCGAACTGGTGGAACGGGCCGCGAAGCTGGGATACCGGGCGCTCGCCATCACCGACGAGTGTTCGCTCGCCGGCATCGTGCGCGCCCACGAAGCCGCGAAGGAACACGGCCTGCGCCTCATCGTCGGCATCGAGATCCACCTGGAAGACGGTCCGTCGCTGGTGCTGCTCGCCATGAACCGGGAGGGCTACGGCAATCTCTCGGCACTCGTCACCACGGCACGGCGCCGTACCGGAAAGGGGTCGTACCGCCTCACCCGCCGCGATCTCGACGATGGCGTGCCGGCGTGCATGGCGCTGTGGATCCGGAGCTTTCGGCCCCGGACGCCGGTCGCCGGAGAAGGAAAAACCGAACGCACGGTCACCGGAGACAGCCACCGCCTGGCGGCCATGGCGGGCCCGCCACCGGCCTCACCGGCTTGCGCGCCTTCCTCCCTGCTCGACACCGCCCGCTGGCTGCGCGCCCGCTTCGGTGACCGTCTCTGGCTCGCCGCCGAACTGCATCAGGGGCCGGACGACGCGGCCCACCTCACTCATCTGCGCGCTCTGTCCGCCGCCGCAGCGATTCCCGTCGTGGCCGCCAACGACGTGCACATGCACGCACGCCAGCGACGCGCGCTGCAGGACGTGATGACCGCCATCCGGCTGGGCACGCCCGTCGCGACAGCAGGCACGGCTCTGCATCCCAACGCAGAACGTCATCTGCGTCCCCTCGAAACGCTGGCCGGCCTGTATCCCGGCGAGTGGCTCGAAGCCTCCGTCGCCATCGCGGACCGCTGCACTTTTTCCCTGGACGAACTGCGCTACGAGTATCCGGAAGAACTCTCGCCCCCCGGCGAAACGCCCACCACCTGGCTGCGCAAGCTCACACGGATCGGCCTCGCCTGGCGTTATGAAGGCGGGCCGCCCCCGTGGGAGCGCCTCGACGGCGACGGGCCGCCTTCCGCCGGGTCGCCCGGCCCCGCACACGGCGATTCTTCCCTTGAATCGCCCGCCTTCCCCGGCAGCGATCCTGCCGCCGGACTCAAGCCGGCCGGCGCTGCCCGCGAACCCGCCGTTCGCGGCATGGCGGCGGCGCATTCGCTCGCGTTCCATCCCTCCCCCGCGAAAGGCACCGGGGTTCCCCGTTCCGTCCACGCCCAGGTGGAACACGAGCTCGCCCTGATCGCCGAGCTGCGCTACGAGCCGTACTTCCTCACCGTGTTCGACATCGTCCGGTTCGCGCGGCGCCGCCACATCCTCTGCCAGGGCCGCGGTTCGGCCGCCAACTCGGCCGTGTGCTTCGCGCTGGGCATCACCGAAGTGGACCCGGCGCGCATGTCGACATTGTTCGAGCGTTTCATCTCCAGGGAACGCAACGAGCCGCCCGACATCGATGTGGACTTCGAGCACCAGCGCCGCGAGGAAGTCATCCAGTACCTGTACGCCAAGTACACGCGCGAACGCGCGGCGATCGCGGCGACGGTGATCTGCTACCGGCCCAAGAGCGCCTTCCGCGACGTGGGCAAGGCCCTGGGGCTCGATCTCGCCCAGGTGGACCGCATCGCCAAGAATCTCGCCTTCTGGGATCGCGGCACCGAAGTGGTTGCCGAGCGCCTGCGGGAAACCGGTTTCGACCCGCGTTCGCTGCGCATGCGCCAGCTGGTGGCGCTCACGCGCACGCTGATCGGATTTCCGCGCCACCTGTCCCAGCACGTGGGCGGGTTCGTCATCTCCCGCGGCCCCCTGTCCCGCCTGGTGCCGGTGGAGAACGCGGCCATGCCCGACCGGTCGATCATCCAGTGGGACAAGGACGATCTCGACGCCCTGGGGCTGCTCAAGGTGGACGTGCTGGCCCTGGGCATGCTCTCGGCGATCCGGCGTGCGCTGGACATGGTGAGCGTGCTGCGGGGGCGCCCTTTCGGCATGCACGACATCCCGGCGGAAGACCCGGCCGTCTACGGCATGCTCTGCAAGGCAGACTCCGTGGGCGTGTTCCAGGTGGAGTCGCGCGCCCAGATGGGCATGCTGCCGCGCCTGAAACCCCGGTGCTTCTACGATCTGGTCATCGAGGTCGCCATCGTCCGCCCAGGACCGATACAGGGCGGCATGGTGCATCCCTACCTGCGCCGCCGGCAGAAGCTGGAACCGGTCACCTATCCTTCGCCCGAAGTGCGGTCGGTGCTGGAACGCACGCTGGGCGTGCCCATCTTCCAGGAGCAGGTGATGCAGCTGGCCGTCGTGGCCGCGGGCTTCAGCCCGGGCGAGGCCGACCGCCTGCGCCGCTCCATGGCGGCATGGCGGCGCAAGGGCGGCCTCACCCACTTCCAGGACCGTCTCGTGGAAGGCATGCGCAGCCGCGGCTACTCCGAACAGTTCGCGCGCCAGATCTTCCAGCAGATCCTGGGCTTCGGCGAATACGGCTTCCCCGAATCCCACTCCGCGAGCTTCGCACTGCTCGTGTACGTCTCCGCCTGGCTCAAGTACCACGAGCCTGCGGCCTTCTGTGCGGCATTGCTGAACAGCCAGCCCATGGGCTTCTACGCCCCTTCGCAACTCGTCCAGGACGCGCAGCGCCACGGCGTGGAAGTGCTGCCCGTGGATGTGCTGGAGAGCGAGTGGGATTGCGTGCTGAAAGACAGGCGATGGGCGACAGGCGATGCGCAATGGGAAAGTCCCGGGATCGCGGCTCACGGATCCGGTGCCCCCCACCCCCCTCCTGTCCTTCCCCCCGAAGGGGAAGGGACCTGCTATTCAGGGAGTCGTGACGAAGCGCCAGGAAATGCCCCGGATGGGCTGTGGGCGGGAGGAGAGAAGCAACAGGAAAGTCGCGGGACCGCCGCTCCCGGATCCGGTGCCCCCCACCCCCCTCCTGTCCTTCCCCCTGAAGGGGAAGGGACCTGCTGCTGCGAATCTCATGCAGGCAAGCAAGGGAGGGTGGGTGATCCGAGCGGTGCGAAGCACAGTAATTTCCCCTCTCCTTCAGACCGGGGCCCCCGGAAAGTCGAAGACTTTTCGGGGTGGAGCAGAGGGGCGGGGGTGAGGGTGGGCGATCCGAACGGTGCGAAGCACACGAATCTCCCCTCGCCCTCAGACCGGGGCCCCCGGAAAGTCGAAGACTTTTCGGGGTGGAGCAGAGGGGCGGGGGTGAGGGTGGGTTCCCCGAGCGGTGCGAAGCACATGAACCTCCCCTCGCCCGCTCTGCGCCTCGGCCTGCGCATGATCAAGGGGTTGTCCCAGGCGTCGGCGGAACGCATCGTGGAAGCGCGGCGCACGCCGTTCGAATCCTTCGAGCAGCTCGCCTTGCGCGCCGGGTTGAACCGGCACGAACTGGAATGCCTGGCGCACGCCGGCGCGCTGGCGTCCGTCAGCGGTCACCGGCGCGAAGCGCTGTGGGAGATCGCCGGAATCGAAAGCCGCCCCCCCATCCTGCGCGATACCGTCATCCGCGATGCCACGCCCGAACTGCCCTGGCCTACCGAAGGCGAGGAGATCGTCGCCGATTATTCAAGCCTGGGTCTTACCCTCGGACGCCATCCGCTTGCCCTGCTCCGTGCCCATTTGAAGAAGCGGCGGATGTTCACGGCGCAGCAACTGCTGCATGCGCGGCACGGACAGCTGGTCCGCTCGGCCGGTCTGGTGACCTGCCGGCAGCGGCCCGGCACGGCCAGCGGCGTGATCTTCGTGACGCTGGAGGACGAGACCGGTTCCACCAACGTGGTGGTCTGGCACGATCTCGCCGAACGTCAGCGCCGCGCCTTGCTGGGATCGAAGCTGCTGGCCGTCCACGGTACGCTCGAACGCGACGGCAGCGTGGCCCATCTGATCGCCGGAAAGCTGGAGGATCTCTCCCATCTGCTGGGTCATCTGGCGACGCAATCGCGCGACTTCCACTGATGACACGACTCCGTCCCGGCGAACGCTCCACCGGCGTGCGCGGAACACATTCCCGTCGTCGTCCGGCGGACCCGACCCTCACCCGTCCCCGTAAGACGGCCCG
Organism: Betaproteobacteria bacterium; assembly: GCA_016713305.1. Classification (NCBI taxonomy): domain Bacteria; kingdom Pseudomonadati; phylum Pseudomonadota; class Betaproteobacteria; species Betaproteobacteria bacterium. The sequence goes on from JADJPK010000010.1 coordinate 80,369, forward strand.
CGTCCACAACGCGAACACGACCCGCGATGCCTCCACCCGCTGCCGGCGCTCACCCGGTTCCGCAGACGGGCTATCCTCCCGCCTACGCTACCCGTCCCGCCCGTGTCTTCCCCGCTTCACGACATCCTCGCCGACGTGCCTGCCTTCCCTGCCGAAGGCAAGGATCCGCGTTCGCGCCTGCGCCTTCGTTTTCGCGATCCCGTCTGCTGGCTCGTGGCCCGCGAACCCGCCGACGTCGCACCCGTCATCGACAGCGCTCATCGCGAGGCCCTGGCCGGCCGCTGGTGTGTCGGCTGGATGACCTACGAAGCGGCCGCCGGTCTGAACCCGGTGTTTCGCGTGGGGGAACATCTGCATCCGCCGGTACCCGGCAGCCCGCTCGCCGCCTTCGCGGTCTTCGACCGGGCGCACGAATGGCTCGACGACGGCACGCAGGCGGCGGCAGCCCCCTGGAAGACCTCGGAATGGACCGACTCCCTGTCCCTCGAGGCGGCCGCCGAAGGCGGCATGGGCACACCGTTCGCGGCATCCGTCCAGGAGATCCGCGCCCGCATTCGCGATGGCGACGTCTATCAAGTCAACTTGACGACGCCGCTCGCGAGCCGTCTCGAAAACGACGCGGACGCCTACTTCCATGCACTGCGGTCAAGCCAGCCGGACGGGTACGTGTTCCACATCCCCCACCGTCTGGGACTGGTACCGCAGCGGATCCTGAGCGTGTCCCCGGAACTCTTCTTCCACTGGCACGACGGCATCGTGACCGCCCGGCCGATGAAGGGAACGGCGCCCAGGGGGGCCACAGCCCCGCGGGACGCACAGGCCGCGCAGTCGTTGCGCGCGGACGAGAAGGAACGCGCGGAGAACCTGATGATCGTGGATCTCACCCGCAACGACCTGTCGCGGATCGCGGTCCTGGGCAGCGTGCGCGTGCCCACCCTGTTCGAGGTGCAGGCGCTGCCGACGGTATGGCAGATGACCTCGACGGTCACCGCGCAAACGGTGCCCGGGCTCGCATTGTCGGCGCTGTTCGCCGCACTCTTTCCCTGCGGCTCGGTGACCGGTGCGCCGAAGCGAAGCGCCATGGGAATCATCCACCGGCTCGAACCGCAGCCCCGCGGCGTCTACTGCGGGGCCATCGGTCTCCTCCGTCCGGGTGGATCGGCAGTGTTCAACGTCCCGATCCGGACCGTGGTCCTCGACGAAGCGGATGACACCCCCGCATCCGCGCGGCCGTCCTGGCGGGCGGTCTGCGGCGTGGGCAGCGGCATCACGCACGACTCCACTGCGCCGGCGGAAGCCCGCGAATGGCTGCACAAGAAGGCATTCCTCGTTCGGGCCGCGTCTGCCTTCGACCTGCTGGAAACGCTGCGTCTCGAGGAGGGCGTCTACTGGCTGCTCGACGGGCACCTCCGGCGTCTTGCAGACTCGGCCCGCCACTTCGGCCGGCCCTGCGAGATGAGCGCCGTCACGCGCTGCATCGAGGAGGTCGCGACAACACATCCGACGGGCCTCTATCGCGTCCGGCTTCGCGTCGATGCCTCGGGCCGCCCGGCCGCGCAAGCCACACCGCTGCCCGCCACGGCCGGCCCGGTCCGCCTCGCCTGGGCGCGGGAGCCCATGCCGCGGGCCGACGAATTCATCCGGCACAAGACCACCCGGCGCGACGCCTATGCCCCTCACGCACCTCAGGCGGGCGGGGACTGGTTCGACACGGTCCTGAGGAACCGCGATGGAGCGCTCACCGAGACGACGTTCGGCAATGTCGCGCTGCGGATCGAAGGCCGGTGGCTGACGCCATCGGCCGATGCTGGTCTGCTGCCGGGCGTGTACCGCGCGCATCTTCTGGCGGAGGGACGGATCGAGGAGGCCCGGCTCACGGTCGAGGATCCGCGGCGAGCCGATGCGCTGGCGTTCCTCAACAGCGTGCGCGGCTGGCTGGAGGCCGACTGGCCGGACTTCCTGTCCCGATGGACGCGGTGGCGCTCCGACACCGGTGCCGGCTAGTCCGGGTGCCGAGACATGAGCGGCAACGGGCCGGCTGAACGTGTGGTGCCCGGGCCGCCCGGTGCGTGGGCCGTTCGATCGAGCCGGCTGCAGACCCGACGCAGACTCCCCTTCCCCACCTTGAACCGGAGCGCCAGCGGGCGCCCCGGACCCGCCGGGCAATCGACGCGGCGGAAGGGATGCCGTACCATCGGCTGACGAACAACAAGCACTGTTTTCCATCGGGATGCGGTGCGTATTTCTCGCCACGGCAGACAACGTATTCACGGTTTCGCATGATTCTCATCAAGCATCGCCTGCTATTCGCCACGCTCGCCCTTCTGTCGCTGTCCTTTCCCGCCACCGCCGACGATTCCTCCTCCGCGTCACCTTCCGCCCCTCCCCACTGGCGTGCCGACCTGGACCCGCTGCCCGGCGACGCTTCCGTGGGAGCCGCGGCGCAATGCGAAGGGCCATCGGAGCACTGGACATCGCAGTACGGCGCACTGCTCGCCGAGCGCGACAAGCTCGACGCCACGTATGGCGCGATCCGGACAGACCGGAAAGTCCTCGACGAGAAGCGGCGCGAACTGGACGGCGAGAAGCGCGCGTTCGCCGCAGAAAAGTCCCGCCTTGCCGAGGGCGAAGCGGCCCTGATGCGCATGAAATCCGATATCGAGAAACTGCAGATCGAGCGGCGGAAGAATCCGGATGCCGCTCAGCGCCTCGGCTACGCGGCAGAGAATTTCAACCGGAAGGTCACGGAACACAACGAAGCCCTGCACGATCACGCAACCCGTCAGGGACAACTGCGCGAACGGCTCGCCCGGTTCAATGCTTCTGCCGAGGCGCTCAACGAATCGGGCGCCCGGTTCGGCAAGGATGCCTCGGCATTCGCCGCCGAATGGCAGGCCTATTCAAGCGCGCTCTACGCCACGCTCGAACGCTGCGCGAAGCCGGAACGGCACTGAGTTCGAAAGAACGGCAAAGGCGGCGATGCGCCTCGCGCCGCCCCCACAGCGGCGGACCCGGTGCGCGGCGTCAGGTGAAGATCAGAGCAGTTCGAACAACGACAGCTGCTGCACCTGCATGAACGACTTCTGGGCCGCGTCGAGCGAGATCTGCTGATAGGTCAGCTGGGTGATGGCAGAGGCGTAGTCCAGGTCCTGCAGGCTCGACAGCATCTTGTCGAACTGCAGATTGAGGTCTTCGCCCACTTCGCGATTGACGTCAAGTTCCTTGGAGTACGAGCCCACGGCCGCCAGCACACGGAGATTGACGTCCAGCGCATTGTCGATCTCGGTCAGCGCCGTGTTGAGCGAGTTCGTGAGGCGCGTGTTTTCCGTCGCTCCCGCACCCGTGTTCTCCATGGCGGTGATCAGGTTGTACATCGTCGTGAAGACGTCCTGCGTCGCACTCGGCTCGACGGTAAAGGCGTCTCCATCGGCCGGCGTGCCCGTCACGGAGAGTTCGATGCCGTAGTCGAATGCCGTGGGGTTGGTGTCGGGCGGTGTCTGGGTCGAGAGCGAGATGGCCGCACCGGTCTGATAGGTCCGGGTGTGCGGGCCTGCCGCGGGTGCGCCGCCCGTCAGCAACGACACGCCGTTCACCGTGTCCACGATGTCGTAGGTCGTCCGGGGTGGAATGACGGTGCTGTCCACGTGGAAGCGGACCTCGAAGTTCTTCGGATTTCCCGCCGTGTTCCACGCCGCCTCGTTGCGCACGACGCCCTGAGTGACGACGCCTGTACCGGTATTCGTGCCGGCCGCAGCCGTGACGAACGTGCCGTTGCCGTTGCGGATCTTCTGGAATACCTCCGCGCCGGAGTTGCTCACGGGAATGTCGCGCGCTGGCCCCACCTGGACGAGCCGCGTACCCTCGTCGCCGTTGTAGGCCACGACACCGGGGGAATTCTCCGTGAAGGGAAGCGTATTGCCCTGGAACCCGGAGAACAGATACAGGCCGTTGGAATCCGTCGTGTTGGCGATGCCCAGCAGTTCCTCGTAGCGGCCGCGCAATTCGGCGGCCAGGCTCTTCAGTTCGCGTTGCGTCAGCGCGCCGTTGCCCGCATTCACGGCCAGCGTCTTCACGTCCTGCAGCAGCGAGGTGTAGCGGTTGAGCGACTCTTCCTGCAGCGAGATGGCGGCCTGCGCCGACTCGCTGTTGCGGTTGAACTGCGCGTTCACCGACTTGGATTGCGAGACTTCCAGCGCGCGGGACGAAGCGACCGGATCGTCCGACGGCGAAAGCACGCGCCGCCCGGTGGAGATCTGGTCCTGCGTCTTGATGAGCTGCGCCTGACCCCGCAGGATGTTGTAGACGCCCTGCTCGAAAACCGTGTTGGTGCTGACTCTCATGCGCCGCCCGCTAGTTGAGTTCCAGTATCACGTCGAAGAGCTGCGATGCGATCTGCAGCACCTTGCCCGACGCCTGATAGGCCTGCTGGTACCGCACCAGGTTGGCGGCCTCCTCGTCGAGGTTGACCCCCGAGAATGCCTGCTGCGCGTCGGTCGCCTGCTTGACGAGCGCGTCCTGCGCCTTGAGCTGCACCTCGATCTCGCGCGTCCGGTTGCCGACGTCGCTCACCATCTGGCTGTAGCCGCCTTGGTAGCTCGCCGTGCCGCCGGCCATGGTGTTGGCCGTCTGCAGCTTGGCCAGCAACAGCACGTTGCGGTTGTCCGAAACCCCTGCCGTGTTGTTGGTCAGCGTGAAGACGTCCCCATCCGACGGATTTCCCGTGATGGTGAACGTCATGCCGTTGAAGCTGATGTCCGATCCGGGCGAATGGGCGAACGGCCCGGCCGAGGGCGATGCTCCCGCGACGACCCATTCGTTCGCGGCCTGGTCGTAGGTGAACGTCACGTCATTGGGCAGCGGCAGGTCCGTCGTGTCGGTGACGATTCCGGCGGAGATCTTGGCGTTGCCGTTGTTGTCGATGTCGGCGCTGGTGCGAATCGGCGCGGCCGCAGCGATCATCGCCGTGTCGCTGATGCGGACGTCGATGTTCCGGGCAGCGAAGCGCGTAGGCTGGATCATGAACGTATCGCCGTCGGCCGGCGTCCCGCTCGTGAGATCCAGCGTGATGCCGTCGAACGTCTGCGGCATGGAGGCGTAGGTCGTCTCGGTGCCTTCCGGCACGCGGCGGACGGTGTAGTTGCCGCCCATATAGAGCACGCGGTAATCCGACAGTGTCACAGCGCCGACATCCGAGACCGTCGCACCGAGGACGCCGTCGCCCGCATTCGTCGCTCGTGCCTGCACGAAGGGATCGGGCGCGCTGAAATAATCCTCGCCCAGCGCGCCGTGGAGATCCTGCCCCAGGCGGTGCTGCTCGTTGAAGGTGTGCGCGAGCGTGAGCGCCACGCGCCCGAACGTGTTCTGCGCCTTGTCCAGCATCTCGTCGCGGAAGGACAGCAGACCGCCCAGCTTGCCTCCCTGGAAGATGGACGTCGGCATGTTGACCGTGGCCGATCCGATGGAAAGCGCGATCTGGTAGTTGCGGGGATCCTCCGCCGAAGGAGACGCCGCAAGCGTCATGGTCTTGGATCCGACCACCAGCATCTGTCCGGTGCCGATGAAGACGCTCAGTGAACCGTCGACCTCCGTGGTGGTGGACACCTTCACCAGGGAATTGAGTTCGGCGACCAGCGCATCCCGCTGATCCAGCAGATCGTTCGGCGGCATCTCCGCCGGCCCCGACGAGGCGGCGATCTGCTGATTGAGCGCGGCGATCTGCGAACCCATGCTGTTGATGCGGTCGACCGAGGCGATGATTTCCGTGTTGACGCCGGAGCGCAGATCGCCGAATCGGGCATCCAGCGCGTTGAAACGGGCCACGAGCGATTCCGACAGGCTCAGCATCGATTGCCGGGAAGCCACGGAGGACGGGTTCGATGCAACGTCCTGCACGCCCGAGAAGAAGTCCTGCAGGGCGGGCGACAGGCCGCTCGTCGGATCCGCCAGGACGTCGTCGATCTGCTGGGCCTGGACCAGGAAGGCGTCCAGGAAGCCTTGCCGGGTTTCCACCGCCAGACGCTGGGTTTCCAGGAAGGTGCTGTACTGCCGCTGGACCGTGGACACGTTCACGCCCGAGCCCATGTAGCCCGAGCCGGTGAACTGGGGCATGGCCGATGTGTACACGACCGCCTGCCGGGTGAAACCCTGCGTCGAGACGTTGGCGATGTTGTGGCCCGTGGTCGTGAGACCCGCGCGGGCCGCATTGAGACCGCTGATGCCGATGGAAAGAACGTTTGCCATGACTTGCCGTTCCTCGTGTCCCTTTCGTTCCGGGACCGCTACGTTGAAGACTTATCGGCAGTAGGGTCGGAATTCTTGACCCCCGTGCCCTGGGCGAGCTGGACCTGCCGGACGATCATGTCCGCCAGGCCGAGCCCGGAACCCCGCGTGATGTCCTGCACGTACTGCTGATCCAGCATGCCGGTGAAGGTGCGGGTGGTGTCGCTTTCGAACATGTCGTCGCCGAAACTCGCGTTGCGCATGGACTTCATGACCTGGTTCAGGAGCAGCCCCTCGAACTCCTGCGCGACCTTGCGCAGTGCCTTCTCGTCGTCCTTCTTGGCGATGCCCTTGAGGCTGCCAAGGGCCTGCGGATCGATGGCGAGCTGCGCGGCGTCGGTCACGTTCATGGCGCGATTCCTCAGATGATCTCGAGCTGGGCCTTGAGCGCACCGGCCGCCTTCATCGCCTGGAGAATGGCAAGAAGGTCGGTGGGCGTCGCGCCGACGGCGTTCAGCGCCCGCACCACGTCGGCGAGCGAGCTGGTGTTGGGCAGGACGATGAGCCCCGTCTTGTCCTCCTTGATCTCGACCTGAGGCCGGTCGGTCACGACGGTCTGTCCGCCGGACAGCGCGTTGGGCTGGCTCACCATGGGATCGCTCTGGATGGTCACCTGCAGATTGCCGTGTGCCACGGCGCAGTTCGCGACGTTGACGCGGGTGTTCATCACGACCGAGCCGGTGCGGCTGTTGACGATCACGCGAGGGGCGGCCTCGCCCGCATTGACCAGCAGGTTCTCCACTCTCGATATGAAGGCGACGCGCTGAGTGCTGTCGAGCGGAGCGCGGACGCGCACCTGCCTCGCATCGGCGGCAGTGGCGGTCCCCGGCCCCACGGCCGCATTGATCGTCTCGACGATGCGTGCCACGGTCGTGAAGTCCGTATCGATGGTGTCGTAGGTGATGAACTCTCCCTGCCCCAGCGCTGCCTGGACCGCACGTTCCACCGTGGCGCCTGCGGGAATGCGCCCGGCATTCAGGTGATTCACCGTCGTGCTCGTGCCGCCCGACTGGGCACCGGCACCGGCGACCAGGACGTTGCCCTGGGCAATGGCGTAGACCTGGCCGTCGACCCCGCGAAGCGGGGTGAGCAGCAGCGTCCCTCCGCGAAGGCTTCGCGCATTGCCAATGGAGGAGACCGTGATGTCGACGGGCTGACCCGGCCGCACGAAGGGCGGCAGCTGGGCGGTCACCATCACGGCGGCCACGTTGCGAAGCTGCAGTGCCGCGGGCGGCAAGGTGAGACCCATCTGGTTCAGCATGCTCGTGAGCGCCTGGGTCGTGAAGGGCGTCTGTGTCGTCTGGTCGCCGGTGCCGTCCAGACCGACCACGACACCGTAGCCCACGAGCTGATTCATGCGGACCCCGGACATCACGGCGAGATCCTTGATGCGCTCGGCGCCGGAGGCGGCCGGAGACACGGCCAGCGCTGCCAGGGAAACGCCGATCGATACGCAGAGGCGGAGAAGATGAGCGGGCTTCAAGTTCGTGCTCCAGGGAGATCCGAATCAGAACGGAGAGATGGAAAGGAACAGGCGCTGCAGAAAGCCCATGTTCTGTGCCTCGGTGGCGTAGCCCTTGCCCTTGTATTCCACGCGGGCATCTGCAACTCGGGTGGACGACACCGTGTTCGCGGAACTGAGATTCACCGGGTTCACGACCCCGGAGAAGCGGATGTACTCGGTACCATTGTTGAGCGTGATCTGCTTCTCACCGCTCACCAGCAGATTGCCGTTGGGATAGACCTCGATCACCGTGACCGCGACGTTGCCCGTGAACACGTTGTTCGCCGCGCTGTTGCCGCCGCCTTCGAACGTCGAGTCGGTGGTTGCGCCGACCTCCAGTCCTTCCAGGCTCGCCCCCGGCACCTTCGTGAGCGTCGGGATCGTCGCGGACACGGAACCGGAGCGGTTGGCGGCGCTGGAGGTCGTCTTCGAGGCATTGGTGCGTTCCTCGAGGATCACCATCAATGTGTCACCCAGGTAGCGGGCACGCCGGTCCTCGAACAACGCGAGCTTTGCCGTGCCCGGCTGATAGATGGATCCGTTGTCCTGCGAGGCCACGGCCGCGGGCGCAGGGCGCGCGCTCATGGGCTGGTGGACCGAGGTGCTGGGCGTAGTCATGCCGCACCCGGCAAGAACGCAGGCGCAGCCCAGCGTCAAGGAGAGTCTGTTCATGGTCGGAGCGGGCGAAGTTTCATGCGGGTCTATTCGCAGTGGTCGTGCCAGCCCGAAGACCCGAAAAATGTTATTACGGGACAGATACTTGAACGAACAAACGAGGACTGTTGCCTGGTGACCGGGCGGCATCCGCTTGCCGGCCCGGCAAGGATGTCCACGGCGGCACGAACGTGGGCAATGCGGCACGGGCGCCGTCGATGATGAATGCAGTGGTTCGCGGAGCGGCGCAGACGCCACGGGTTCGCGAGGGTCCGCGGGCGCGGGGATCTTCCGGCTTGCTGGCAGATCGATCCGTAGCCCGCGGAACCGGAAAAACGCGGAAGGTCAGAGCTGCGTGAGCTTCTGCAGCATCTGGTCGGACGACTGGATCGACCGGGAGTTGATCTCGAAGGCGCGCTGCGCCGTGATGAGGTTCACCAGTTCCTCCGTCACGCTCACGTTGGAGGTCTCGACGAATCCCTGGTTGAGCACGCCAAGTCCGTTGGTGCCGGGCTGATTGACCTGCGGCGCGCCTGACGAGGCGGTCTCCAGGAACTGGTTCTCGCCGCGCGCCTGCAGGCCGCCGGGGTTGGTGAAGTTCGCGAGCTGGATCGTGCCCACCTGGGTGGGCGTCTGGCTTCCCGCCACCACGGCCGTCACCGTGCCGTCGTTGCCGATGGTGATGCTGATCGTGTTGGGCGGGATGGTGATGCCGGGCTGTATCGGGTAGCCGCTCGATGTGACGATGTTGCCCTGGTTGTCCATCTGGAAGGAGCCGTCACGGGTGTAGGCCGTGGATCCGTCCGGCAGCAGCACCTGGAAGAACCCCTGGCCGTTGATGGCGATGTCCAGCTGGTTGCTGGTCTGCTGCAGATTGCCGGTGGTGAACACGCGGGCCGTCGCGACGGGCCGCACGCCGGTGCCCAGCTGGAGGCCGGAGGGAACCTGATTGAGCTGGGACGTCTGGGCTCCCGGTTGACGCACGACCTGATACAGCAGGTCTTCGAACACCGCACGCTGGCGCTTGAAGCCGTTGGTGCTGACGTTGGCCAGGTTGTTGGAGATGACATCGACGTTGAACTGCTGGCCTTCGAGCCCGGTCTTGGCGGTCCAGAGGGAACGGATCATGTTGGTGAGTCTCTTCTGTCGAATGGTCGGTCTGACCGGCCGTCAGGCGTTGAGGGTGAGCAGCTGCGAAAGGCCGCGCGCGTTCTGGTCGGCGCTCTGCATCAGACGCACCTGCGTGTCGTACTGGCGAGCGACGGAGATGATGCTGGTAATCGCCTCCACGGCGTTCACGTTGCTGCCTTCCAGCATGCCGCTGGTGAGCCGCACACCGGCATCGGCCGGCGCGGGCCGGCCGCTTTCCTGGCGGAACAGTCCGTCGGTGCCTCGCTGCAGGGTCTTCTCGGCAGGATTGACCAGCTTGATGCGGCCGACGATGGTCGCGGTGTTCGGAATGCCCACCATCGGAATGGCGGAGATGGTGCCGTCGCGCCCGACCGTGATGGTGTTGTCCGGCGGGATGACGATGGTGCCGCCGGCATCCGTGAGGACCTGCAGGCCGTTCTTCGTCTCCAGTACGCCGTTACGTCCGAGTTGCAGCGCACCGTCGCGGGTATAGGCCTCCTTGCCGTCGGCGCCGCGCACTGCGATGAAACCCTTGCCGTCCAGCGCTACATCGAACACGCGTCCGGTCTCGCGCATCGGGCCGATCGAGAAGTCGGTACCCGTCGTCGAATCGACCACGAACGTCCGCGTGTGGCGCCCTGGCCCTTCCACGGGCAGCGCGCGGAATGCCATGGTCTCCGCCCGATAGCCGGCGGTCGAGACGTTCGCAAGATTGTGCGCGACCTGGTTCTGCCGGTCGAACATGCTCTTGGCGCCGTTCATGGCGACGTACAGAAGGCGGTCCATGGGGGGTTTCCGAGTCTAGGGTCTAGGGTCTAGGGTCTAGGGACTAGGGAGTAGGGTCCAGGGACTGTTACCTGAGATTGACCAGCGTCTGCAGCACGGCGTCCTGCGTCTTGATGGTCTGCGCATTGGCCTGGTAGACGCGCTGCGCGACGATCATCGCGACCAGTTCGGACGTGAGTTCCACGTTGGAATCTTCCACGGCACCCGACTGCAGGCTGCCGAGCGTCCCGCTGGACGGCACGCCCACCAGAGGCAGTCCGGAGGCGACCGTTTCCTGCCACAGGTTGTTGCCGAGAGGTCCGAGGCCCTGCGTATTCACGAAGTCGGCCAGCACGACCTGGCCGAGATTGCGCGACTGTCCGTTGTTGTAGCGCCCCTTGATCGTACCGTCACCCGTGACATTGAAACCGGTGAGACGTCCGGAGGTGTATCCGTCCTGGAAGAGCGAATTGATGCCGGAGGCGGACTCGAACTGGGTGCTTCCGGTCAGATCGAAAGGGAATACCAGCGGGTCGGTCGCGCCGGTGGACACCGTCACGGTGGCCGTCAGCGGCATGGTGGTCGTGAGTTGTCCGTTGCTGTCGAAGGCGAGCGGCACGGCCGCGCCCGCGCCGTTGCCCAGGTCGACGGTCGTGGTCGTTCCGGCCGCCGTGGCATTGGCGTACATGTCCCACGCGTTGGCCGCCGTCTTGACGAAGTACATCGTGATGACCTGCGAGCTGCCGAGCGAGTCGAACACGGTTGCCGAGGTCGAATAGTGGTAGGTCGAGACATTGGTCGGGTCGAAGGTCACCCCTCCCCCGATGGCAGTCTCTTCCGAGTTCAGGTTCACCCGGGCATCCAGACGGCTGGTTTCCTGCGGAGGAAGATCCGCCGTGTCGAACTGCAGCGGCTCCGGCGACGAATTGACGATGTTCCCGTTGGCGTCGATGCCGTAGCCCGTCAGATTCAGGCCCTCGGCATTCACGATGTAACCCTCGTTGTCGAGCCGGAACTGGCCATTGCGGGAGTATGCGATCTCGCCGTTGTCGGAGAGCCGGAAGAAGCCTCTGCCGGCGATGGCAAAATCGAGCGGGTTGGACGTCGGCGTGATGTTGCCCTGATTGAACTGCTGGGCGATCGACTGCACTTTCGCACCGATGCCGACCTGATTGTTCGACGAACTCGCGGCGAAGACGTCCGCGAACTGGGCGGAGGACTGCTTGAAGCCCACGACCGACGCATTGGCGACGTTGTTGCCGATCACATCCAGGTTGCGCGACGCGGTGCTGAGACCGCTCAAACCGGTTTGAAAACCCATCGTCAGACTCCCTTGACTTGAATCACTGTCTGGTTCCCTGCGGCACTCGCGCCGTTCAGAGGACGCTCTCGATGCTGCTGAAAGGAACGGCACCCATGCCCACGGTATTGACCGTGAGCCCGTTGGCGAGCGACACGCTGTCCACCGGCGAGAAGCCGTAGGTCTTCTCGACCTTGTGCTTCTTGCCATCCTCTCCGAGCGTGCTCACTTCGAACCTGTAGATACCGCCCGTGGCCTTGTTGATGTCCCCCTGCCAGGCATAGGTGGAGGCATTCGCACTACTCGCGCCCAGATCCTTCTGCAGGATGGTCTCGCCGTTGGAATTCTTGATGGTCAGCTTGAGCGTCCCCGACGCGCTGGTGGCGTCGATGGGAAGCTGGATGGACGAGCCGTCGTACGTGAACGCGACGTCCTTGGCGACGGATGTGGCCTTGCCCGTCGCATCGACGGAAGACACGTCGTAGGTGTATCGGCCGGACGCGGCTGCCTTGGACAGCGACACATCGCCGTTCCACCAGAGGTCGTGACGGCCGGACGTCATTTCCTTGAAGTCCTCGGTATGGACCACCTTGCCCTTGTCGTTCTTGACCACGAGGGTGCCGCTCGCGGTGGTCGCGTCCAGTGCGAAGCCCAGCGGTATCGGCTGGCCCTGATACACCACGCTGTCGGACTGCGAGGTGACATAGCGCCCGATGAGATTGCCGGCCTGCATCGATTGGGCGCTCGAGAACGCGCCGCTCATGCTTTCCAGCGTCTTGTTCAGCTTGTCGATTCCCGACACCGTGCTGATCTGGGCGAGCTGGCTCGTGACTTCCGCGTTCTCCATGGGATTCAGCGGATCCTGATTCTTCATCTGATTCACGAGCAGCGTGAGAAACCGGTTCTCCGGATCCTCGGCCGACTTGTTCGCCTTGGTGCCGGTGAGGCTGTTGAGATAACTGTTGCCGGTCACACCGGTGGTGGAAGCAGTGGCCATGGTTATTGTCCGAGACTCAGGGTTCGCAACATGAGGGTCTTGGCCGTGTTCATCACGTCCGTGTTGATCTGGTACGAGCGTGAGGCGGAGATCATGTTGGTCATCTCCTCCACCACGCTGACGTTCGGAAAGGTGACGTAGCCTTGCGCGTTCGCGAGCGGATGCTTCGGGTCGTAGACGAGGCGCGGCGGCGAAGGGTCGTCGATCACCTGCTTCACCGCGACTGCGGGGGCCAGGCTCCCGGGCCGCAGCATCTGCGCCTGGAAGACGACCTGCTTGCCGCGGTAGGGCGTGCCGTCGGCGCTGACCGCGCTGTCGGCGTTCGCCATGTTCGAGGCCACGACGTTCAGCCGCTGCGACTGAGCGGAAAGTGCCGAGGCGGCGATGTCGAATACGTTCGTGAGGCTCATCACTGACCCTGTATCGCAGCCACGAGAGTGCGGATGCTGTTGCTGGTGAAGGTGAGTGCCGCCTGGTAGCGCAGGGCGTTCTCGGAAAACCGGCCGACCTCGGCGTCGAGTTCCACGGTGTTGCCGTCGATGGAAGGCTGGACCGGATTGCGGTACGCGAGCCACGACGGTCCGGCGTTCGAGGCGGACGCACCCATGTGCTTGGGATCGGTGCGCGTCAGGGCCAGATCGCCCTTCGCGACCGCACCCCGGTAGGCGGCCTGGAAGTCGAAATCCCGCGCTTGATAGTTGGGCGTATCGGCATTGGCGATGTTGGCCGACAGAATCTCGCTGCGGTACCCGCGCAGGCGCAACGCCCTTTCGTGGGGTTCGAAGACTCGGTTCAAGCGGTCCAGCATGATCGGTTCACCGGTGGGTGGAGGTTTACGGCCATGCCTGGTGCGAAGGCCGTGCCACCTGCACAGACATCGCGGCCGCTCCACAGAACCTCTTGTATTTCATTGACTTGGATCGACGGCGACCATGGCCGGCTGGAATCTCCCGGCAAGGACGCGGCATGGCGGACTCAATCAAACTTGCCGCCTCGGCAAGCGCTTGCCGCCGGGCCATGCCAGTCGACGGCTTGATCGGCCGACCGCGGAATGTGTCAATATCCCTCCGTCGTGACGATGCCCCGGGCATCGCCCGCCCCCTCTCGGCTCGGACAGGTCTCCATGAAAGCTCGCAGATCTGCAGGCGTCGTGGTCGTTCGAAGAAATCGGGACGCCTGGAACGTCCTCCTTCTGCGCGCATTCGCGTACTGGGATTTTCCCAAGGGCCGGATCGAACAGGGAGAAAGCCCGCTGGAGGCCGCCAGGCGCGAGACCCGCGAAGAAACCACCCTGACCGATCTGGATTTCCGCTGGGGGGATCTGTGGATCGAGACGGAGCCCTATGCCGGCGGCAAGATCGCCCGTTACTACCTGGCGGAGTGCCCCCGAGGCGATGTGCGGCTCGAGCCTTCACCGGTTTCCGGGCGACCGGAGCATCACGAGTTCCGCTGGCTGGTCTTCGACGATGCCGCGACGCGGCTCGTGCCCCGCACAAGGAGAGTGCTCGACTGGGCGGAGTCGCTCGTCGATGGAACGCACTGAGAATCCTTCCATTCCCCGGGGTTGTCACCGGGCGAAGGCATCGCTCATACTCCGGGGGCCGGAATAATTTGCCGGCGGATGGAACTTCGCGGGACTCGTACCGACCAAGCCGTGTCGTGTCCGCGATGCAAACCGGCAATCGCGGTACGAACAGAACAAATTCCAGGGAAATAGAAATAGACATCGGCAGCTCATTGCGGGCAGCGCTTGCCATCCTCCTGATCGCGTTCGCCTCGTTCGCGGCGGATGGGGTTCTGGCAGATGCGGGTTTCGAGGACGACAGCGTGTCGCTGACCGCCCCTCAGGAGCCGCATTCGGCTGCATTCTGCGTCGACGACATGGAGGACTCCGATCCCCATGCACTCCCGGTGTACCCTGATCTGCGCGTACGGCCCATGGTGGGGCGTCTCGCGCCTGCGGTCATATCCATCGAGACCCGTTCTCCTCCGAACCTGCACCGGCCTCCTCCGGTCGCATGACAGTGCGCCGGCCTCCCCGCTCCGTTGCGGGGAATCCGGTGTCAGCCTCGGATCCCGCGCAGCGTCCGGCACGGGATGATCCTTGCTAGTCGCTGGGCCCACCCGTCCGGCCATTGCTGCAACTGCCATCATGCAGGTATACCGATGAAACTACGCGCAAGCCTTCTGGCTGCCGCTCTCGTGCTGTTCTCCGGCCTTCCCGGAACCGCGCAAGCCGTCGAGGCCCTGACGCTCACCCGGGCGCTGGAACTCGCCGAGAAGAACAGCCCCCGCCTCAAGATCGCCGCGACCGAAGTGGACCGCGCGCGCAGCGGAACCACCTCCGCGAAGGCATACCCCAATCCCGAAATCGAGGCTCTGCGGGGCGGCGTCCGGGCGCGAATCCCCGGAGTCACCTCCGGACAGGGAGTGAGCGTATCCATCGGCCAGCCGATCGATCTTCCTTCGCACCGGGAACCGCGTATCCGTCAGGCGGAATCCGGACTCGAGAGCGCGCAGCTCTACGCCCAGGAGTCGCTCATCACGCTGCGGGCGGACGTGAAGCAGGCCTTCTACCAGGTGCTGCGCCGGCGGGCCGAATACGAGCTCTCCCTCGACAACCAGAAACTGCTGGAACAGACGCGCCATCGCATCGAGGTGAGCGTCAACGTAGGCGAGCGGGCACGCTTCGAACTGGTCCGCGTGGAAGCCGAACTCGCCAATGCCACGAACCAGGCGCAGAGCGCCAGGCTCCGTGTTGCGCAGGCACTCGCACAGCTCAAGCTGCTTCTGGGCATCGCCACCGATGCGGACGTGGACGTCGCCGGCGACTTCGTTCCCGCGACGATCGACGAGACGCTCGAGTCGCTCTACACGACCATGCAGGACCGTCACCCCGCCTTGCGGCGTGCGCGAGTGGAACTGCGCCGCGCCGAATACCGGCTCCAGGAACAGCGCGCGCTGAAGGTTCCGCGCCCCACCCTGTTCGCCGGTGTCGACCGCGATCCCGATCAGAACAGGACGCTCTTCGGAGTCTCCATTCCCATCCCCGTGTGGGACCAGCGCCAGGGACCGGTCGGCGAAGCGGTGGCCGGACTGCAGCAGGCCGCCGTGCTGGGAGAGCAGCAGCGGATGCTGCTGCGCGGAGAACTGGAGATCAACTACAACCGCTTGCTGGTCGCACGGCAGCAGATCGCCGCCTATGAAGGCGGCCTCATCCGCCAGGCGGAAAACGCCTTGCGCGTGGCCGAATCCGCATTCCGCTTCGGTGAACGGGGTTTTCTGGAGGTGCTCGATGCGCAACGTGTCCTTCGCACCGTGCGCGCGGATTTCCTTGCCGCCCGTTTCGACAAGCAATCCGCCATCGTGGAAATCGAACGCCTCATCGCCAAAGACCTGATCGGAGACTCGAAATGAGCCGCCTCAACGCCGCCCTCGCGTGCACCCTCGCCTCCACCCTGATGATCGCGGCGTGTGGATCCAAGGATCAACCCGCCAGCAAGGAGACGCCCAAGGCCGCAGCCGCAACCGCAGCCGGAAACGCTGCCACTGCGAGCGCATCGTCGGATCCGCTGACCGTCTCGGCCGACGCGGAGACGCAGAAGTGGGTGAAGGCCTTGCCGGTTCAGTCGGTGGAGTTCCGCGAGACGCTGCGCGTCCCCGCATCCGCCAGCGTGGACGAGACGCGCGTGGCTCGCATTGGATCGTCTGTCACCGGACGGGTCACCGAATTGCGAGCCATCCTGGGTCAGGACGTGCAGAAGGGACAGATCCTCGCCAGCTTGAACAGCACGGAGCTTTCCAGCGCCCAGCTCAGTTTCCTCAAGGCGTATTCGGCCAAGATTCTCGCGGAACGTGCGGCGGAACGTGCCAAGCAGCTCTTCGAGGCAGACGTCATCGGCGCCGCCGAACTCCAGCGACGCGAGACGGAGCAGTCCCAAGCCGCAGCGGAACTGAGCGCCGCGCACGACCAGCTCGAGGTGTTGGGCATGTCGGAGAAGAGCATCGAGAAGCTCGAACGTTCGCGCACGGTGGACTCGCAATCCTTTCTGGTCGCATCCATCAGCGGAACGATCATCGAACGCAGGGTCGCCCAGGGCCAGGTGGTGCAACCCGCGGACGCGGTGTTCACCGTGGCCGACCTGTCCCGGCTGTGGGTCCAGGCGGAGATACCCGAGAAACAGTCGGATCTGGTGAAGAAAGGCGACGTGGTGCAGGTGCAGATACCCGCGCTGGGCAATCGCGCGATCGAAGGCCGCATCGTATTCGTGAGTTCCATCGTGAACCCGGAAACGCGCACCGTCACGGCCCGCACGGAAGTGGACAACGCCGACCGGACGATCCGGCCGGCGATGCTGGCCACCATGCTGATCCAGGATCACCCGCAGAAAAGGGCCGTCGTCCCCGTGGATGGCGTGGTCCGCGAGAACAACCGGGACTACGTGTTCGTCCGCAAGGGACAGAACAGCTACCGGCTCATCCAGGTGAACCTCGGCAACGAATCCGACGGCGTGCGACCCGTCCTCGACGGGCTGACGGCAGAGGACGTCATCGTCACGGAAGGTGCGTTCCACCTCAACAACGAACGCAAGCAGAACCTGCAGTAACAGGAAGCTGACGCAATCGCCCGGACCGCCACCGCGCGGCCGGGCATTCCCTGAACACGAACGATTGCCGCAGGAGTACCACGCGTGCTGAACGCCCTCGTCCGTTTTTCGCTGCAGCAGCGAATCATTCTCGTCGTCCTGGCCGTCGCTCTCGCCGCCTTCGGCGTGCGCGCCATGCAGAATCTCTCGGTCGATGCCTTTCCCGATGTCACCAACGTCCAGGTCCAGATCGCCACCGAGGCGCCGGGGCGCTCGCCGGAGGAAGTGGAACGCTTCATCACCGTCCCGGTCGAGATCGCCATGACAGGCCTGCCCGGTCTAGTGGAGATGCGATCGCTCAACCGCAATGCGCTGTCGCTCATCACGCTCGTCTTCCGCGATGATGTGGACGTGTACTTCGCCCGCCAGCTCGTCATGGAGAGGATCATCGAGGTGCGTTCGCGCCTGCCCGCAGACATCTCGCCCGTGCTGGGGCCGGTCAGCACCGGACTGGGCGAGGTCTACCAGTACACGCTGGAGAAGCCCGACGACAAGGGACGCAAGCTCACGGAAGACGAACTGATGGAGCGCCGCACGGCACAGGACTGGGTCGTGCGGCCCCTGCTGCGTTCGATCCAGGGCGTGGCGGAGATCAATTCGCAGGGCGGCTTCGAACGGCAGTATCAGGTGCTCGTCAATCCGGACCGGATGCGGCACTACGAGCTGTCGCTCCACGAGGTCTACGATGCGCTTACCCGCAACAACGCGAACTCGGGCGGCGGCATCCTGCCCACGGGCGACGAGCAGTACCTGGTGCGCGGCATCGGGCTCATCCGCTCCATCGACGACATCCGCAACATCGTCCTGAAGGAAGAGAACGGCACGCCGGTGTTCATCCGCGACGTCGCCGACGTGAAGATCGGCGCCGCCGTCCGCGTGGGCGCCCTGGTGAAGAACGGCGAGACCGAAGCGGTCGGCGGCATCGTGATGATGCTGCGGGGAGGAAACGCCAAGGAGGTCGTGACGCGCGTGAAGGCGCGCGTCGCGGAGATCAACGCGAAGGGCATGCTGCCGGGCGGCCTGCAGATCGTGCCCTTCTACGACCGCACGGAACTGGTCGATTCCGCCCTGTGGACCGTGGTCAAGGTGCTGCTCGAGGGCATCGCGCTGGTGATCGTGGTGCTGTTCGTGTTCCTGGGCGATCTGCGATCGAGCCTCATCGTGGTGGCGTCACTGTGCATCGCCCCGCTGATCACCTTCATGGCCATGAACCAGTTCGGCATCTCCGCCAATCTCATGTCGCTCGGCGGGCTGGCGATCGCCATCGGCCTCATCGTCGACGGCGCCGTCGTCGTGGTGGAGAACGCGTTCGCGCAGCTCTCGCACCGCAAGGGCGAAGGCAAGCTGCGCATCATCCTGGAAGCCGTGCAGCAGGTCGCGACCCCTGTCGTGTACGGCGTGGGCATCATCATCCTCGTGTTCCTGCCCCTCATGACGCTGGAGGGCATGGAAGGCAAGATGTTCGCGCCCCTGGCCTACACCATCGCCATCGCGCTGAGCGCATCCCTGCTGCTGGCCCTCACGCTGACGCCTGCGCTGTGCGCCTACTTCCTCAAGGGTGGTCACGAGGAAGACACGCGGCCCATCCGTTTCCTCAAGCGGAACTATCTGCGCCTGCTGGATGCGGCCCTGCGCAACGAGCGCAAGACCGTGATCTTCGCAGTCATCGCCCTTCTAAATTCCGTGAGCCTGTTTCCGCTGCTGGGCAAGTCGTTCATTCCGACGCTCAAGGAAAACTCCATCACGCCGGCCATCTCCCGCATGCCCAACATGTCGTTCGAGGAGGTGCTCAATCTGGAGATGGAAGCTTCGAAGCGCATTGCCTCGGTTCCCGGCGTGCGCACGGTCGTGAACAAGGTGGGGCGCGGCGAAAGCCCGGCGGATCCGCAACCTCACAGCGATTCCGATCCGGTGGTGTCGCTGGTGGCGCGCGATCAGTGGCCGGCAGGCACACGCAGCCAGGAAGACTTCGAATCCGCGATACGCGAGAAACTCAAGGACCTGCCGGGCATCAGTCTCATCATGCACCAGCCCATCGCCCAGCGGGTGGACGAGATGGTCACGGGCGTGCGCTCCCAGGTCGCCATCAAGATCTTCGGTGACGACCTGGACGAACTGAAGCGGGTGGGCGACGACATCGCGCGCGTGCTGAACCGCGTTCAGGGAACGCAGGATCTGCGCATCGAGCGACTGACGGGACAGCAGTACCTCACCGTCGACCTGCGACGCGCGACCATGGCGCGATACGGCCTCAATGCCTCCGACGTGCACGATGTGATCGAGACCGCCATCGGCGGCAAGGTGGCCACGGAGATCTACGAAGGCGAGCGGCGCTTCCCCGCGGTCGTCCGGTTTCCCGAGGAGTTCCGCAACAAGGTCGACGTGATCTCGGACATTCTGCTGAACAGCCCCAGCGGTGCCGTCGTTCCACTTCGCGCAGTGGCGGACATCAAGGTCGTGGACGGTCCGGTGCAGACGAGCCGCGAACAGGGCAAGCGCCGCATCGTGGTCGGCACCAACGTCGGCGGCCGGGACATCGGCAGCTACGTGAAGGAAGCCCAGGACCAGATTGCCGCGGAGGTGAAGCTGCCCGAGGGCTACTTCCTGGTGTGGGGCGGCCAGTTCGAGAACATGGAACGCGCGATGAGCCGGCTCAAGATCATCGTGCCGATCACCATCGCCGCCATCTTCTTCCTGCTCTTCACGCTGTTCAATTCGTTGCGCTACGCCGCACTGATCATCACGGTCCTGCCGTTCGCGTCCATCGGCGGCGTCGTGGCGCTGTTCGTCACCGGGGAGTATCTGTCCGTGCCCGCGTCGGTGGGCTTCATCGCGCTATGGGGGATCGCCGTGCTGAACGGCGTGGTGCTGGTGTCGTATATCCGGTCCCTGCGGCAGGAAGGGATGACCTGCGTCGACGCCATCGTGCAAGGCTGCACGATGCGGTTCCGCCCGGTGCTGATGACGGCCACCGTCGCGATGCTGGGCCTCATCCCCTTCCTGTTCGCCACCGGACCGGGTTCCGAGGTCCAGCGTCCGCTCGCGATCGTGGTCATCGGGGGTCTCATCACGTCCACGCTGCTGACGCTGGTGGTGGTCCCCACGCTCTACCGCTGGTTCGAGGAGAAGGAAGTCTCCACTTGAACGGCGCAACACCCGCTGCGTGACCGCGGCGGGAACCGGGTGCGCAAACGCGGCTTCCCGCCATGCGGCATTCGGTCGCGTGCGTCAATGTGTCGCTTATCGTCGTCATCGGTGCACGCCACAATTCGGTCCGTCTGACATTCGCCGTTGTCATGCAGCGCTGCGCCATGCAATGCGGTGCGCTCGGACACGGTGTGTGCAGGTGATAAATCCGCGCCCGGATAATCGCTTCGCGGCCGGAGCACAAGAACCGACAAATGGATGGGGCCAGGGGATGCAACGGACAGGAACGGTGGTGGCATGGGTCGTCGGCATGGCGATCAGTGGCGGATCACAGGCAGCGCTGCAGGATCGCGGAGGCGGACTGCTCTACGACGACGTGCTGAACGTAACCTGGCTGCAGGATGCGAACTACGCCAAGACCTCCGGCTTCGACGCCGATGGCAGGATGACGTGGCAGGCGGCCAATGAGTGGGCCGAATCGCTTGTCTACCACGATGCCGTCAGGAACGTCGACTACGACGACTGGCGTCTCGCCGTCAACACGCCCGTTAACGGCACCGATTACGTCTACTCGTTCACCTTCGACGGCTCGACGGACCGCGCCTACAACGTCACGAGCGAGCACGCCGAACTCGCGTACATGTATTACGTGAATCTGGGCTTGAAAGGGTGGGCGAACACGAGCGGTGTCGGCCCGCAGCCCGATTACGGCATCTTCGGCAACGGCACCGGTTCGTTTGGCGACCAGAACGACGTCGGACTCGTGAAGAATCTCCAGGCGAGCTACTACTGGTATGCCGGCGAAGCCGGCAACGATCCCACCAAGGCCTGGACCTTCCACACGGACGCCGGACCACAGCTGACGTGGCTCAAGACGGACCTTCGCTATGCCTGGGCCGTGCGTACCGGAGACGTGGCAGCGGTTCCCGAACCTGCCACTTTCGCCTCCATGGCCGCCGGCCTGGGCGCGATGGGACTACTTGCCTGGCGCCGCCGCGGTGATCGCGGCACTCAGGCCTGAGTGTTGGGGCGCAGCGGAGCAGGACTTCCGACGTCCGCTGCAGCATGGCCGGGGGTTCCGTTCCCTGTACGGAACCCCCGGGCTTTCCCAGTCGTCCGGCACGCCCTGCCGTCGATCATTTCCGCTTCGTCGATGCGCCCTTCTTCGTTGCCGGTTTCCTCGCCTTTGCCGGCGCGGGTTCCGGTCTGACCCGCTTGGCGGTTTTCTTCCGGACCGGCCCAGGCTTCGGTGCATCCCCCACCTCGCCGGAATCGGCAGGACCGACCGGCTCGTCGTCATCCAGCCGGCAACTGCCGGGACAAAGATGATTGGCCAATTGGGCGAGCCGCTTCGACAGGCGCGCGGTCGCCGTGGCATCGGTCCGGGATGCCGCTAGCACGCTCTTCACCTTGAGGAACAGGCTCAGCAGATCCAGTTGCTTGACCACGGAATCGAGTTCCCGCGGCGTGCCACGCACGCTGCTCAGCGCTTCGCCGTAGTCGTCCTTCAGGCGTTGCAGCGTCTCCTCGCCGGCCTGCCCCGCCGTCGCCAGGTCCCCCACGATGATCGACTCGACCACTGCGGAATCGGCAGGCATCACGGCGTTCCAGAAATCGGGCATGGAACGGAAGCCGGTGTGGGCCCGCTCCCGGCACAATCGAACCTGCGCGAGCCACGCCTGCCGCTGCGAAGGCGGAGCGGGTTCCCGTCCGCGCTCCGTCGCACGCAAGCCCAGCGCATTGAGCGCGATGTAAGACCTGTAGTCGGCATCGTCCGGTTTGCCGGCGGCCGTCTCGTACGCCTCGATGCCGCGCTCGAGCGATTCCAGAAGATCCTCCATCCGCGCACCCGGCCGGCGGGCGATGAGGGCACGCCCGATGATGGCGGCCTTGCGCTTGCAGGCGCCGCCCAGAAGGGCGGCACGTTCGCGGTTGTTCGGTCCCGGCGCGCCGTCTCCGTCGATGACCGAGCCGAACTTCTCCAGTCGGCCAATGGCGCTTTCGACCAGTTCGAGCGGCGTCATCGTGCGGCCCGAGACCGCCACCGCCTTCAATCCCGCGGCATCGGATTCGTCGGCGACCCTCGCCTCCAGATTGACCAGTTCCTCGATCGCACGCGTCGGCACGGAGCGGTCGCGATCGGTGCTTTGCAGGGCCGCAACGAAGTGGTCGCGCGCCACGGGGAAATACGACCGCCCGAGCGCACCGTAGAGCTGCCCGAGCGCGTAGCGGACATCGGGGCGCGCACCCCAGGCCTCCGGACAGTCCTTCAAGAGCTTCTCGGCCCTGGCGGCATGCCGCGCGGCGGCATCCTGTGCCATGGCGCCGGGCGCCGTGCTGATCGAGGCGGATACCCGTTCGATCGCGCCCAGCAGTTCTTCCGGAACCACCGGCGCCCGGCTGGGCAGGTTGGAACTTCCCCGATCCATCGCCTGGGGCTGGGCGACGTATCCCGGATCACCGTAGATTTGATAGGCACCCCAGGTATTGGTCGTCGTGCCGAACCTTTCGTAGGTGTGGCTGCGCGCCAGGAACGCCGCTTCGCCGAGTGACCGGTTGTCGCGCAGAAGGGCGCCGTAGAATTCGGCCGCGAAGTATTCTGCGGCTTCGTCGTCGACCGCCCAGCCGGCTGCGACGACCGCACGCACCCCCATCTCGATCAGCTGCCGGGAGATGCTGTAGGCCAGGCGGTTGAATGCGATGCCCGGCTGCGCCGCTCCCGTCTGCGCCAGGTGGCAGCAGTTCAGGAACACGAGATCCGGAACCACCTCCATGGAGTCGATCTCCGCGGCGGTCAGCAGCACGCCATCGGAAAGGATGGCCCCGGTGCGCAGCGTTCCATCCGCCGCCCGCTGCTCGAACAGACCGTGGGAAGCGATGTGGACGATGCGATAGGGACGCTGGTACAGCTTGTTGATGACATCCAGCGCCATGGACGATGTCCCGATCGCTTCGGTCACGGAGAATCCGGCGGCCCCGAGCGCCTGCACCACGGCCCGCGCTTCGTTCTCGGCTCCCGCCAGCGCCGGCGGATCGGGATAGGGCGTTCCGTCCGCCGAATGGAAGACCTTTCCGAAGCCCTTCGTGGACGGATTGCCCACGACCAGCGCGAGGGGGTCCAGCGTCTGACGCACGCGGCTGCGATACTGCCCCGACGCAAGCTGGCGGACGACCCACGCGCGGACGCACAGCGGCTCCTTTTCGGCGAGCATCAGTTCCCACGGAAGGTTGGCGGTGTACGCGTCCACGACCAGGACGAGGCGGCCGAGCTGCCGGGCGACTTCCTTGAAGTCGTTGGGGATCAGGAGCTGGAAGAGCGTGCGCGACAGCTCTTCGGAATAACCGGTGCGCGTGAGGCTGTTGCTCACGAGCGCTTCGATGAGCCCAGGCTGACGCTGTTTCTCCTGCGTCTCGGCCCGCGCACGCTGGGCGAGATAGAGAAACTTGAGGGCGCGCGCCGGGCTGCGGTTGGCATCGCCCGGCAGGCGCCCGCCTTCCACATCGGCATCCGTGACGATGAGACGTGGCCAATAGCCGTTGGACTCGGGCGCGTCGAGGCGGTAGTGCCAGCCCTTGCGCTGCGTGAGGAACGGCTGCGGCTGGACACGCATGCCGTATCTCGAGGCGTCCGCGTTCAGCCGCTTCGCCACGCGCTGGAGCGCTCGGGTCGCACCGATGGCCGTGTCGAGATACATCTCGACCAGATCGAGCCGGGTGACGCGCATGGGCTGCTTCATGTTCTCGGCGAATTGCTGATTCGCCTCCAGGACACCGCGCACGATCGCCCCGACGGAATCCTCGACGCTGATGTTCGTCGTGGAATTGTGTCCGATGAGCAGACTCGAGAGCCCGATGTCGGTGGACCCCTGCGCCGCCCGGTGAACGCCGCCCTGGTTGTCCACGAGTTGCAGCAGGTATCGGAGCGTTCCCGTGCGCGCGGCTTCCGTGAGGCTGCCCATGGTGAGGTTGCCCAGCTCGCCCAGTCCGATCACGACGGCTCCGCGCGCGCTGCCCCGCCGCCGCTCTTCGTCGTTGCGGGAGAAGAGCACGACAGTGGCCGTGCCCATCCGCCCCGCGTAGAGCCCCAGGTGGTGCCGCATGGTGAGCTCGCCGCCCACCAGCTCCCGGTCGATCAGGGACTCCGCGCCCGAGATCGCATCCTGCTCGTAGTGCCCCACCATCACGGGCGAATGGCATTGGCGCAGATCCATCGCGGCGCAGGACACCTCCAGGACGGGCCGGGCGGCCGGGCGCGCCTTGCGGGGCCGGCGGCTGCCGGCCAGCGCATCGAGGATCTCGCCGCTGCTGGGCAAAGGCACCGGTCCCGGCTCGTAGGCCAGCACCTCCCCCGCCGTGCGCGCTGCAGGCCGCGTGACCGTCAGCACGTCTGTTGCCCGAGGCTTGCCCTCCGCGAGCAGCTCGACGAGCGCGGGGAACGCTTCCTCGGTATCCGCGAGCGCGCCGTGCTCCGCCCTCAGGAAATAGACGTTGCGATTCTCCTCGAGTCCGCCGATCAGGCCCGAACGCCATGTGACCGTGCCGTCTCCCTCGGCGCACGACAGCATCTTCCAGCGATCACCCTCCAGACGCACACCGCAGGGCGTCTTCTCGGCCACGCCGCACACGTAGACGATGTTCTCGCGATGGCGGGCCGGCAGGCGGCCCTCGGCGAACTCGGGGGAAGCCGACCAGATCCGGCCGGCGTCGCCCAGGGCATCCCCGGTCGGCGCGCCGACGATCCCGTTGCCGAACCAGAAGTCGCGGTTCCGATCCCGGAACGAGGGCCAGAGCTGCGGATCGTAGTAGTCCGCGAACTGGCCGTTGCGGCCGGCGGCATCGTCGAAGCCGGGTCGCGGAAGGAGCTGCAGCGCGCCGCGGAATTCCTTGATGATGTCCAGCAGCTCCTGCAGATCGTGTTTCATGTCGACGAAGCGCGCGAGCTTGCGGACCGTCTCGTCCTTGCCGAGCAGAGTCGCCACCATGGAATGCGAACCCTGGTTGGGCGTACCCAGCATCACGAAGCGCGCGCCGGGCCGCGCATTGAGCGCCTCCCACAGATCGGGCCTCGCCGCGATCATGGTCCGCACGACGAGCCCGCCCATGCTGTGCGCGAGCAGACGGATGGGCACGGGCCGGTCCTTGCTGCCTTCCAGCAAGGCCTCGATGCGCTCGGCCCGCGCGTTCGCCGCCACGCTCACCGGCTTGCGCCAGTCGTATGGAAAGCGCTCGACCCGGTGCGTCTGCAGCAGGTGTTCGCACAGGTTGCCGTAGAACCGGTCGAACAGCTTGTCCGGCGCGACATCGTCCGCCTCCCCGTCCAACGGAGCTTGGCGAGACCGCCGGCAACGATATCGAGGGGATCGAACCAGATGCGGTCGTCGCCGGCCATGAGCCGCAGGTGCGAGCCCATGATACCGGGCAGCATCACCACGATCGGCAGGTCGCCTTCGTCGCGTTCCCCGCCCCGTTGCAGGAGGAAGTCCCGATCGGCGGCAGCCTCCTGGGCGGCCGTACGCTCCGCCGGTGTGGCGGGCAGCGGCTCGAACCGTTCCGTGATGGTGAGGTCGTGCAGCGTGAGCCATTCGACCAGCGCCGCCCGGGAATCGGCGTTCTCGAAGTAGCGGAAGTGGTTGACCTTGGGCCCCTGCTCGAAGCGGCTGTGGGCCAGCGCCGGGCGGGCGAGGCCCGCGTACATGGAATCGGTGTCGACAACCAGATCGTTGTCCACACGATCGAAGAAGAGGTAGTCGGTGAACAACACGCCCAGCTTCTTCAGCACGCCGCCGCCTTCGATGTCGCCGGCGATGACGGCGAGTTGCATGCCTTCCCGCGGCTCCGAACGCGCGAGGAAGCGCGCGGTCGGCGAGTCCGGCAGCATCGCCTCGATGCCGGGAACCATCTCGGGGCGGGTCCGGTTCTTCGCGATCTCCAGGACGATGCGCTTGACGGCGGAGTACAGCGGGCTTGCCGCCAGTACCGGCACCAGACCGATCAGGGAGAGCAGGCCCGACAGGAACACATCGAGGTTGGCGCTGGCCAGGCGTGTGCCGCGTGCGGGGCTCGCGACGCGCACGTAGCGGTCGACGCGCAGCCGCTTCTCCCGCAGCACGATCGCGAGCTCCCCGAGCTTCGCCCGGTGTTCGGCGTAGCCGTGGCTGCAGGCCTCGCGCACTGCGCGCTGCCCCTCGTCCTCCCCCGGCCTCGGATCCGGATCGCCGAAGCACTCGCGCACGAGCGTGTCGTCAACCCGCTCCAGGCACAGGAAATCGCCCACCAGTCCGCCACGCGAATGAGTGACGACGCTGATCTGCGCGCCCTGAGGCAGCACGCGGGCCAGCGCGAGCGCGTTCTCGATGGGGCTCTCCGAGAACGTGCGGTGCTCGAAGGCGTAGATGCGATCGCCGAATCGTGCCTGCAGGTCCCGCCAGTCTTCCTGCGAGACGTTCTTGAGATCGCCGAAGCTCCCGCTGCTGTTCGATCCGGTACCGTGGATGAAGACGAGCATCGGCCCCTGTCTTCCCTCCTGCGCGAGCCGGTCGTCGCCCACGGAGATGAGATCGGTGGGTTCGCCCTGGGCCCCGACCCAGCGGTACAGGCCCGGTTCGCGCTGGAGACGGCTCTCGATGGCCCACATGAGGGCCTTGGTGCCAAGCCAGGTGACCCCGAGCCCGGCGACATCGCGAAGCTTCTCTTCCGCCTTGGTACCGAGCCATTCTGCGAGCTTGTGCCGGGCGGCGTCGAGGATCGGATCGGCCGCCGTGCCCACCTTGACGCGGAAGACGCGCTCGACGAGTTCGCCGACGGCGTCGCTCACCCAGCCGCGCGTCTGTTGCCCATGGCGCCGCAACGCGTCGAGGTCGGCGATCCCGCCCCCGACCGACGCGGGATCGATGCGTTCCAGGACTTCCTCGAGCGTCTGCGGCGAGGTGAAGATGCTGACGCCCTCGCCCAGCTCCAGCACGAGGACTTCGCCGCCCTGGGCGGCCATGGTCGACGGGGCGGCCGCCGCGACGTCGCGGGCGGCCCGCGTGAGATCGTAGGCTTCCACGACTTCGACGAACCCTTCCGGCAGGAACAGGTCGGCCGGATCGGAAGCGGCTCGCGAACCACCGCCCAGCATCCGCGGGGCGGCAACCGCGGACAACGGCACACCGGGAATCCGGAACTCGACCGAATCGCGAGACGTCATGGCACCCTCCTCCGCTCGCGCGATCTCGTGACGCGCAATCGTTCATCGAATGCCTTCAGCATACCGCCGGGAGCCGCACCGCGGGCATATCCCATTCGTCCTATGGTCCTGCGATCCCCGGACCGGGCGGCGTCGGGGCCCCGGAGGACTGGCCGCGGCGGCCCGCCACGATGCGTTCCGGGCACGAACCGGTCCGCTTTCGCGCCGGGGAAACGGGCAGCGCACCGGCCGCCACAGGGGGTTCCCAGCGCCCCGACCGGATTTATACTTTCGCCACCCGCTGCGTCGCCGGGAAAATTGCCCGGCGCGATCATGAATATCCTGAGCAGCGGATCGTGAATTTGCGCTTGGTTCCTTCCCCACCGCTTCGGCAGACTCCGCAGCATTCACCCTCCAGGCAAAGAAACCCATGAAAAGGATTGCAGTCCTCGTCGCCTCGGCAGCGCTGTGCGCGACAGTTTCCACGGCGTTCGGCGGCTCCGGCTGGAGCGGCAGCCTTGCGCCGATCTCGGACAACGACTGGAGCCGCGAACGTGCCAGGCATCTGCTGGAGCGTGCCGGATTCGGCGGCACTCCCGAGGAGATCGACGCGCTGGCGGCGATGAAGCCCCGGGACGCCGTACGTCGTCTCGTCTACTTCGAAGGCGCCCCGGCCGCCGACCTCCCTCCCTTCGACGAGTCGGGCGTGTTCGACGAGGGCCTGGATGCCTTCCCGCCCAGCCGCCCGGCGACGACGGATCTGGCGCGCAGCCAGGGGGAGGCGATCGGGGTCAAGGTGAAGCCGGCGGGCAACCGCAGGATGCAGCCGGTGGTGAACAAGTTCTTCTACTGGCTTCGCGCAAGCCGGCTGGAGACGCACCGGATCGGCTACTGGTGGGCAAACCGCATGCTGGCGTCGCCCCGTCCGCTGGAAGAGAAGATGGCCCTGTTCTGGCACGGCCACTTCGCGACGACGGAAGAAAAGGTTCGCGACTACCGCAAGATGCTGCGGCAGCTGGAGATCTTCCAGCAGAACGGCCTGGGCGACTTCCGCAGCCTGCTCGTGAACGTGGCGCAGGATCCGGCCATGCTCGCGTTCCTCGATGCCGGCGTGAACGTCAAGGGCGCGCCGAACGAGAACTTCGCCCGGGAGATCATGGAACTGTTCTCCATGGGCGTGGGCAACTACTCGGAGCACGACATCCGCGAGGCTGCGCGGGCCTTCACCGGCTGGAACTTCCAGGGAACCACGTTCCGGGTGAACGACGACAAGCACGACGACGGCGTCAAGGCGGTCCTGGGCCGGGAAGGCCGCTTCGACGGCGTGGCGGTCATCGACATCATTCTCGAGCAGCCGGTCACGGCGGAATTCCTCGCGGCCAAGCTCTATCGGTTCTTCGTGAGGGAAGACCTCGATCCGGCGTTGCGCAGACAGCTGGGCAACGTGCTGCGCGAGAACGGTTACCGGATCGCCCCGTTCATGGAGACGCTGCTCCTGTCCCAGGATTTCTACGCCCCCGAATCGGTCGCGACCCACATCAAGAGCCCGGTGGAACTGGCGCTGTCGACCTACAAGAAGCTGGGTCTGAAGGAAGTCCCGGGCGTACCCGACTTCAACGATGTCACCGGCGCCCTGGGCCAGAAGCTGCTCTATCCGCCTACCGTGGCAGGCTGGGCGCAGGGCCGCAGCTGGATCACGCCGGGCCTGCTGCTCGAGCGGGGCAACTTTGCGCTGGACGTGTTGCTGCCGGACATCTCCTTCATTCCGGAGGACCGTTACCCGGTGTCCTACACCGGGGCCGAGATCCGGGCGGTGCATGACCGGATCCGCGCCGGCGCCGACATCACGACCGCGACCAAACCTCTCGACAAGGATTCCAGTCCCGACATGATGGCGATGTCCAGTGCGAACGCGGACCGGGACGAGGACTTCAACACGCGCTTCGCGAGCTACCGCGGCTGGCAGATGGCCATCGAACGGGTGAAGCCGATCGCCCGCACGACGGCGAGAATCGATCTCACGTCGATGCTGCTCGGCGCGGGTTGCGCGAATTCGGCAGATGCCGTCGCGTATCTGGAGCGCCGGTTCCTCAGCGTGCCCCTCGACGATTCGGTGCGCCGCTCGATGAGCGACTTCCTGGTCAAGGAACTGGGCACGGACGATCTCCGCGCGGCGCAGAGCTACGCGGAAGACAGCCTCCGCCTGCTCCTGCACCTCATCCTGAGCCGTCCGGAGTATCAGCTCGGTTGAGGCCGGACGCAGACACCGGATTCCAGGAAACCTCGGAACAACGGGCATCAGCCCTTCGAACAATGACGCGAGGCGCGCCTTCCGCCGCCCGCGCATGGAGTGACGAAAATGAATGATCGATCGACAGGCAGACGCCGGCTCCTGAAGGGAGCCCTCGCCGGCGTGGGTGCTCAGGCCTTCTCTCCCATCATCGTGCCGGGCATGTTCTCCAACATCGCACATGCCGCCGCGGAATCGTCGGCCAGCGACCGCATTCTCGTCGTGCTGGAGCTCTCGGGCGGCAATGACGGCCTCAATACGGTCGTTCCCTACGCCGACGACGCCTACTACCGGCATCGTCCCAATATCGGACTTCCCGCCAGCAAGCTGCGGAAGATCGACGACCACTTCGGATTCAACCCCGGCATGGCGGGATTCGAGCGGTTATGGAAAGACGGCCAGCTGGCAATCCTCCACGGCTGCGGCTACGACAATCCGTCGTTCTCCCATTTCACCTCGATGGCGTACTGGCATACGGCGGCGCCGAACAGCGGGGACGACTATGGCTGGTTCGGCCGCGTGGCAGATACGCTCTCGCCACAAGCCCAGCCCAATTTCCTGATCAACGTCGATACCACGCAGTCGCTTGCCGTGAAGAGCCGCGTGCACACGCCCGTGGTCTTCGACGACCCGAACAAGTTCCTGCGCAGCGCCTTTGCGCAGGAGCGCGGCGTTCTGGATGCCGGGGACGCGAACGCCGACACCAATGCCTCGAGGAAGTACCTCGACGACGTCGCGCGGAGCGCCAAGGAAGCCTCGCAACTGGTACGCGATGCCTGGGGCCGTTACCGCTCGCCGGTGGATTACGGCATCAACCCGCTTGGACTGAACAAGGTGGCCGCCTGCATTTCGGCAGGTTTTCCCACGCGTCTGTACTACGTGGCGTACCGCAACAATGCCTTCGACACCCACGTCCAGCAGAACGACCTGCACCAGCGCCTGCTGACGTACACCGCCGACGCGGTGCTGGGATTCATGCGGGATCTGGAACGCATCGGCGTGGCGGACCGGGTGGCCTTGATGGCGTTCTCCGAGTTCGGCCGCCGCGTGCCGGAAAACACGAGCCTGGGTACCGATCACGGTGCCGCCAACGTGATGTTCTTCGCCGGCAAGCACGTCGCGGGCGGACACTACGGCGTGAAACCGAACCTGACTCAGCTGGATGCCGGCGACAATCTGGCTTACACCACCGACTTCCGCCGGGGCTACTCGACCGCCATCGATGGCTGGCTGCAGCTTCGCAGCGCCGACAAGGTGCTGAAAGGCCGCTACGAGCCTTTCCCCGTCTTCGGCTGACCCCCGAGGTCCGGATTCGCGGGGCGCGCGGTCACCGGCGCCCTGCGAAGAGTATCCGAGGGCCTCTCGCCGAACATCCGGCGATAGTCCAGGGAAAACTGTCCCAGGTGCCAGAAGCCCCACCGCGCGGCGATGTCTCCGATACGGGCCGTCCCGCCCGCCGTCTTGAGTTCGCGCCTCACGCCGTTCAAGCGCACGGCTCTCAGGTACTGGACCGGACTCACGCCAAGGACTTCCTGGAAGCAGTATTGGAGCGTCCGTCTGCTCGACCCCAGTTCGGCACAGAGATCCGCGACGGTCATGGGAGCCGCGCAGTGGCCGGCAATGAATTCCCTGGCGCGTCCGACGAGAGCACTGCGGGCGGGTGACGACGCGGGAACCGTATCGCGGAGGCGAGCGCCTTCCACCGCCGCTTCGACGCCGTCCAGCAGGGAGGTGACGAACGTTCGTCTCGCTTCCTGATGGTCGAACGGGCTCGCATCCCGGTCCAGCATCTCGAAGAAGTGCCGCACGTAGGTATTGAGGGCCGCAAGCGCTTCGGTTTCGCGCAACAGGTCCGCGCCGGACCGGTCCCAGCGATCCGCGGCGGCATCGTCCCCCGTGCGGTCCCCGCGTCTCCGGATCGCATCCAGCGGCACCGCGATTCCTACCACGTCCAGACGCGCCGGCGTGCGCAGCGAAAACTCACCGGGGGTGCCGAATGCGAACGCGCTGCCGGCCTCCAGCGGATGCCCGCAGAAGCTGCCGTCGCCCTCTGCGCCCTGGACCAGTCCCACGATGCAGGCATCCGGCCACGATCGTCCCGTCTGCAGCACGACCTGCCGGGTCCGCTCCCGGAAGACCTGGACCTCATCGAGCCAGACGTCGGTGAGCCAGCCTTCGAAGGGACCCGAGGACAGCTGTTCGTATCGCTGGTCCCAGTGCCGCAACGCTTCCGCGTGCTCGTCGGCGTCGCGCCGGTGACCGCGATGCAGATGGAATCGCTCCCCGCTGGTGCGCGGAGCCTCGTCGGCGCCCCATTGCCGGGCATCATCGCCTGATTTTGCACATCCCATCGTCGATCCCGCCCAGGTGCCAGGTTCCGATCGCTGTTGTCGAGCGCCTGTCGTTGCATTTTGTGGTCCCGCCGATCCTTCGATGCCGAATTTTGATAGGAATGACGCGATGGTCGCGCTATCGTTGCTTCCATCGGAACCGGCACGGTCGGCCGTCAGAGGGAGATCGAACGATGAAACAGTACTTGCGTGAGTGGGGTGTGCGTTCGTTGCGATGGTCGGCTCTCTCGCTCGCCGCGGCCGCGCTATTGCACCCGGTATCATCCATCGCGCAACTGCCCGCGGAGACGCTCTCCACGGAACCGGTGGTCAAGGCCTCCCAGCGCGTCTACATCCCCGACATCGCGATCAATCACATCGCCGACGGCAAGCTGCACATCGTCGATGGGGAGACGGGAGCCTACCAGGGCGTCATCGGTACCGGGTTCACCGGCCAGACCAAGCTGAGTCTGGACGGCAAGGAAATCTACATCGCGACCGGTTACTACTCGCGCGGGCAGCGCGGGGAGCGGACGGACATCGTCGAAGTGTGGGACGCCGACAGCCTGCGCTTCAAGTACGAGATCCCCATCAGCGACAAGCGCGCCATGGCGCTCAACTACAAGTGGCTGCTGAGCCTGTCGTCCGACAGCCGCTGGCTGTTCGTGCAGAACGCGACGCCGGCCACCTCGGTCACCGTCGTGGACCTTCAGGCGAAGAAGGCGGTATCGGAGATCTCCCTGCCTGGGTGCTGGGCGGTATTTCCGGTCAGATCCCAGCCGAACCGTTTCGGTACCCTCTGCGGGGACGGAACGGTGCAGATGGTGACCGTGGCAGACGACGGAAGTGCGGCCGACCGGACGATCTCCGACACGATCTTCGATCCCGATGCGGATGCGCTGTTCATCCAGGGCGAAGCGACCGGCGACACCTACCATTTCGTCTCTTTCACCGGCAACGTCGTGAGCGTCGACATGAGCGGCGCGAAGGCCAAGGCAGCCAGCAAGTGGTCCCTGGTGTCCGCAGCCGAAAGGAAGAAAGGGTGGCGCCCGGGTGGCTACCAGGTGCTGGCGCTCCACGAGGGGTCGGGACGCATGTACGTCGCGATGCATGAAGGCGGCGCCGAAGGCAGCCACAAGTCTCCTGCCAAGGAGATCTGGGGCTTCGACCTTGCCAGCCGCAAGCGGGTGCTGAAGATGCCAGGACACATGGCCACGGCGATCGGGACCTCCTCGGACGGTAAGCGCCTCTATGCGATCGACGCGGAAAAGGCCTCACTCGTCATCGTCGAGATCGGCCGCAAGCCCAAGGTCAGGGGTGTGTTCCAGGTGGGCGAGTTCCCGAGCCAGATCGAGGTCAACTGACGCCCATGGACCTCCTGCTGTCGGACCCGGCGGCAACCGGCATCATCGTCGGCGCACTGGCCCTGATCCTCTTCAGCGCGGCCTGGCACAAGTTCGCCGAACCGAACATGTTCCTGTCGTCGCTCGCAGCGTATCGGCTCCTGCCCGCAGGGGCGCTGGACATCCTGTCGCGAGGCATTCCCGCCGTTGAAGTGCTCCTGGGCGTCGGGATGCTCGTTCCGGCGAGCCGAACGCCTGCTCTGGCAGGTTGCGCGGCACTGATGGCCGTCTACGCATCGGCAATGGCCATCAATCTGGTTCGTGGGCGCAGCTACATCGATTGCGGTTGTGGCGGTTCCGCGCACCCGCTTTCGTGGGGACTGGTATGCCGCAACCTGGTGCTGGTCGCACTGGCGGTCGCGGCGACGGGGCCCAAGGCCGAGCGCTCGTTCTCGTGGCTCGACGCGATCATGCTCGTGGCAGGCGTTCTCGCGTTCTACGCTTCCTATCTCATGGCCGATGAACTGCTCCGTCAGGCGAGCCGTATGGCGCGCGCCGAGCGGTCGGACGATGCAAGGAGTTCTCTCTCATGACCAGTATGGCTGTCTCCAACGCGCTTCTCTGGGTGCTCATGCTGGGGGTCATCGTGGCTCTGTGGGCGCTCGCCCGCCAGGTGGGCATTCTCTACGAACGTGTGGCCCCCATGGGAGCGCTCATCACGGATGCAGGCCCCAAACTGGGAGATGCGTCTCCGGCCTTCGATCTCCCTTCCCTTGCAGGCCAGGCGATCGGCATCGGAGGCGAACGGCCCAGAAGCCAGCTCATCTTCTTTCTCTCCCCGACCTGCCCCGTCTGCAAGAAGCTCCTGCCGATCCTGCGCTCCGCCTCGCAGGCCGAAAAGAGCTGGCTGGACGTCATTCTCGCCAGCGACGGCGATTCGACACAGCATCTGGCCTTCTATCGCGATCAGAAGCTCCAGAGCTTTCCTTACGTACTGTCGGCAGACCTGGGGATGACCTACCGGGTCAGCCGGCTACCGTACGCCGTGCTGCTGGACGAGCATGGGGTCATCCGGGCCAAGGGACTCATCAACAATCGGGAACAGCTCGAGAGCCTGTTCAACGCCAAGGAAATCGGGGTCGCTTCGGTGCAGGACTACCTGCAGCGCGGCGCTCATGCTCACTCGGGCGAAAGCGCCTGACACTTCGAAGGGAGACTCCAGATGCTTCATCTCGTCGAACAATGGATCGATCGCATGGCCGAGCGCCGCGTACGGCGGGCGGCCCAGCTGACTTCCCGTCGAAGCGCCATCGCGAAGATCGGCACTGCCTTGGTGGGAGGAGCGGTGCTTCCCATGCTTCCGTTCGACCGCTCGGGCGGCGTCGCTCATGCCGCCACGCCTGCGGTCGAAGATCCGACCAAGTGCGAATACTGGCGCAACTGTGCGCTGGATGGATTCCTGTGCACCTGCTGCGGTGGCAGCGTGACGTCCTGCCCACCCGGCGCGGAGGCATCGAAGGTCACCTGGGTCGGGACCTGCAAGAACCCCAAGGACGGTCGCGACTATCTGGTGAGCTACAACGATTGCTGCGGCAAGGTGGCGTGCGGACGATGCCTGTGCAATTTCAACGAACGCGAACGTCCGGCTTACCGCATGGGTGTGCACAACGACATCAACTGGTGCATGGCCGACAAGCAGACCATGTATCACTGCACCGTGTCCGTCATCGTCGGTGTCGCGAACGGCTGACGAAAAGGCGGTAGGACGGCGACGGCTCTTCATCCGGTTTCCTGTGGGAGGAATTCGGCGATGACAAGGCGCTCGTGCTGGTGGATTGCCGCTCTCTGGCTTCCCGCCGTCTCAGCCTGGGCAGGGGAGGCCTTGTCAGACCGGGCGCGTGTCGATTACATGCTCCATTGCTCGGGATGCCATGGCATGGACGGGATGGGAAAACCGGAAAGGGGCATTCCTCGATTCGCAGGCCAGATCGGCTACTTCCAGCAACTGGCGGAAGGCCGCGCGTTCATCATGCAGGTGCCCGGGCTGCTGAGCGCCCGACTGTCGGACGAGCGCGCGGCGGCGGTGACGACTTGGCTTGTACGGCAGTACGGGGGAGCATCGCTCCCTGCTCACTTCCAGCCATACTCTGCGGATGAAGCGAAGCGCTATCGCGAGTCGCGACCTGCAGACGTCATAGGAAAGCGCGACGAGATCTATCGCCAGTTGCTGGCGCTCGGTTTCCCGCTCAATTAGGGCTCTTCCTTCCTGGCATCGAGCAATGCCGGGTTCCTGCAAGACCTCTTCCCGATGCCGGTTAGCGCTGCAGGGCGTGGACCCGCACTGCCACACACTCGACGAGAGCCGCGAATGAAAAAGGCCTCACCATGAGGTGAGGCCTTCTACTCGAAGGCGTCGCTCAAGTTCGAGCGACGCTTCGGCTACCGCTATCAGGCGCGGCTGCGGCGCAGTGCGAAGCCCAACAGGATCGCTCCCGTGGCCATCGTCGCCCAAGTCGCGGGTTCCGGAATCGGAGCCACACCGACCGTCAGCACGACTTCTTTCTTCTCGATGAAGGCACCCTTGGGGCCCGCATCGCCGCCTGCGTACGCCACCAGGATGTTCTGGATGGACACGTTGGCGCTGTTTGCAGCGTCATCCAGCATCACGCCTGCGGTCGCTTCCCAATTGGTCGTGGCCAGGTTGGGGAACGTCGCCGGAACGAACGCGTTGGAGGCGGTAATCGGATCGATTAGGGTCGAGCCGCTCGGATCCAGGGGGGTCATGCGCAACTGGCCGGTGGCCGCCACGACACTGCCGCCGCCGAACACGAGGTAATCACCGGCTTCCCACAGGGAACCGCCCGTCAGCGTCCAGCCCGCGTCTGCAGTGATGCTGAGGGCGATCGTGCTGTTGGTGATGATCGTGGTGTCGCTGGTGGTGGTCTTCGCCGTGAATCCAGGGGATCCCGAGGGGAAGAACTTGATGGCATCTCCCACGATCATGGGGGTCCCGAACAGGCCCACCAGAGCGTCGTCGTAAGAGACATCGAAATAATCACCGTCCAGCGTGACTATTGCTGCGGAAGCGCTCAACGGAACGCTCGCAGCGAGAGCGATTCCTGCCAGATAGCGTTTGAAGTTCATAGTCTCCTGCTCCAGAAAAAATCTCATTAAGGGTTCCGACGAAGCCTTCCCGCTACTCCACCGGAGAATGAGGCAATGCCCCACCCGCCCCCGTTTTCCCACTTATGATGTTGAGAGTACCTCGGCCCGTCGCCGCAAACAAGGTATTTCTTGCAGATTCTCACAAAAGAACACACTCGCTTTTGACTTTTGCCGCCCGATTGCCCGATCACCACAATCGCTGCCCCCGAAGCGATGTCCCCGGACGATAGCAACTTCAGAGGCGAGTGCAAGCATTCCCAATGCCACCTCCGCAGGCGCCTGGAGACATTTCCAAAAGTAGATGATTAATATGACGATTGTTCGTTCGTTGCGACCGATCAGGCGGGCCAGGACGGGCAAACTGCGTTCCCGCATCGCACAACGTCGGTGCAGTTCCCCGGCGCGCTCGCCAAATCGGTGAATCCGGGAGGATTTTTGGTCAACCAGCGCCATCGCTGCCGGGCCATCGGGTCCTCCCCCGTCGTCCGAGACCGACACTTGCAAGGGCAGCCTCAGCGGTGAATCCGGGGCGGCGGGATGCATTTCCATTGCTGCCAGTCGCGAAGCTTCCGCATGCGATGCCAGCGGCCCCCGCCGCCAATCGGCGACGCTCCCGCCAACAAGAGCTCCCGGGCCCTTCCCCCGACCTACCACGCCGGCAGCACCCGCTTCACATCCCCAGCATCCGGGGCAGCCAAAGCGAGACGGACGGAACGTACGTCACCAGCACGAGATACAGCAGCATCACCCCCACCCAGGGCAGACAGGCGATGGAGACCTCCGTCATCCCCATTCGCGCCAGGTGACTCGCCACGAACAGATTGAGGCCCACCGGGGGATGGATCATGCCGATCTCCATGTTCACGGTCATGATCACGCCCAGATGGATGGGGTCGATGCCCAGGTTCTGCGCGATCGGCAGGAACAGGGGGGCCAGGATCAGAACGATGGAACTGGGCTCCATGAACTGCCCGGCTGCGAGCAGAGCGACGTTCACGACGATGAGGAACATCCAGGGCGCGAATTCGCGCGCCGTCACCCAGTCCGATATTGCCTGCGGAATCTGTTCGGACGTGAGGAGATACGAGAACAGCACCGCGTTGGTGACGATGTACAGCAGCATCGCGCTGGTGTTGGCCGCGAGAAGCAGGACACGGAAAGTGTCGCGCAGCCGCAGGTCACGGTAGATGAACACCGCAGCCACGAACGAGTACACCGCACTCACGGCTGCTGCTTCCGTCGGCGTGAAGATTCCGCCGTAGATGCCGCCCATGACGACGGCCACGAGCATCAGTCCCCAGAAGGCCTCCCGGAACGACGTCCAGATCTCTCCGAAGGTCGCCCTGGGCAGCGTCGGAAATCCCCGCCGCTTCGCGGTCACGAACGTCACGCCCATCAGGACCAGCGCCAGCAGGATGCCCGGGACGACCCCGGCGATGAAGAGCTTGCCCGCGCTCGTGCTCGTGCTTACGGCGTAGATGATCATCACGATCGAAGGGGGGATCAGGATGCCGAGCGATCCGGACGTCGTGATGACCCCCACCGCGAACCGCTTGGGATAGCCCTGCTTCACCATCGCCGGCAGCATGATCGATCCGATGGCCGCGACCGTCGCGGGGCTCGACCCGGAAATGGTGGCGAAGAAGGCGCAGGCCAGAATCGCCGCCATGGCAAGGCCACCGGGCATCCAGCCCACGAGCGCGGTGGCGAACCGGATGATGCGGGCCGCGATTCCCCCCTCGGTAAGAAACGCTCCCGCGAGAATGAAGAACGGGATCGCCATGATGGCGA
Source organism: Betaproteobacteria bacterium (assembly GCA_016713305.1). Classification (NCBI taxonomy): domain Bacteria; kingdom Pseudomonadati; phylum Pseudomonadota; class Betaproteobacteria; species Betaproteobacteria bacterium. The sequence goes on from JADJPK010000010.1 coordinate 118,879, forward strand.
AGTTCTCCAGGCCGGTGAACAGGCGCTGCGAGATGATGTCGACCGTCTCCATCGAGAAAGAGGAGAACCCGACGAGGTAGACCAGCACCGTCAGGCCGAGCGCGATCGAGATCGGGGTGCCCGTGGCGAGCAGCACCAGAAGGATTGTGATGATGGCGACGGCCGTCATGCGGCGGTCTCCTCCCCGGCCCCTTGCGAGAACGACGAGTGGGAAGGCAGCGAGCCGTCACGCCGGTAGCGGTACAGGACCTGCAGGAACCGGAAGCACATGAGTCCCGACCCCAGGGGGATGCACAGGTAGACCGCCCAGCGGGGCCACTCGAGGTCCGGGGTGACCTGCCCCGTCTCGTGCATGAACATGACCCAGCGGGCGCCCAGCACGGCGATGGTCGAGGTGAACACGGCGCCCAGGAGCAAGGCGAGCGTCACGAGCCGCCGCTGCCAGACCGGCCCGGATCGGCTGACGAGCAGATCCACGCCGATGTGAATGCCGGTGCGCACGCCATACGCGGCGCCGAACTTGGCCATCCAGATGAAGAGGATGATGCACAGTTCCTGGGCCCACGTGAGGTCGTACTGGCTGGTGTGCTCCCAGACCCAATCGATCCTGGCCGAGAACCGGTGCAGGACGGAAAGAAAGATGATGAGTGTGGCGGTGGCGATCAGCGTCGCGATCAGCCACTCCTCGATCCGGTCGAGGATACGGTTCGCCACCGAGCCCATGGAAAGGCCGCCCCGGTCAGCGCTTGCGTCGTTCGTCCGCGACCTGCGCGGCGACAGCGCGAACGGACGCGATGAGATCCTTGCCGATGACCGACTCGAATTCCTGCTGGACGGGCAAGAGCGTCTGACGCCACTGCGTCCGCTCCTCATCCGTCAGCACGTACACCTCCGTCTTGCCGCTGGCCCGCACCTGGGCAAGCGCATCCAGGTTTTCCTTCGCCGCGATCGCGCGCTCGTAGCGGGTCGCCTCCTTCATAGCCTGTTCCAGAGCAGTGCGCACGTCCGCGGGCAGGCCGTCCCAGAACTTCTTGTTGGTGATGACCGCATACACGAGGCAGCCGTGGTCCGACAGCGTGAGGTGCTTCTGCACCTCGTGCATCTTCTGCGTATAGAGATTGGAGACAGGGTTCTCGGCGCCGTCCACCACGCCTTGCTGCAGGGCGGTGTAGACCTCGCTGAAGGCCATCACCTGGGGAATGGCCCCCAGTCTGCGGAAGGTGGCCGCCAGGACCTTGGACGACTGCACCCTCATCTTCAGGGCGCGGAAGTCCGACACTTGGCTGTTCGGGTAGATCTCGACCTTGACGCGGCCCTTGGTCGCCGCTTCGGCGAGTTGCTTGAACTTTTCCGCGGCCTTTCCCTTGGGCGTATCCGGCGCGACCACGTGACTGAACTTCACGACGATCGTCTGGGCAAGCGCTGCCGGCACTTGCGATGCCGCGATCAGGAACAGGAAGAGCGAAGGGAGATATCGGCGCATGGTGCAGCGGGCCCTGGAAAGGGCGGGAAGCTTAGCATGCAGGTGGATCATTCCCGAGACTGCCCGTGGTGAAGGATGCGGAACGACAGACCCGCTTCATCGGGCGACGCGGCGACCTCCGGCGCAGTGGCGACGCCCGGTACGTGGACGAGCGTCTCGCCGGCGAACACGAGCGGAAGCCGGCGGCGTTCCCAGACTGCGACGTCCGACTCCTGCAGCAGATTCTTGAGCGTCCGGCGCGGCCGGTTCGTGGCGACCCGCATCCGCTCTCCGCCGCGCCTGTTTCGAATCGTCACCCCGGCATCGCGGAGCAACCGCTCGCCCGGGCCGGTCCCCAGCGTCCGCTCCACGAGCAGGACTCTTCCGTCCGGCAGCGTGATCGCGGACTCTCCGTGCCAGCGCACCGACCAGTCCGAGCGGCACGCTTCCCCGTCATCGGGCCTTACTGAGATCACGCCATGACGCCGGACGATGGCGCAGTTCCCCAGGGGCACACGCAGTTCGGCCGAAGACGTGGACGAAATCAGCTGGCTCACCATGTCCCCGAGCCGGGCCCGGGACGGCACCGGTGCGCCGGAACGCTTCAACCAGAAGCGCAGGACATTCGCCTGGCTGGAGGCGTCGAGCATCCGCAGCGGCTCGAGATGAAGATCCGCTCCCGTGGCGCAGCGCTGCAGATCCATGCCGGCCAATCGATCCAGCAATCCGGCCGCTTCCGCGGCATTCACGGCAGCCCGTGCCAACGCAATGTCCCAGGCGGGATATCGTTGAGCGATGACGGGCACGACCGAGTGGCGAAGAAAATTCCGGGCGTACCGCTCGTCCTGGTTGGATTCGTCGTCCACCCACTGAAGCCCGCGGTCGAGCGCATGACGGAGCAGGACGGCACGCGGTACGTCCAGAATCGGACGCACCAGCCTGACCCCTCCGGAAAGGAACCTCACCTCAGGCATGGCGGCGAGACCCTGCGGACCCGCGCCGCGCAACAACTGCAACAACACCGTTTCGGCCTGATCGTCGGCGTGATGCGCGAGGGCCACGGCGTCGACTCGCGTCTCGCCGTAGCACCGGTAACGCTCGGCACGGGCCGCCGCTTCGATTCCGCGCGGATCATTGCGCCGGATCGTGACCCGGTGCACAGCGAGAGGAACGTCGAGTTCCGACGCAAGGCACTCGCACCGCTCCGTCCATCGGTCGGCGTCGGGACTCAGCCCGTGATGCACGTGGACCGCGGACAGTTCGAGAGCGAGTTCCGAGCGAACGCCGGCCAGCAGATCCAGGAGCACAACGGAATCCATTCCGCCACTCAGACCCACCGCCACCCTGCCTCCGTCGAGAGACCACGATCGCAGGCGCGCCGCAATGCGCCGTCCAAGGGTGCCGGCACCGGAGCGTGCGCGCTGGTCAGGCTTCATGGGGAGAGTCGGGCCTGGCATCCGGGCCAGCGGTGATGCGGCCGGCTGCACATCGGCGTGGGAAACCGTGCCCCTGGGCGCACGCTCAGCGCGCGGGCATGACTTCCTTGAACTTGCCGTATCCCAGAAGTTTCTCGAAACGGGATTCCACGAGATCGTCCACGGACTTCGCCTGCTGTTCCTTGAGAGCCTCGACAAGCGCCTTGCGGACAGCGTGCATGGTCGCGCCGTGGTCGCGATGCGCCCCACCCAGGGGTTCCGGGATGACGCGGTCGATGAGGCCCAGCGTCTTGAGGCGGTTTGCCGTGATGCCCAGCGTCTCGGCTGCCTCGGGGGCCTTATCGGCGCTCTTCCACAGGATGGAGGCACAGCCTTCGGGCGAGATCACGGAGTAGATGGCGTACTGCAACATCATCACGGAATCGCCCACGGCGATGGCCAGCGCTCCACCCGAGCCTCCTTCGCCGATGACAGTGCAGATGACGGGAACGCGCAATTCCGCCATCACGTAAAGATTGCGCCCGATGGCCTCGGACTGGCCGCGTTCCTCGGCGCCAACGCCCGGATAGGCGCCGGGCGTGTCCACGAAGGTGATCACGGGCATCTGGAATTTCTCGGCGAGCTTCATGAGCCGCAGGGCCTTGCGGTAGCCCTCCGGCTTGGGCATGCCGAAATTGCGATAGATCTTCTCCTTGGTGTCGCGTCCCTTCTGATGACCGATCACCATCACGGACTGTCCGCCGAACCGCGCCAGTCCGCCCACGATCGACGGATCCTCGGCGAAGCTCCGGTCGCCGTGAAGTTCCTCGAAATCGGTGAAGAGGTTCTGCACATAGTCGAGCGTATAAGGACGCTGAGGGTGCCGCGCCACCTGGGAAATCTGCCACGAGCTGAGCTTGGCATAGATCTCCTTGGTGAGCGTGTTGCTCTTCTTCTGCAGCCTCGAGATCTCCTCGGAGATGTCGAGCGCCGAATCGTCCTGCACGTAACGCAGTTCCTCGACCTTCTGCTCCAGCTCCGCGATGGGCTGCTCGAAATCGAGGAACGTGGTCTTCATTGCCGGAGCGGGGCTGTTGGCCATGTTCGTCTCACTTGCCGTAATTCGTGGTCAGGTACTCGACGATGAGCTTCGCATCGTCCGGAGCGATGTCCGCTCCCATGACCCTGATCATCTTGTTGACCGCCGCCTCCCAACCCTTGCGATCGAGAAACGGGGAATTCATCTGGATGTAGTCCAGGCTGTGGCACTGCACGCAGCCTGCCTCAACCTTCTCCCGGCCGGGCGCGTCCTTCAGTTCCAGGAGATCCTCGCCTGCCGCCGCCATGCCGGACCAGGCGGCCAGGGCAGCGAGCGCGAACCGCAGACGCATGTTCATGCCCTCACGCACAGCGGATGGTCACGGGCTGCACGACGTTGTTGTGATAACCGGCAGGATTGAACACGAGATCGAATGTCTGCGTCGCGCCGATCCGGTTGGTCGCGCGCCATGATCACGTGTTCTCCCGGCGCGGGCGTGAAGGGGTAGGTCCACTGTCGCCAGAGAAACGGCCAAGGTCCGTTCCCAGTTCCGCGGCGGACCAGGTCCTCCCCGCGTCCGTCGAGACGTCCACGCGCGAGATGCCATAGCCACCATCCCAGGCCACCCCGCGCACGAACAACGGAGTGTTCGCCCGGTACATCATCTGGTCGCGGATGTTCACGATGAGGGAGTTCACGACCATTTCCGTGATCGGCGTGTTCGCATCGGTCTCCTGGGACAGGAACCGGTCCACGATGGGGAACCTGCCCTTGGGGATCCGGTAGGCGGGATTCATCCAGAACCCCTGCAACGGCTGCATGCGCACTTCCACCCGCGTGAGATGCTTCATCCAGTAGGTGGCCGTCCAGCCCGGCACCACCACGCGGGCGGGGAAGCCGTTCCAGTGCGGAAGCGCCTCGCCGTTCATCTCCAGCGCGATGAGCGTGTTCTCGTCGATCGCTTTCCAGAGCGGAACGCTCTTCACGAAGTCGGGCGTCTTCTCGGCCACGCCGGTGTCGGCGCCGTCGAAAGCCACTTCGAGCGCACCGGCCCTGACGCCCGATCGGGCCAGCACATCCTTCAGGCGCACGCCCTTCCAGCTCGCGTTGCCCATGGCGCCATTGCCCCACTGGACGCCTGGAACATGCGGACTGGACATGCCGCGGCGATTGCCGGAGCAGGCGCAGAGCGCCGCGATCTCCACCAGGTCGAATTCGGCGCGCAGGCGATCGAGCGTGTACTCCTCCGCCTTGTCCAGGCCATCGCCTCCCACCGCGAGGCGCCACTGCGCGGCCTCGACCTGCGGAATGTTGGACAGGTGATAGCGGACGAAGAAGGCGTCGTTCGGTGTGAACGGCTCGCTGAAGGCGCGGGTGGGCGTCTCGAAGTTCGGCGGACGGTAGCTGCGCTTGATGAGAGGCGCCTTGCCGGGAAGCGTGTCGAACAGGGCCGAGTCGCGAGCGCCCGCAGGCAGTGCGCCCGGTCCGGCAGGCGCCTGTGCCCGGGCCGAGGGGGCCACGGCCAGCGCACCCAAGCCCGCCGCAGCCCGCAGCAAGCGGCGGCGCAGGGAACGTGCGGGAGTATGTCCGGAACCGTCTGTCATGCGAAGGATTCTGACATCTTTCCCCGGATCAGGGAACGAAGCGCGCCGCCGACGCCCGCCCCCGGCTCGATAGTTCCGAGCGGATTCACGCGGCGGCTGGGGACTCCGATCGTTCCAACCGGAAAGCTCGCGACCGATCCGCGAGGATTCCCTAGAAAAGGGTTCCGGTCTTGCCCCTCGGATCGCCTTCGGCGGTCACCTCGCCCGTGATCCGGTCGACGAACACGGCCTGCATGTTTCCCCAGCGGCGCTTGCCCTCCTGCACGGTGTGTCCCTTCGCGGCAAGCGATTGCACCCACGCTGCGGGAAACTGCCCCGGCTCGATCTCGATCCGATCCGGCAGGAACTGATGGTGGTACCGCGGAATGCCCACCACGCGCGCGAGATCGACCTCCGGCCTCGACAGATGCTCGAGAATACCGAGCAGCACCATGGTGATGATGCGGGATCCGCCTGGGGTGCCGAACACCAGCACGCCGCGGTCGTCCTCCACGAAGGTCGGGGACATGCTCGACAGCGGCCGCTTGCCCGGCGCAATGCTGTTCGCGGCCATTCCCGTCAGACCGTAGAGATTGCCGCCTGCGGGCGAGATGGCGAAGTCGTTCATCTCGTTGTTGAGCAGCACGCCCGTTTCGCCGGCAACCATGCCGGCACCGAACGGCGCATTGACGCTCAGTGTGGCGGCAACGCGATTCCCCCAGCGGTCGACGACCGAGAAGTGCGTCGTGTTGTCGCCCTCCCGTGACCGGCTGCCGGCGTCCAGCGCCGCACTGGGAGTCGCGCGGGCAGGGTCGATGTCCGCGGCCCGGCGTTCGGCGTAGGAACGGCTGTCCAGCAGTGCGTGCGGAACGGTCGCGAAGTCGACGTCGCCGAGATACCGTCCGCGATCCTGGTATGCCCTCCGCAGCGCCTCCACGACCAGGTGGACGCGGTCCGACTCGCTGCAGGCCGCAAGATCGTAGCGCTCGAGGATATGCAAGGTCTGGGACAGCGTCAGGCCGCCGCTCGAGGGCAGCGACGCCGTGACGATCGCGGCACCGCGATACCGGATGCGATGCGGCTCGCGCTCCAGCACCCGGTAGTTCGCGAGATCCGCCTCGGTCCAGATGCCTCCTGCGGAACGCACTGCGCGTACCAGCTCGCGAGCGACGCTGCCGGCATAGAACCCGTCCTCCGCGCTGCGCGCGAACGCGCGAAGTGTTTGTGCAAGGAGGGGCTGCCGGACCATGAAACCTTTCGAAGGCGCCTTGCCGGCGTCGAGGAACGTCGCGGCCGCGACGGGGTCGACGCGCAGCACGGATTCGCGCCACTGGGCGGCGCTCGCATAGCGCCCGTCCGCCTGATAGCCCTGCTCCGCATGCGTGATCGCAGGCGCGATCAGGTCGGCAAGCGGCCGGGACCCGTACTTTCGGGCCAGATGTGCAATGCCGGCGGGCAACCCCGGAATGGCGGCTGCGCGCGCGCCATCGAGGGAGGCCCTGGCGTCCACTTCACCGTTCTCCCGCAGGTACATGTCGCGAGTGGCTGCGGAGGGAGCGGTCTCGCGGGCATCGATCATGATGTCCCGACCGTCGGAGGCGCGGTGGATCAGGAAGAACCCGCCACCACCGAACCCGGAGGAGAACGGTTCGACCACCGCGAGCGTCGCGGCGACCGTCACCGCAGCGTCGAAGGCGTTCCCGCCCTTGGCCAGCACCGCCTCGCCGGCCTGCGTGGCAAGCGGATGCGCGGACGCGACGCCGTCGCGCTGCGCGGCGATCGCCTGAGTTCCCGCCAGGAGGAAGAGCGCGAGCCCGCCCAGGGCGCGCAGGAACTGTCTTCGATCGAATGTCATGAATGCCTCTCCACCATGCGCGCCCACCGGCATTCGCCGCCTCGGGCTCTCAGGAATGCCGTTCAAGCCGCCGCGGTCTCCTTTCTCACCCGGAATGCGGCCGCATAGAGTGCGGGCAGGAACAGCAGCGTCAGGACGGTCGCCACGAACAGCCCGCCCATGATCGCGACCGCCATGGGTCCCCAGAAGTTCGAACGCGACAGCGGGATCATCGCGAGGATCGCGGCGGCCGCCGTCAGCATGATCGGACGGAACCGCCTTACCGTCGCCTCGACGATGGCATCCCACGGCCGCGCGCCCTCGGCGATGTCCTGGTCGATCTGATCCACCAGGATGATCGAGTTGCGCATGATCATGCCCGATAGCGCGATGAAGCCCAGCATGGCCACGAAACCGAAGGGCATCCGGCTCACCAGGAGGAAGAGGCTCACCCCGATGATGCCCAGGGGCGCCGTCACGAGCACCAGCAGCGACTTGCGCACGTTCTGCAGGTGGATCATGAGCAGTGTCGTGACCACCAGCAGCATGAGCGGAAGCACCGCGTTCACCGACGCCTGCCCGTTGGCACTCTCCTCGATGATGCCGCCCATCTCGATCCGGTAGCCCGGAGGCAGCTTCGCGCGGATCGCATCGAGTTGAGGATTGATCTTCTCGGAGACCTCGGCCGCCTGAATCGATCCGGCGACGTCGCCCTGCACCGTGATGGTGGGCAGGCGCTGGCGCCGCCAGATCACGCCTTCTTCCAGTTCGTAGTGAACCTTCGCGATCTGCGACAGCGGAATCCAGCGGTTGCTCTGCGTCGGGACGTTGATGTCGCCGATGGAATCCAGGCTCTTGCGTTCGTTCTCCTCCGCGCGCGCCAGTACCTCGATCAGCTTGTCGCGCTCGCGGAAATCCGTGATGTAGAAGCCGGACAGCACCGAGTGCAGGACACTGGACAGATCCTGCGTGCTCACGCCGATGAGACGCCTTGTTCTGGTCGATCTCCAGCTTGACCGTCTTCACCTTCTGGTTCCAGTCCAGGTGCACGCCCCGCATGTGGACGTTGCCGCGGATCACGGTTGCCACTTCCTGAGCGATGCGCCGCAGTTCCGCGAAGTCCGTGCCCATCACCCGGAAGGCCACGGGATAGGCCACGGGCGGTCCGTTCTGCAACGGCATGACGCGGAAGCGCACACCCGTGTACTCGTTCTCGAGCAGGGTCACGAGCCTCGCCTGCAAGGCGTCGCGCACGTGGGCGTCCCGCGCCGTGATGACGAACTCGGCGATGTTGGAACTGGCGAGCTGCTGATCGAGCGGGAGATAGAACCGCGGACTGCCTGCGCCGATGTAGGTGACGTATTTCTCCACATCCCCGTCGCGCGCCAGAACCGCTTCCAGACGCTTTGCCTCCGCCGCCGTCGCCGAGACCGACGCCCCTTCCGGCAGCCAGATGTCGACGATCAGTTCGGGACGGTTGGCGGATGGGAAGAACTGCTGCTGGACAAGACCGAACCCCGCCACGGCCAGAACGAACGCGAGCCCGGTGAGGGCCATCACGGTCTTGCGATAGGTCACGCACCACGTCACCAGCCGGCGGAAGCCCCGGTAGAACGGACGCTGATAGACGTCCGGGTCGTGATCCGCCGAGGCCGAGGGTGCGGACCCGGCGCGCCGGAACAGGCGGCTCGCGATCCGCTTGCCCAGGCCCGGGGCGTGCCCGGTCTTGGCGTAGTCCGGCAACAGGTGATAACCCATGTACGGAATGAACAGCACCGCCACCACCCACGACACCACCAGCGCGATGCACACGACCGCGAAGATGGAGAACGTGTACTCGCCGGCATCGGATTTCGCGAGGCCCACCGGGAGAAATCCGGCCGCCGTGATCAGGGTGCCCGTGAGCATGGACGGCGCCGTCGACGTATACGCATAGGCGCCTGCCCGAAGCCGGTCCCATCCCTGCTCCATCTTGATGGCCATCATCTCCACCGCGATGATGGCATCGTCCACGAGCAGACCCAGCGCGATGATCAGCGCGCCGAGCGAGATCCGCTGCAGATCGATGCCGGCCACGCGCATGCACAGGAACGTCACGGCCAGCACCAGCGGAATGGACAGCGCCACCACGATGCCGGTGCGCCAGCCCAGCGAAAGAAAGCTCACGGCCAGCACGATCACGATCGCCTCGCCCAGAGTCTGCATGAACTCGTTGATGGAGCGCGACACGACCGTGGGCTGATCCGACACCTGATGCACTTCGATGCCGACCGGCAGCTCGCGCTTGAGGCGTCCCATGGTCTCGTCCAGCGCCTTGCCCATCGCGATGATGTCCCCGCCCTTGCGCATGGAGACGGCGAGGCCCATCGCAGGCTTGCCGTTGTAGTGCATCACGATCTCCGGCGGGTCCACGTAGCCGCGCCGGACCTTCGCGATATCGCCCAGCCGGAACAGGCGTCCGTTCGCCTGGATGCCGATCTCGCGGATGCTCTCCACCGACTTGAAATCGCCCGACACCCGCACGTACACGCGGTCGTCCCGGGTCTCGAAGCTCCCCGCCGGCGTCATCTCGTTCTGCGATCTCAGCACCGAGAAGATCGTCATGGGATCGATGCCCAGCGTCGCGAGCTTGCGGTGCGACATCTCGATCCAGATCTTCTCCTGCTGCTCGCCGAGCATCTCCACCTTGCCGACGTCCTTCACCTGCAGCAGGTCGCGCCGGACGTCCTCCACGTGGTCGCGCATCTCCGCGAAGGAATAGCCGTCCGAGGTGAACGCGTAGATGTTGCCGAAAGTGTCGCCGAACTCGTCATTGAAGAACGGCCCGCGCGCGCTGGCCGGCATGGTCTGTCGGATGTCGAAGATCTTCTTGCGTACCTGGTACCACGCGTTGGGCACCTCCTTCGGCGGAGTCTCGTCCTTGAGGTACACGAAGATCAGCGATTCGCCAGGGCGGGAAAAGCTGCGGGTGTAGTCGAGATAGGGTGTCTCCTGCAGCTTCTTCTCGATCCGCTCGGTGACCTCCTGTTCCACCTCGCGTGCCGTGGCGCCGGGCCAGAAGGTGCGGACGATCATGATCTTGAAGGTGAAGTCCGGATCTTCCGCCTGACCCAGCTTGAGATAGGACAACGCACCGGCCACGGCCAGCGCCACGATGAAATAGAGCACGAGCACCTGGTGCTCGAGCGCCCACTTCGAGAGATTGGGCCGGGTGGGGATCATGGCGCCCGCGCGGCGAGGATGCGGATCTTCTCGTTGGCGAAGAGCTTCTGCACGCCGGCGCGGACGATCGTGTCGCCGGGGTTGAGGCCCTGGGTCACCACCACGTGATCATCGGCGAACGCGCCCACCTTGACCGGACGCAGGTTGACCGTGGACGTCGCCGCATCGACGACCCACACGGCCGTGTCGTTGCCCTTCTGGAACAGCGCGGTCGAAGGAATGTGGATGGCGGACGCATCGGCGGTGCCGTCCAGGAACAGGTTGGCGGTCATCCCCAGCTGCACGTCGTCATCGGCGTCGACGATGGAGATCTTCGCCGTGTAGGTGCGCGTCACCGCGTCGGCGTTGGGCGCGAGTTCACGCAGTTTCCCGTTGTAGAGCTTCGACGGATTCGCCCACAGGCCTATCCGCAGCCGTTGCGACTTGCGAAACTCGCTCAGGCGGTTCTCGGGGATGTTGACGGCGACTTCCTTCTGGCCGGGACGCGCCAGCCGGTAGACGGGCTGGGCCTTGTCCACGACCTGCCCCGCCTCCGCGAGCAGAGCCGTCACCACGCTGTCTTCGGTCGCGCGCAGTGTCGTGTAGTCGGCCTGGTTGCGGTTGAGTTCGACCTGCGCCTTCGCCTGCTCGAACTGCGCCGAGGCGACGTCGAGCGCCGCCTTGTGACGGTCGAACTCGGCCGCGCTGATGAAACCCTGGCGGAACAGATCGGTGAACCGCGCGAAGTCGGCCTTGGCCTGCACATGATTCGCTCGCGCGGCCGTCAGCCCCTGCTGCGCGGCTTCGACGCCGAGACGCTGATCCGCCGGATCCAGGCGGGCGAGCACCTGGCCGCGCTTGACGGCATCGCCCACATCCACCAGGCGTTCGGTCATCTTGCCGCCGATCCGGAACGCCGCGGCCGTCTCGAAGCGGGCCCGGACATCACCGGTATAGGCGGCACTGGTCGTGCCGTTGCCGGGCTCGATTCGGACCACATTCACCGCCCTGGGCGGTTCGGGAACCTTGTCAGGCCCCTTGCAGCCGGCGATCCCGCCGGCCAGGACCAATGCGACTGCGGCGCAGGCATTGCGGCCTGCCCGTGGGCGAGTACTCATGACGCACTCCATTTCTTCTATCGTTCATGCCGCCGCCCTGCCACGGGTGACGGCCGTTTCGTCCGGCCTGTCCGGCCTTTGCACGCGATCACCGGCGCCCGAACCCTGGCGGCGCCCGATCGCGGTACGTTCCGGAGATCGCGCTCCCCGGCGCAAGAGTCAGTTCGCGACGCCGATTCTCCGTTGTGAAGCCCGCTGCGGCACGCCCGCGCGCGCTCTCATGCCGTCGAGGACCATGGAAAGGTGGATGGTCAGGTATTTCTCGGGCTCGATCGGCTGGCGGTCGCAAGCACCGAACGAGTGACGCCACAGAAGCAGGAAGACGAGGGGAGCGAGGATGAGCCGCGTGCCGTACACCGGATCCACAGGAGTGAATTCGCCCCGCACGATGCCCGTCTCCAGCACACCCTGCACGAGCGCGTATCCGCGACTGATCACTTCGGTGTAATAGAACTGAGCCAGATCGGGGAAATTCTTGGCCTCGGCGAACATCAGCTTGGGAATGCCGCCCAGCTGCGAAGTACCCACCTCGGACCACCACCCGAAGACGATCTTCTCGATGAGCTCGGCCATGGGGCCGGTGTGTTCCTCGACCGTCTTCTCCCCTCGCTGGATCGCCGGAATCAATCCGCCGCGGATGACGGCCTTGAAGAGGCTCTCCTTGGAATCGTAGTAGAGGTACAGCGTGCCCTTGCTGACGCCGGCCCGTTTGGCGACGTCGTCCAGGCGCGTCGCGGCATATCCCTTCTCCACGAAGATGTCGAGCGCCGCCGACAGAAGCTCCGCCGGTCGGGCTTCCTTGCGACGCGTCCAGCGCGTTTCCGCCCGGGTGGAGAGTGGAAGACACAATGGAGTAAGTAACTGACCAGTCAGTAATGTACGGTGCCCCCGCCTTGCCGGTCAATCCCCGGGGAGCTGTCCGATCGGCGGTTGCGACAGAGGCGGAGGCCGGGCCCCGAATTGTCCGGGCAACACGTGCCTTTGCCCGTATGTCCCTGTGCCTGGAATGTGCGCATGCAGCGGCCGCCGGCGGATTCGGACGTCCGGCCTGTCTCGCCATGCATTGCCATCCCCGTCCGGGCAGCGTGACGGACTGGGCGGGCCGAACTGAATGACCCCGCGAAACCATGGGCGGGACCGGGAAGAGCGCTTGGGGTTCGGGAGTATCGTCCGCATATGGGGACCAGTTCCCGAGGAGTCGCTTCGATGCAAAGCACTGTCCGCCCCGCCGCCGTGGCGGGGACCTTCTATCCCGCCGATCCCGCGTCGCTGCATCAGGCAGTGCGGAACTATCTCGACGAAGCCGAGCCTGCCGGGGCGCTTCCTCCCCCCAAGGCGCTCATCGTGCCCCATGCGGGCTATGTCTACTCCGGCCCGGTCGCGGCATCGGCGTACGCACGGCTGGCTCCGCTGAAGTCACGGATCCGCAAGGTCGTTCTTCTGGGCCCGACGCATCGGGTGGCTGTCAAAGGACTGGCGCTGCCGGGAGCCGACGCGTTCGCGACGCCGCTGGGGACCATTGCCATCGACGCGTCCGGTGTCGCGGCGCTCGGGGGGCTGCCCCAGGTGGTGGTGAGCCCGGCGGCACACGCGCTGGAGCATTCGCTCGAGGTGCACCTTCCCTTTCTGCAGGAGGTGCTGGACCAGTTCAACCTCCTGCCCCTGGCGGTGGGTGACGCCACCGCGTCGCAGGTCGCCGAGGTCCTCGAGAGACTCTGGGGCGGCGACGAGACGCTCATCGTGGTGAGTTCGGATCTGTCTCACTATCTGCCTTATGAGACCGCGCGCCGAGAGGATCAGTCGACCGTCCGCGGCATGCTAGCCTGCCGGACGGACATCGATCACATGCACGCGTGCGGTGCGACGCCCGTCAACGGCCTGCTCCTCGTGGCACAGCGCAAGGGGCTCGTGCCGAAGCTGCTGGACCTGCGCAACTCCGGTGACACGGCGGGCGACAAGTCTCGCGTGGTCGGTTACGCATCGATCGCATTTCACCAGGGACAGCCTCGCGGGGCCACCCCCGATGCGGGCGAGCGGGGAGCGGTCCTGCTGCGCCTCGCTCGCGCCGCGATCTCGCGTCAACTGGGGGTTGCCGTTCCGGCTTCCGAGGATGCCGGATTTCTGCAGGAGCACGGCGCGACGTTCGTGACCCTCACGAAGAACGGGGAACTGCGCGGCTGCATCGGCTCGCTGGAAGCGCATCGCAGTCTGCTGGAAGACGTGAAGAAGAACGCGCGTTCGGCCGCGTTCCTGGATCCACGCTTCAGCCCGCTGTCCCTGCGGGAACTGCATCAGGTGAAGGTGGAGGTGAGCCTGCTCACTCCACCCGTGCCGATGCGCTTCGGCAGCGAGGACGATCTGCTTTCCCAGCTGAATCCTCGCGAGGACGGCGTGATCCTGCGCCATGGCAGTCATCGCGCGACGTTCCTTCCCCAGGTGTGGGAGAGCCTGCCGGAACCGGCCAGCTTCCTGAGGCATCTCAAGCAGAAGGCCGGCCTTCCGGCGGACTTCTGGGCCGCGGACATCACCGTATCGCGCTACGGCGTGCAGAAATGGTCGGAGAGCGATTGAGCAGGCGTCCGGAAGCCCCCATTTCCAGAAGGCTGAACGCATCGATTTCCAGCCGCAAAGGCCGCCCATGAGCACGACCGATACCGATACCTGCGACTCTCCGGCACTCGGGCGCGAGGCGCACGAGACCGCCTACCCCGCGCGTTGGTGGCACGCGCTGCCCGACGGGCGTCTGCAATGCGATCTGTGCCCGCGCGACTGCAAGCTGAAGGATGGGCAACGCGGCGCCTGCTTCGTGCGCATGCGGGAAGGCGACGGCATGGTGCTCACCACCTATGGCCGCAGCTCCGGCTTCTGCATCGACCCCATCGAGAAGAAGCCGCTCAACCACTTCTATCCTGGTTCATCGGTGCTCTCCTTCGGCACCGCTGGCTGTAACCTCGCCTGCAAGTTCTGCCAGAACTGGGATATATCAAAATCGAAGGACATGGACCGGCTGATGGACCAGGCCGGCCCCGAGGCGATCGCCGACGCCGCCGCGCGCTCGGGCTGCAAGAGCGTCGCGTTCACGTACAACGACCCCGTCATCTTCGCCGAATACGCCATGGACGTGGCCGACGCCTGCCGTGACCGCGGCGTGAAGACGGTTGCGGTCACCGCCGGTTACATGCACGCCCAGCCCAGGCGCGAGTTCTATTCGAGAATGGATGCGGCCAACGTGGACCTGAAGGCGTTCACGGAGGACTTCTACGTCCGGCTCACCGGCTCGCGTCTCGCGCCGGTGCTGGACACGCTGCGATACCTCGTCCACGAGACCGACGTCTGGGTGGAGATCACCACGCTGCTCATCCCCGGCAGGAACGACGCCGACACGGAACTCGCCGCGCTTTCGTCGTGGATCGCCAGGGAGCTGGGCACGCACGTGCCGCTGCATTTCACGGCCTTCCACCCGGACTACAAGATGACCGATCTACCGCGAACGCCGCTCGAGACCGTCAGGCGCGCACGAGCGATCGCCTTGGCCGAAGGTCTGCGCTACGTCTACACGGGCAATGTCCACGATCCGGCCGGCGGTGCCACGCACTGCCCGCATTGCCGCGAGTCGCTGATCGTGCGGGACTGGCACGACATCCGGGAATATCACCTCACCCCGGGAGGCCACTGCCCTCACTGCGCCACGGAAGTGGCCGGAAGGTTCGAACGGTTCCGCGGCGCTTTCGGTCCAAGACGTGTTCCGGTCAGGATGAACCGTCGGACCTGATCCCCGGCAAGGGCGGATCGAACTTGGCGGGGCCAGCGCCCTCCCGGGGCGTGCACGCTTCCGGGAGCCATTTCCCCCGATGGAGTTCCCACCCCGTTCGATCACTGCCGCTCGTGCGCGCACGCATAGTCGAGCGTGGCGCGCCCCGGAGAATTCTCGTCGATGGATTCCCACACCCGCTTCATTTCGCCGGACGTGTAGAGAACCTGGCCATCCGCTCCGACGATCGACACCGACATCGCCCGATGCTGCATCCGCCTGCAATCGCACTCCACCACGCCCGAGGTTTCCTTCATGAGAGGCATGCCGGGTACGTCGCCAATCGGATGAGGTTCGCGATACACCGCCCGCTTGGTGACCCGCACGACTTCGCCGGTGCGCTCGATCGACTGCGCATCCACGTAATGAACGACGTCGCCGTCGCTTCCGACAGGCACCCATTCGGCCGCACGTGCGTGCGGGCCGGACAGCAGGAAGATGCAGGAGGCCGCGACGCTCCCCAGGATCGTTCTCATGGTGTCTCCTTCAGTGGATTCTGCCGCGCCGCGGGCAGACCACGCCTGGTCGACCGGCAGTCGGTCCGTGCCACGGCCGGGCCACGCGATGCACACGCGCCCGAGAGGTCCGAACGCACCGGACCCGGGTCCCGCGCCATCGTTGCGTGCGGCTCGTTCACTGTGACACGATGGGCGTGCCGGGAGCAACTGCCAAGCAACGACCACCATGCCCGACACCCCATCGGCATCCGAGAACCCTGATCTTTCGCCCCAGCGCCGCACCTGGAAGCGGCGAACGGGCCGCGTGCTGCGCCGTCTCGCGCTCGGCGCCGCGGGCCTGATCGCGCTGCTGGTTGCAGCCGCTGCTTACATCGTCTTCGTCGGCGTGACGATCGACGCCTCGCCGGTGCGGGAGCGTCTTGCGCGGGCGTTTTCCGAATCGCTGCATCGGGAGGTCCGGTTCGACGGACCGGCGATGCTGGAGATCTCGGCGAGGCCATGGCTTCGAGTGGGTGGCCTGCACGTGAGCGATCCCGGCGGATTCGGCGAGGGCACGCTCGCGACCCTGGGCGAAGTGCGGCTCGCCATGGATCTCTGGCCCCTGCTCAACCACCAGCTGCACATCCGGGAACTTTCGGGGCAGGACGCAGCGATCCGGCTTTCAGCGCGTGCGGATGGCTCGAACAACTGGACATTCCAGTTTCCTGCCGCAGCCTCTCCGGCAAACCCGCCGCCGGAGAGCCGTGGCGGCGGCAAGGACGTGGCGCTCATGCTGGACATCGGGAGCATCTCGCTCCAGCGCATCCGCGTCGAGTACGCCGGCCAGGACCGGAGGAGCCACTTCTTCGATCTTGCCCGGCTAGAGGGAAGCTCGCCCTTCGGCAAGCCGCTGACGCTGGCGATGCAGGGCAACGTGGAGAAGTCCTTTCCCTACGAGGTCCGCCTTGCAGGCGGCCCTCTTTCCGACCTCGTGGGATCGGAGAAGCCCTGGCCCTTCAACCTTCGAGTGGAGTTCCTCAGCACTGCTCTCAATCTGGAGGGGCGTGTGCAGGGCACCTCGGGCGACGTGCAGTTCGCAGTCGGGACGGAGAATCTCGGCGAGCTGGAGCGCCTGCTGCAGACGACCTTTCCGAAGGTGGGCGCCACCGCCTTGGCGGGGCATGTTGCGTTCACACCGCAACGCGTGGACGTGACGGGGATCACCGGCGTGATGGGCAGGACGTCGCTGACCGGCTCGGTCACCGCCGACCGTTCGGGCAAGCGCCCGCGGATCAGCGGATCGCTTTCTCTGCCGACACTGGATCTGCGGCCGTTTCTCACGGATGCGCCGGACGAGGACGAGGAGCCGCCTCGCAGCCTGAGAGACACCTACCGCGAACTTTCGAAGGCGACTTTCTCGCTGCGGTCGCTGCGCGCGGCGGACGTCGACCTCCGGTTGGCGGTGGACCGCTGGCTGAGCCTGCCGGGTGACGTTCACGACGTGAAACTGCACCTGCGGCTGACCGACGGCAGGCTGGAAGTGCCCATCGAAGCGAACATGGCAGGCGTGGCGATGTCGGGAAACCTGCTCGTGGATGGATCGCTGGAGACGCCGCGCTTTCGTGTTGCGCTTGGGACACGCGATTCCCCTCTGGCGAACTGCTGGCGGGCGCACGCGGCATGCAGGGCCATCTGGGCAGATTCTCGCTGGAGCTTTCGGCGGAAGGCGATCAGGGCAGCGAACTGATGACGAGCCTCGACGTGCGTCTGGCGCTCGCCGGCGGCCGCCTCACCTACGGCAATGTCGATGGCGGACGTCCGGTGGAATTCGGTCTCGACCAGTTCGAAGTGGCTCTGCCTGCCCACAAACCTCTGCGGGGTTCGGCGCGGGGGACGCTGCTGCGTCAGCCTTTCGTCATGTCGCTGTCGGGCGGAACCCTGGAACACGTGATGCAGGACGAGCGCTCGCCCGTGGACCTTCGCATCCGTTCCGGCTCGGTGCGGGCCGCATTGTCGGGCATCGCCGCCGCGCCCACTGACACTTCCGGACCGGAAGTCTCGTTCGACATCTCGGCCGATCGCACCGACGATGTCGCGCGCTGGCTCGGAATTCCCGCCGGTGCCTCGGCCCGCGTGGCGCTGCGTGGCAAGGCCTCGATGACGGCGAACGACTGGGCACTGCAGGGTCTGCTGCTTCGTGTCGGGAAGTCGACCGTGCGTGTCGATGCATCGTCCATCGCGGCGCAGACGCCCCCCCTCCGGCTTCGCGTGGACGCGGAGCACATCGATGCGGGCGAGCTGCAGTCGCTCGTCCCCCAGAAGCCTGGCAAGCCCGCAGCCGCTGCCGGCCACGGTCGGCCGGTGCTGGAGATCCCCATCCTCCCCAAGGGGATCGACCTGGGTGATGCCGACGTGCAGATTCGCGTGGCCAGGATCGGCGGAACGGCGCTGGACCCGCGCGACATTGCCTTCGATGGCCGCATACGCGATGGCGCGATGCAACCCTCGTCCTTCGGCGCCGTCATTGCCGGGATTCCGTTCCGCGGCGCCGTGTCCCTGGACATGCGCGGTGCGGAACCGCAAAGCAGCCTCTGGTTGAGCGCGGGCGACATCGACGTCGGGAAGCTGCTGAAGCGCCTCGGTCTTGCCTCTGATCTCGATGCCCGCGTGGGTGCAGTGCGCCTCGCACTGACGGCACGCTCGAGTCTGCTGGGGGATCTGCTCGCCAAGTCCGAACTGATCGGCAACATCGACGACGCGTCGGTCACGCTGCGCGACCGCAATACCAGGGCTCAGGCGACCATCGAGCTTGAATCGGGAGAACTGAGCGCCAGGCCCGGGCAGCCGTTGCGGCTCGATCTTGAAGGCCGCATCGATGCGACGCCCATCCGCCTGGGGCTGAAGACCGCGAAGGCCGTCGACCTGATCCGCCCGGAAGGTCGTATCCCCTTCGATCTCACCGCCCGCGTGCCGGATCTCGACGTGCGGCTGCACGGTACCGTCGCCAAGCCTGTCGGCACGCGCGACATCGTACTGGGCCTGGAGGTGCGCGGAAGCCGGTTCGACCGGTTGAACGGGCTGGCGCGGGCGTCCCTACCCCCGTGGGGTCCCTACGCGCTGTCGGGACTGTTCCGCATGTCCGCACGCGGATACGAGGTAGACGATCTCACGGTGCGCGTCGGAAGCAGTTCGCTGCAAGGACGGGGATCGCTCGACACGACTGGAGCCAGACCGCGCCTCGACGTCGCACTCAAGGCGCCTTCGGTGCAACTCGACGACTTCCGTTTCGGCGACTGGACTCCCGTCGAAAAGAAGCCCGAGTCGTCCACGCCGATGACCGCCGAAGAGCTGAAGGCAAAGGCGGCCACGGCGAGCGACGAGGCGCAGAAACTGCTGAGTCCGGCCGTCCTCGGACGCCAGGATGTCTTCATCGGCGTGCAGGTGGACGAAGTGCTTTCGGGGTCTGACAGGCTTGGCAGCGGCCGGCTGGAAGCAAGACTCGAAAACGGCCGCGCGGACGTCGGTCCGGTGGAAGTGAACGTGCCCGGCGGCTCGGCACGGCTCTGGCTCGGGTACGAACCCACCGACCGGGACGTGAAGGTGGAGACGCGGATGAAGGTCGACCGTTTCGATTACGGGGTGCTGGCGCGTCGCCTCAAACCGGGAACCGACCTGGAAGGCACCTTCAGTCTCGACGTGGACGTGAATTCACGCACGCGCTATCTATCCGACATCCTCGAGTCCGGCAACGGGCACATCGACTTCGCCGTGTGGCCGCGGAACATGCGCTCGGGAATCTTCGATCTGTGGGCCGTCAACGTGCTGGTGGCGCTGGTGCCGGCGGTGGATCCGTCGACAGCATCGAAGATCAACTGCGCTGTGGGCCGGTTCGAACTGCGTGACGGCCGGCTGCGCGACCGCACGATCGTGCTGGACACCACCCGCATGCGCGTCACGGGCAAGGGCAGCGCCGACTTTCACGACGAGAAGATGAACCTGCGCCTCAAGCCCGTGGCCAAGGTTCCGCAGTTCCTGAGCCTCGCCACGCCGATCGAAGTCAAAGGCACCTTCGGCGATTTCAGTATCGGCGTATCGGCCGGCGACGTTCTGGGCACGATCGGCCGGTTCGCCTCCTCGATTTTCTGGGCGCCCATCCAGAAGCTGGTCGCCAAGGAGATTCCCGCGGACGGGCGGGACGTCTGTTCCCAGGGGCTGTCGGGGACGGCGCGTTAGGCGCGTTGAAACAGCCGCATCGAGACTTCCCCATACCCCTGACCGGCCGCAGCCCGCCGTCTGTCGATCCGGATGGGTCGGGCTACAACCCCCTTGTCCGACCCCGGCCTGTCAGCAGGCCCCGGGTTCCGCAGACTCCCACCCTGGACAGCCTGGAACGCCACTGAGCATCCGGAAACCGGGAACGGACCGGTTCACTCGCTCAAGGGATCCAGGCCGTTCGACGACGTCGGGCGCACTGCACCGCCGCGATACCGCCGATGCCGGCCAGCACAAGCGCCCACGTACCGGGTTCGGGTACCGCCACCGTCACCGCCTCCATCTCCAACTGCACCGTTCCCGTACCGTCGAACTTGAGTCCGGTCACGAAGGCGATCGGATTGCCCGGATCCAGGTTTAGCGAAGCGTCGATACCCATCACGCGGAAGCGGTGCACGCCCGTGGAAAAGCCGAAGGTGCCGCCGTCATTCACGTGCCCGACGGTCACCCAATCGCCATCTTCTTCCAGTTGGATCAGATACCCGTCGGCATCCCCCAGCGCCGGCAGAAGAACCTCGATGAAACTGGGACCGCCGGTCACGGTGTACTGGTAGCCGACGGCGATCACGGGATCGATGTAGAGGAACGACTCCATGCCGGGACCTCCCTCGGCGATTTCGAAGGGAGCGAACGCGAATTCTCCATCCGACACTTCCCCGTCCACCGGCAGCAGAGGATTGCCCGGGACGTATCCGGGCGGCAGGCCCGCCTCTCCGTCCGGAACGTCCACGAGTTGTCCCGGACTGCCGAACGCCCCCCAGGAGGGGTAGTCCGTGTCGGCGTCGCGCACGGTCGCCGTGTCGAGCACGAAACTCACATACACATTGCCGTTGTTCCGGAACTCGATCGAATCCGTCGTCGAGGCCGATTCGAAGTACCCCGCCGCGTAGTCCCGGCCTCCCCAGGCCCAAGTCGTCCCCGGCAGTGCCGCCGTGTCGGACCCGGAGTTGACGTACTTGACGACAGAGCCGGCCGGCTGGTTCGGGACGAGCGAGTCCGTCAGCAACCCGGCAGCAGAGACAGCGGCGGCCTCGGTTTCCCCATCGCCTCCGCTGCCCGTCGTGTCCACGAGATTCCAGTAGAAGCCCGAAGAATTGGCATTCACGGAGAAGAGATCCCAGAACCCCAGCGAGCCGTTCGGGAAGGCGGCCACGGCTGTGCCATCGTTGTAGGAGTCCCACGATCGGAGGTTCGCCGAGAAGCTCACCCGGTAACCGTATTCGGCAGCAGGCAGCACGAGGCCCGCACCATAGATGGCCGACCCCTGGGTTCCGTTCTCCGACAGGCCGAAGCTGCCGGGGTCGAGGTCGATCCTGTAACCCCCGCCGTTCAACGCCGAGACGTCGCCGCTTGCGCTTCCCGGGGCCGTCACCCAGTCCGTCGCGAGGGGAGCGTACTCGCCTACGACTCCGCCGTCAGCGTCGAGCATCTCGAACTTGATGGCCTCCGCGGTGGAAGCGGTGATGCAAAGTACAGCGGCAAGGGCAGTGACGAGCGAAGTCCTGCGAAAACCTGGCATCTTCTTGGTCTCCTTCTGAAGTTTGTCCGGACATCCGGAACCACGCTGCCGCCTCTCTTCTCGCGAGAAAGTGCGCATGACGAATCTATCACATCGTTAACTTCCAGGAACGCCCGTGTGCGCCGGTTTGCAGGATCTTCTGCGGCGGTCCCTGTCTGTCATGCCACGGCAATGAGGCAGCAATACCTTTGCAGCGTTTCCGGAGGCTTTCATGAACATCGACGCAACAAAGATCCAAGGCGGCATCACCCTGATCCGGCTGGCCGGACGGATGGACGTGGAAGGCACCTCGGCCATCGAAACCCGGTTCACGGCGCACGCCGTCTCCGACGGAGCAGCGGTCGTACTGGACATGGCAGGCGTGGATTTCCTCTCTTCCTATGGAATACGCGCGCTCATGCTGGTTGCCAAGGCGCTGCGCCAGCGGGGTGGCGCCATGGCGCTCATGTGTCCGCAGGATGCCGTACGCAAGGTTCTCGAAACCTCTGGCGTGGACCAGTTGATCCCCTTGGGGGACTCGCTTTCGGAAGCCAAGGCCGCCCTGGGAAGCTGACACGACGTGTCCGAATTGTCGATTGCGAGCGAGATTTCGGAACTCCGGCGCATGAGCAGGTGGCTCGCTCGGGAAACGTCCACGCTGGGGCTCCCCGAGACCGTCCGGCAGGATCTCGACGTCTGCGCGAACGAAGCGGTGATGAACGTGATCAGCCACGCATTCGACGGCGACGGCCCCCACGAGATTCTCCTGAGCATCGCCCGCGCGCCCAATGAGTTGCAGTTGGCCATCGAGGATGAGGGAAGCCCCTTCAATCCCCTCGCCCATCCCGAACACGCGCCGCCCGCCTCGCTCGACGATGCTTGCGTGGGGGGGCTGGGAATCAAGCTGATCCGGCGCCTGGTGCCGAACTCGCATTACGAACGCCGGGGAAATCGCAACGTGCTGACACTGATTTTTCCGCTCGCGTGCACTCCGATCCGGCTGCGGAGCCGACGGCCAGAGGACCGGACCGCCGCGAGCGCGCGTCGGCATTGCCCGCCGAAGAAGAGCGCCGGCGCACTCCGGATCGCAGGAGTCTTGGCCATCTCGCCCGGTCACCGCTCTTCTCGGGCCTTCCCTTCCATTTCCTCGAGGACCTCATCGAACGGTGTCCGGCGAGGGAACTGGATGCCGGCGAAACGCTGCTCGAGCCAGGCCTCTTGAACGACCGGATGTTCCTCGTCCTGGCGGGCCGCCTCCTCGTCCGCCTGGGTGAGGAAGGTTCGCCCGACTCCATTCCCATCGGGCCGGGCGGAACGCTGGGTGAACTATCCATCATCGATGGGAAGCCCGTATCTGCCTTCGTGTCCGCCAGCGAGGCCTCTCGCGTGCTGGCGATTCCCGCCGACGTCTTCTGGAATACGTTGTCCGGCAGTCCACGCTTCGCACGCAACCTTGCCGGGGTGCTGTCGGCCCGGATGCGCGCCAACAACGAACGCATCATCGCGCGGATCCGGGATCACTTCGCATTGGAGCACCTGCACAAGGAACTGCACATCGCGCGCAGCATCAGGCCGGAATGCTGCCCGGACGGGGCCGCCTGTTCGGCAGCCGCGAAGACGTGGACGTCTATGGCTTGATGGATCCTGCCCACGACATCGGCGGAGACCTGTACGACTCGTTCTTCGTGGGCCCCGATCGTCTGGTCGCGGTCATCGGCGATGTGTCCGGCAAGGGAATTCCGGCTGCGCTGTTCATGGCGAGAGTGATTGCCCAACTGCGTCTGGTGGCGATTTCCGAGACCTCTCCTGCCGCCGTCCTGTCCCGGTTGAACGGCCTCCTTTGCGAACACAACGATGCCGGCATGTTCGTGACGTTGCTGGTCCTCGTTCTGGACGTGAGGGACGGCACGTTCGTCTACTCCAACGCGGGCCACAATCCGCCGGTCGTCATGCGGCAACACGAGACCGGGTTTCTCCCCATGCCAAAGGGCCTGGTGGCGTGACTGGTGGCTGGCGCGCCCTACAGGGAATTGCAGGGGCGACTGGCGCCCGGGGAAGGTCTGCTCCTGTATACGGACGGAGTCACGGAGGCGCTGGACACCGTGTTGTCCTGCTATGGGGACGAACGCCTCACCGGCGTGCTCGAACGCCTTGCGGGAACCTGCGCCGAGAGCGTTGTCCGGGCTGTAAGCGAGGACGTGCGTGCGTTCAGCCAGGGCACGAATCAATCGGATGACATCACGATGCTGGCCCTGCGCAGGCCCGCCTGAGTCATCGCCGCGGAGAGGGAAGGATGGCTGCCGCAGCGGCGACCGATTCCACGGCGTCGGCGGGTGGACCACAATGACGTCCGCAGGTCGGGAACCGCCCATCGCGGCTCCGCTGCCCTGACAACAAATATCCCGAAACGACGATGAATCCTCCGCAGCTTTCCGCGGGACCCGCGGGTACCCGTCAGTTCCTGCGTCTTTTCACCTCGGTGATGCTGCCCATGTTCCTCGCGGCGGTGGATCAGACGCTTCTCGCCACGGCCACACCGCGCATTGCACAGGAACTCGGCGGGCTTCGCGACACGTCGTGGATCGCCGTGGCATACCTTCTTGCCGCAGCTGCCACGACCCCTCTTTACGGCCGGCTCGGCGATCGCTTCGGCCGGCGGGAGATGCTGCTCGTCGCCTTGAGCGTCTTCACGGTGGGCTCTGTCGCATGCGCAGCGGCACAGACGCTGACCATGCTCGTCGCCGCGCGCGTCGTGCAAGGCCTGGGAGCGGGGGGCCTGATGACGCTCTCCCAGGCGTTGATCGGGGAACTGGTCACACCCAGGGAACGCGCGAGATTCCAGGGATACTTCGCCGCGATGTTCAGTCTCGCGAGCATCGGCGGCCCCGTGATCGGCGGTTTCGTGGTGAGCCACGCGAGCTGGCGATGGCTGTTCCTCGCCAACTTGCCCCTGGGCGCCGTGGCCGCCTGGCGGTTGTACGCGCTTCCGTCAGCTCGCGGAAAGATCGAACGGCGCGATCAGGACCTGACCGGCATCGTGCTCTTCTCCGGAGCGATCGTGAGCACGCTGTACTGGCTCACGTCGGCGGGTCATCGGTTCGCATGGGCGTCTGCCGAGAGCATGGCCTGGATCGCCGGTTCGCTGACTCTGGCGATGGTGCTGCTGTACCACGAACGGCGTCTTCCGGATCCGTTCCTGCCGCTCGAACTGCTGCGACGGCCGGCCATCGGCTTCTGCGCGCTCACCACCGCGCTGTTCGCCGCGAGCATGTTCGCGATGATCTTCTTCCTGCCGATCTATCTGCAGCTGGGTCACCGGACGGGAGCGGCCGCGTCCGGCGCGATGCTTCTCCCGCTGACGATCGGCATGGCGGCCGGCTCCATGGGCAGCGGCCGGATTCTGGCGCGAACGGGAAAGCCGCACTGGATTCCCGTCTGCGGAATGACGATCGCCGCATCAGGTCTTGCCATGCTGGGCCTGCTGCAGGCCGGCCCCCACGGTACCACCGCGCTCGGGGCGATGGTGGGCATCGGGTTCGGTACCGTGATGCCCACCATGCAGGTGACGGTGCAGACGGCCGCAGGACGCGACCGTCTCGGTGCCGCCACGTCCATCGTCTCGCTGTCGCGTTCGCTCGGCGCCGCCTCGGGAACAGCCCTCTTTGGCGCTCTCGTGTTCACGCTGATGCCGCAAACCGACACGGCGCGGCTTTCGCAGGACGCGACCCTTCTTCCTGCCGAGGCACTGCTGCCTGCCTTTCACACGGCGTTCCTGGTGATCGCCGTCATCGCCCTCCTGGGCGCGGTGGCGGCGAGCCGTGTTCCTCCGATGGAACTCCGTTGAGGCCGTTTCCTATGCGGTCTGGCGCGCGTGCGAAACCCCTGCGGCGAACCGCTCCGCGGCCTGGATCGTGTTGGCGAGAAGCATGGTGATGGTCATGGGTCCGACCCCCCCGGGTACTGGGGTGAGGTGGCCCGCGACTTCCTTGACGCTGTCGAAATCGACGTCGCCTGCGAGTTTTCCATCGGGGAGCCGATTGATGCCCACGTCGATCACCGCGGCCCCTGGCTTGACCATGTCACCGGTGATCATCTTCGCCCGGCCCACGGCAACGACCAGGACATCGGCCATGCGCGTGTAGCGGGCGAGATCCCGCGTCTTGGACGTGCAGATAGTCACAGTTGCATCGCGCGCGAGCAGCATCAGCGCCTGCGGCTTGCCCACGATGTTGCTCCGTCCCACCACCACGGCGTCGGCGCCGCGCAGCGGAATGCCATAGTGATCCAGCAAGGCCATCACGCCATAGGGCGTGCAGGGCGGAAACACGGACTCTCCGGCAATGAGACCGCCCAGGTTGTAAAGATGAAAGCCATCGGCATCCTTGTCCACCGAAATGGTTTCGAGGACGTCCGCAACGTCGAACTGTGGTGGCAGCGGCAGCTGGACGAGGATGCCGTGAATCCGGGGATCCGCATTGAGCGCCACGATGCGCGCGATGACTTCCTCCGGCGTCGCATCACCCGGGTACTCGTGGATCTCGGAATGCAGTCCGATTTCCGTGCAGGCCTTGGCCTTGTTGCGCACGTAGACCTTGGATGCCGGATTGTCGCCGACGATGATCACGGCGAGTCCCGGGGTCACGCCCTTTGCCTTGAGAGCGTCGGCGCGCTCCTTCCAGCGTGCGCGGGTGGCCTTGGCGACGGCCAGGCCGTCCATGAGGGTGGCAGTCATTTCTCTCCTGGTGGTATCTGCGTCAGAGTTCAACTTGTTCCGGCGCCGCTCCGGGCGCTCGACGCGGCGGCCGATTCGATGCCGTCCGGCAGCCGGATCGACGACGGATCGATCACCTTTTCCAACTGGGCAAGCGTGGAATAGAAGACCGGTCCCCGCCCCATGTCCGCCTCTTCCTGGCTCACGAGCGCATTGATGTTCACCCCATTGCGCTGCTTGGAACCCTGAAGCTGCTTGGGCGCACTGAGAACGCCCGGCAGGGTGCCCGGCACGATGAGCGCATGGCCGTAGACCTCGCCCCGATCGTTGAAGAGCCGGCACAGGTCGCCATCGGCGATGCCGCGTTCGGCTGCATCTTCCGCGCTCACTTCGAACGTCTGCCGCGACATCATCTCCTGCAACCTCGGAACGTGCTGAAAACTCGCTCCGATGAAGTAATGCGTCGCCGGACTGAGCACCTGCAACGGATAGTGCTTGCGCCGTTCCTCGCTGAACCAGCCTTCCCTTTCGGGCACGTGCCCGGGGAGCGGATCGAGACCGAGCTTCGTCATGCTCTCGCTGTAGATCTCTATCTTCCCGGAGGGCGTGGACCAGCGCCCGCTGTTCATGCCGGGGCGGCGCGGGGAATCCACCGCGGCCCTCGCCCAGCCCTGCTCTTCGAGCAGTTCGTAGGTGATGCCTTCGAGCAGGGGATTGAACTGCGGATCGAGGATGTCGCGGATCATGGCTTCGTCGGTGTCCGAGAAGCACGGATCGTCGTAACCCATGTGCCGGGCGAGCCGGCGAAACAGTTCATTGTTGTCCAGGCTCTCGCCGAGCTTCTCGGAATGGCCTGCTGCGACAGCGAATAGAAGTAGTTTCCAGTACGCGCACAGGAGATCCGTGCGCTCGAGGGCGGTGTCCGCGGGCAGGATGATGTCGGCGTAGTCGCACGTGTCGGTGAAGAACGTGTCATGCACCACCACGAAAAGATCGTCCCGCATCATTCCCCGCCTTGCGCTCACCGTGTCGGGCACGCAATTGGCCGGATCCGAATTCCACACGAACAACGCCTTGATGGGAGGATCCAGCGTGGAGTCCTCCAGTGCCTTGCCGATCTGGATCATGTTGATCGTGCGGGGCTGGCGATCCCCCAGGAAGTCGGTGCGTTGCAGCTTCCGCAGATCGACGTTGCGTATCTCGGTGCCGGTTCCGACGCACACGCCGCCGCGCGTGCGCATCGCGCCGGTCACGGCGGGCAGCAATTTCACGGCACGGGTCATGGCCCCCCCGTTGTCGTGCCGCTGGATGCCCCAGTTGAGGCGGATGAACGAGCGCTGGGTGCTCGCGTAAAGCAGAGCGAATCGCTCGATGTCGGCAGGGGCCAGACCCGTGATCTGCGCGACACGCTCCACGGGATACTCGGGAAGGCGCGCCAGCAACTGCTCCCAACCCACTGTCTGGGTTTTCAGAAAGTCCTCGTCGTGCAGCCCGTGCTCCACGATGATCTTCATCATCCCGAGCGCGAGTGCGGCATCCGTGCCGGGCCGCGGCTGGAGATGCCAGTCGGCGAACGCGGTGGTGCGGGTCACGCGTGGATCGACCGCCACCACCTTCGCCCCCGCTCCTTCGCCTCGACGATGAACGGCATCGCGTGCACGCCGGTGCTCACGAGGTTGGTTCCCCACAGGACGATGAGATCCATGCCGGGCATGTCCTCGATGTTCGCCTCGTGCACCTGACCGGTCGTGAAGAGACTGGCGGCCCGTCCCGCCGCCGTGCAGATGGTTCTGTCCAGTCGGGCCGCGCCCATCTTGTTGAAGAAACGCTCGCCCATCCCGAGGAAGCCGAGGAATCCGAGCGTGCCCGAATACGAGTACGGCTGGACCGCCTCCGGGCCGTAGCCTGCGACGACATCCTTCAGACGCGCCGCGGTTTCGGCGAGCGCCTCTTCCCAGGTGATGCGTTCGAACCGCGCCCCCTTGCCTTTCGGGCCCACCCGCCTCCAGGGATACAGCACGCGGTTGCCGTTGTAGACGAGTTCGAGGTAGTTGTTGACCTTGTTGCAGAGATAGCCGCGGGTGACGGGATGCGTCGGATCTCCCTCGACCTTGATCGCGCGCTCGCTGCGCGTGTCGACCGTGACCCGCATGGAGCAGGCATCCGGGCAATCGTGAGGGCACGTCACCTTGACGACTTTCGTTTCGAGGTGTCTGGCGACTCCGGCGGCGGTTTCCATGATGCACTCTCCGACTGCAAAGACGTATTTCACCACAGAGTGGCGTCAGCCTCGACCGGTTCCGGCGCGCCGTTGCCCCGGAAGACCGCAGCGGGCACACTGACCCGATGCAAGACCCGGAGCCCGCCATGAAGCACCTGTCCGTCCTCGCCGCCCTGACCTTCCTGATCCTGCAGCGGCCCCGTCCGACGCCCGGCTCGTCCGCCTCGAAATCGGCAAGCGGGAGGTCGTCGCCGGCGGTCTGGCGTTCGGAGACACCGGGCCGTACGAAAAGCTGGCAGGACGCGCGTACTTCGAGGCCGATCCGGCGGACACCCGAAACGCCCGCGTCTTCGATATCGGGAACGCGCCGGTCGACGGGCGCGGACATGTGCAATTCTCCGCAGAGTTCTATCTTCTCAAACCGGTCGACATGGCGCGGGCCAGCCGCACCCTGTTGTTCGAAGTGAACAACCGCGGCAGAAAGATCGCATTCATGCGGTTTCACGATACGCCCTCCTCCGCCGACATGAACGATCCTTCGAGTCCGGCAGATTTCGGCAACGGATTCCTCATGCGTCAGGGACATGTCATCGCATGGGTAGGCTGGGGGGCGGACATTGCGCCGGGCGACAACCGGCTCACGGTCGATTTCCCCAGGACGGAAGAAGACGGAGCACCGGTCACCCAGTTGATCCTCACCGAATTCGGCGACCGCAATTTCAACGGCGGAACCCGACGACACTGCCGTTGTCCGGAGGAAGCGCCTTTCACAGCTTTCCGGCCGTATCCTCGAACAAGAGGATCGCCGAGGCGGAATTGCGGGTGACGCACAGCGACTCGCCGCGTCCTTCCGGACCGGATATTCCGCGAGGCGAACGCGTGGCGGACAAGGACTGGGCGTTCGCCTCGTGCCCCGATGGCTGGCCGGGCACGCCAAGCACGACCGACATCTGCCTGCGCACCGGATTTCGCAACGACCGCAACTATCACCTGATGTACCGGGCCACCGGCTCCCCGGTGATGGGGCTCGGTTATCTCACGACGCGGGACTTCGTGTCCTTCCTGCGGCGCGCCAGCAGCGACGAGGCAGGCGGCGCGAATCCCGTGCCCGGATTGGACACCACACTCTGCCTGGGCATCTCCTCGAGCGGAATGTACCTGCGCGACTTCCTCTACCAGGGGTTCAACGAAGACGAGGATGGCAAGCGGGTGTGCGACGGCATGCACATCCATGTCGCAGGTGTCCACAAGCTTTTCCTGAACTACCGTTTCGCCCAGCCCAACCCCTTCTCCCAGCAGCATCGCGAACGCTACGTGCCGGACACCAATTTTCCCCAGCAGTACGGCGTCCGCGGCAATCCGCGGGATCGCGTGCCGGACGGCATCCTGAAACGCCCCATGTCCGACCCGAAGATCGTGCATACCGACACGTCCAACGAATACTGGCAGTTCCGGGCGTCGCTCGCGGGCACGACGGAAGGGGGCCGCATCGACCTCACGGAACATCCCAGAGTAAGGCGCTACCTGCTGTCCAGTCTCCAGCACGGCGGCCATCTTGGCGATCCGCCGGGGTTCGGGATCGGCGGCAGGCAATGCGAACAATTGCACAACCCGGTTCATCCGGGGCCGATGCTGCGAGCTCTCCTGGCGAGTCTGGAACGATGGGTCCGCAACGGCGAGGCACCGCCCCCTTCCCGAGTGCCGCGAATCGCCGACGGCACGCTGGTGCCTCCCGAGGAACTGGCCTGGCCGGCCATCCCCGGCACGCGCTACGAGGGAATCGTGAACGGGTCGGGGGAGCGGGATTTCGGTCCGGGCGTGCGCGGCAACGCCGGGGTGATCGGCCGTCTCTATCCGGACATCGTCTACCCGCACCGGATTCTCGTGCCCCAGGTCGACTCCCTGGGTCACGACATCGCGGGCATTCGCCATCCTCTGGTGGAAGTGCCGTTGGCAACCTATTCAGGCTGGAACATTCGGCGACGCGAGTTCGGCGAAGGCGATCTTTGCGATCTGTTAGGTTCGGCCATTCCGTTGGCGGGATCCCGCGCGGCGGGCAGAGAAGGGGGTGATCCGCGCCCCGCTCGCGAAGATCTCTATGCCGGCGATGACGAGTACGTGGCAAGGGTCCTGGCCGCCGCCCGGCGCCTGATCGACGACCGACTCATGCTCGCCGAAGACCTGGTCCTGCTCGAGCGTCAGGCCCGGCAGTGGTATCACGCCACATGGAACCGCCCATGAGAGAGCCGTGGCTGCGTTCACCTACGGATATTCCATCCGGGTTTCGGGAAGAAGGCTTCGTCGTGCGACCGCTGACGATCCACGACGTGGTGAAGGACTACGACGCGGTGATGAGCAGCCGCCGCACATTGCGGGGCTTGTTCGGACCCGGTTCCGGCTGGCCCGGGGAAGATCTCTCACTGGAGCAGGACCTCATCGATATTGCCTGG
This sequence comes from Betaproteobacteria bacterium, assembly GCA_016713305.1. Lineage (NCBI taxonomy): Bacteria > Pseudomonadati > Pseudomonadota > Betaproteobacteria > Betaproteobacteria bacterium. The sequence goes on from JADJPK010000010.1 coordinate 149,931, forward strand.
CATCAGAAGGAGTTCGAACTGCGATCCACATTTGCCTACACCATCGTCGATGCCGGGGAGTCGCGCGCACTGGGATGCGTCTATCTCTTTCCGAGCCGGCATGCGAGCCACGAGGCGGAAGCCTTCTACTGGGTCAGGGACAGCATTGCGAACACGCCGCTGGGCCGCCTCATCGATAGATCCGTAAGAAGGTGGATCTCGACCGAGTGGCCCTTCCGGCGCATCGCATTCCCCGGCCGCGACGTGTCCTGGGAAGAGTGGACGACATCATGATCCTGCGCCTCCTCCTCCTCACCGCTGCCGTCCTGATCGCGATCAGCTGGTTTCAGCGGCACTTCTCGCCTCACGCGGCGGAACGCGCGGCCCGCCGCCGCAGGGCATTTCGCACGGCGCTGCGCCAGACCGCCTTCACCATCGGCGCAGTGGCATTCTTCGGCATCGCTGCCTTCGCAGGGTGGCACGCGTTGCGATTCGAGGACAGCACGGCAGGCCTCCTGGCGCTTCTCGCCGTTCCCGTGGGAGGCGCCCTCGCCCTGCTGGCACGAAGGACGGGGCGCAGTTGAGCCCGGATCAACGCCGGCATGTGGAAGGATCGCCAGATCGTCGGTTTTTTCCACCCCAGATTTCCGGCCGATTTATGACATTCCCATTTCGAACGGCAAAAAGATGGCTCCAGGTGTTGAGCGCGGAGGCCGCAGCACCTAACATTGCGCTGTCTGACCGAGCGCGAACCGTTGCCGCGTCCGGGGGCTTGCTGGGTGGATAGAGGGTCCTGCAAGTAACCGCGGCAAACCGGTCGATTCGAGACGGCACAACGAGAACAGTCCGGAGACCGGTCCCCTCGGGGACACTCAGGATCGGCGACAACCACTGCACTGGGCCGCACATGCGCTTCCGCGCCTGCGATCGTCCGACATGAATGCTCCGCTGAGCGCCGAGGAACAGCTCCGGCCTCTGGAAGGCGTTCTCCCCCCCGGCATCGGACGCCCTGCAGGCGCCAATGTGACCGCCCCCGATCCCAAGGCCCGCGCACTTCTCTCCCGCATCCTGGGAATCCGGTCGGCGACCGAGGCTCTGGTGGCCGGCCTCAGTGCTGAAGACTGTGCGTTGCAGTCGATGCCCAAGGCGAGCCCGATCAAATGGCACCTCGGCCACTGCACGTGGTTCCTCGAGACCTTCGTTCTGGTTCCCCACGCCCGGCGTTACCGCTCGGCGAACGAGAGCTACGATGCCATCTTCAATTCGCATTTCGAAGCGCTCGGTCCGCGGCTTCCCAAGGAAACGCGGGGACTGCTTTCGCGCCCTTCCCTGGACGACGTGCTGTCGTATCGCGGACACGTCAACGAAGCGCTCGCCGAATTCCTGACCGCGCGCTGGCCGTTGCCGGACGGGGCAAGGGATGCGCTGGAACTCGCGCTGCAGCACGAGCAGCAGCATCAGGAACAGATGGTTGCCGATCTCAAGCATCTGTTCTGGTCCAACCCGATGCGGCCAGCATTCCGGCCCCTGCCGCTTCAGGCCGCGACAGCGTTGAAGCCGCTCGTATGGTTTCCCTGCGCGGAGGGCGTGCGCGAGATCGGATATCCAGGTGACGGTTTCTGCTTCGACAACGAACGGCCCAGGCACCGGCAATTCCTCAACGGCTTCGAGATCGCATCGCGCCTGGTGACCAGTGGCGAGTTCCAGGATTTCATGGACGACGGTGGCTACCTGCGCCCCGAGTTGTGGATGGCCGACGGCTGGACGCACGTCAAACGCCTGGGGTGGTCGATGCCCCTCTACTGGGAGCGTCAGGGCCGCAAGATGATTCAGTTCACGTTGTCCGGCATGCGGGAAGTCGAGCCCGATGAACCGGTGTGCCACGTGAGCTGGTACGAGGCGGACGCCTATGCGCGCTGGGCCGGCGTGCGCCTGCCCACCGAGGCGGAGTGGGAGGTCGCGGCGCTCGACGCGACTCAGGGCGGAAACTTCGCCGAGTCGGGTCGCCTGCACCCCTCGCCACTGATGGCACTGCGTGCCGACTGGGGCGCCGCCCAGCTGTTCGGCGACGCGTGGGAGTGGACCACGAGCGCGCACCAGCCGTATCCCGGATACCGGCCCACCGCCGGCGCGCTGGGTGAATACAACAGCCGCTTCATGGTGAACCAGTTCGTGCTGCGCGGAGGCTCCTGCGCAACGCCGCAGTCGCACATTCGCGCGAGCTACCGCAACTATCTTTCACCCAACGCCCGCTGGCACTTCACAGGCATTCGTCTCGCCCGCGACACTGGGAGCTGACCCATGGCGCCGGCCCCGAAATTCGCGGCCTGTGCCGGTCGAATCGTTCTGGCGGCATCGTCACCCACGGCAGGTCCACTGCTGCGCCTGATCCTCAGACACATCGAGTGCGAGCCGGGACAGATCTCCCTCGTCTCTCCCGACGCGGAGGCGGGCCGCGAGGCCGCCGATCTGGGCGTCCGATTCGAACGACATGCGGTCACTCGTGACGAACTCGTTCCCCTGTTCGACCGGCACCTGCAAGGGGGCGACCTGTTCATCAGCGACGAAGCCACTCTGGGCACGCTCGATGCGCTGTCACTCTGTCAGGATCGCGCTGTGCTCTACTGTGACGGCCGGCTGACCTCATGGAGTCACGCGTTCGACACACCGGCGGTGTCCCTCGACGGGCGCAGCGCGTATGCCATGCGCAATTCGGCGCTTGCCCGGCGCGACGCTACCCGGGAGGGCCCGACCGCTGTCTTCGGTCACGGCGGCAATCCGGGCTTGGTGAGCCACTTTGCCAAGCTGGCGCTGATCAAGGTGGCGTCCGATACCGGTTCCCAGGAAGAGGAACCCGCAACGCGAGCCGATTGGGCAACGCTCTGCGCATCGCTGGGCATCCGGGCCATTCATTTCACAGAAATCGACGAGCAGACCACCACAGAGGGGCGCGGGCCGAACGAGTTCGTGGACACTGCCGCCCCGGGCGCCCTTGCCTCGTCCTCCGTCATGGCGCCCGAGCTGGGATGGGGAACGCACGAACGCCATTGGCCTCTCGAGGGGCGGGACTTCGGTTACGGATGCGGTGCCGCCATTCGCATGGCACGAACCGGCCTGTCCACATCCATACGATCGTGGACTCCAGCGCTGGGCAACGTTAGCGGGGTGCTGCTGTCTCGAGCGTCGGCGACGAGTGTGGCCGATCTGTTGACGATCCGGGAATCCGGACGGACGGCGTATCGGCCGACCTGTCACGCCGTGGTGCGGCCCTGCGACGACGCGTGGTTGTCCATGCGCGAGTTCCGGGATCTGCATTACCGCGCTCCCGCCAGGCTGCGAACCGCGGCGAGCGAAGGAATCGAGGGGCGGGTCGAACTGGGCGTTCTGCTGATGGGACACTCACGTGGCTCCTACTGGTTCGGCTGCCGGCTGGAGGCGGGCGAAGCGCGATCGCTCTGTGCACGGGCAAGCCCCGGCGCGCTCCTTTGCTCCGCTTCGCTGATGGCCGCAGCGGCCTGGACGCTCAATCATCCGGATCGCGGAATCCACGAACCCGAAGATCTGCCCCACGAGCAGATCCTGGAGATGTGCGCCCCCTATCTCGGGCACGTGGCCGGCACGTATTCCGACTGGACGCCGCTGGCGGGACGAGGGCATCCGTTTCCCGAGGAACTGGACGAAGCCGACCCGTGGCAGTTCAAGAACTTTCGCATTGGAGGATGACCGGCATGATCATCATCGACCGGCTGGACCATGTCGTCATCACGGCCCGGGACCTCGCCGCCACCTGCGACTTCTACGGCAGGGTGCTGGGAATGCAGATCGCGACGTTCGGCGCCGGGCGCAAGGCACTCGTGTTCGGACATCAGAAGATCAATCTCCATCAGGCCGGTGCCGAGTTCGACCCCAAGGCCCACAGGCCTACCCCCGGGTGCGATGGATCTGTGTTTCATCGCCGCGACACCGCTCGAACGGGTCATCGCTCATCTGCGCTCCGAGGGCGTCGACATTCTGGAGGGTCCGGTGAAACGCACCGGTGCGACGGGTCCCATCCTGTCGGTGTACTTCCGCGACCCCGACGGCAATCTGATCGAAGTGTCCAACCTCATGGAGACCGAAGATTGATGCATGCCCCCGGGAGCGCCGTTGCCGGTCCGAGGCGATGAAGCGCTCATGAGTGACGGCGAAGCCACACCCGTGCGTTGTGCGTGGTGTCTCAAGGGAGGTCCGTTGGACGTCGAGTACCACGACCGCGAATGGGGCGTCCCGGTCCACGATGAGCGCACCCTGTTCGAATTTCTGGTGCTCGAAGGCGCCCAGGCGGGGTTGTCCTGGACCACGATCCTCAAGAAGCGGGAAAACTACCGGCGGGCCTTTGCCGGGTTCAACCCACGAGACGTGGCCGGCTTCACCGACGAACACGTGAATGAGTTGCTGGCCGATCCCGGCATCGTGCGCAACCGGCTGAAGGTGCAATCGACCGTCACCAATGCCCGCGCCTGGCTCGACGTCGCAGCGCAATTCGGCAGCTTCGATGCCTATCTGTGGCAGTTCGTGGACGGCAGACCGATCGTGAATCACCGGCGCACCCTGGCGGAAGTACCGGGGAGCACACCGGTATCCGACCGCCTGTCGAAGGATCTCGCCAAACGGGGCTTCCGGTTTGTCGGCACCACCATCGTGTACGCCTATATGCAGGCGGTGGGCCTGGTCAACGATCACACGACAGACTGTTTTCGCTGGCGCGAGGTCCAGGGAGGATCTGACTAGAGTACGCGCTCGCGGCGGAGGACGGCCGGGCGCTTGATCGACAGACCGGACCGGATCGGCTACCCTCCGCGTCCGCGGATTGCCCCCCGCAGGGGGCCTGCCACCGCAGCAGAACGGCGCGCTCCGGCAGGGACGGAGACGCCGGCGCCGCCCACCATCGCCGTCGAACATGACGCCAGAGCGAAACCTCACCCGATCCCCCTTTCCCCGCAGAGTCGCGCTTTCCGACGCCCTGCCGCTCATCGCGGCCGGCAAGACCGGAGCCCTTCCATCGGCTGCCGTCTTCGAACACGGCTCACTTCAAGTGAAGCTGTACATGCCGCGGGGGCAGGACCGGCAGACGCCCCACGTCCGCGACGAACTCTATGTGGTCGCCACCGGGTCGGGCATGTTCTCCAATGGAACCGAGAGGCATCCATTCCGGCCTGGGGATGTGCTGTTCGTCCCGGCGGGCACGGAGCATCGTTTCGAGGATTTCTCGGACGATCTGCTAGTCTGGGTCGTCTTCTACGGTCCGGAAGGCGGCGAACGTCCAGGAGATCGGCCATGATCTCCCGGGAGACTGCCCCCGCCGGAGCGCCTCCTGCGGAGGCGCCCCCGGTTGCCGTTTCCGTGGTGATTCCGGTCTACAACGAAGCGGAGAATCTTCCCGATCTCGTCGCTCGTGTGCACGACGCCGTGGCTCCGACGGGACGAAGCTTCGAACTCATCTGCGTCGACGACGGATCGCGGGATGCCTCGGCCCGGATCCTCCAGGAACTTGCCCGGACGCGCGCCTGGCTGAGACCGGTCTACCTGATCCGGAACTACGGCCAGTCCACCGCGATGCAGGCCGGCTTTGACATTGCCCAAGGCGAGATCATCGTGACCCTGGACGGTGACCTGCAGAACGATCCCGCCGACATTCCGCGGCTGCTCGATCTGCTCGATCACCATGCGGACGTCGACGTGATCTCCGGGTGGCGCAAGGCCAGGCAGGATGCGGCGATCTCGCGCAAGCTGCCCTCCATGCTCGCCAATGGCCTCATCTCCAAGGTGACCGGCGTGCGCCTGCACGATTACGGCTGCGCGCTGAAACTCTACCGCAGCCAGGTCATCCACGATCTGCGGCTGTACGGGGAGCAGCACCGCTTCATTCCGGCGCTGGCCGCGGAAGTCGGCGGCAGGATCATGGAAGTGCCGGTGATGCATCACGCACGCACGCGCGGCAAGTCCCAAGTACGGCATCGATCGCACGTTCCGCGTGCTGCTTGACCTCCTCTGGATCAAGTTCCTGCTGCGATTCCTGCACCGCCCCATTCACGCCTTCGGAGGCCTGGGGCTTGGGCTCGGCTCCGTGGGCGGAGCCATTCTGGCCTGGCTCGGCGCCGAGAAGCTCCTGCTGGGCCACTCCATCGGTGGGCGTCCACTGCTTCTGCTGGGCGTGCTGCTGGTGCTGATCGGTGTGCAACTGGTGGCGACGGGTGTGCTGGGGGAACTGCTCACGCGCATCTATCACGAGCCGCAAGGCCGGCGGCAGTATCAGACCCGGGCGTCGCCGCGTCCGGTTTCGCCGCGCGCGGCCGGCGTTCCCGGCGACGCGCCGCCCGGGTGAACGCGGCGTCGACGGCACGCCTCCTTCTGCGGATCGTCGCGGGGCTGGCGCTGCTTGCCGGCACCGTGTGGATGGTCGGCCCGCGCAAGCTCCTCGATGCGGTCACACGCGTGGACGCTCAGGTGCTCGCCGCAGCGCTCGCGCTTTCCATCTGTTCCAACATCGCGTCCGCACACCGGTGGGCGATGATTGCGCGGGCCCTGGGACTCGACGCGCCCGGTAACCGGCTCGTTCCCATGTACGCGCGGGGAATCACCAGCAACATCCTTCTACCCGGTGCGACGCTCTCGGGAGACATGCTGCGCGCCTATGAGCTGTCGCGCCTCGGCAATCCGCTGCTGGAATCGTCCGTGTCCGTCGCCTTCGACCGCTTCAGCGGCTTGTGGACGCTCTGCGTGTTGTCCTTCGCGGCCTCTTCTGCCGCGTGGTTCGCCGGATTCGCGCTCGCCACCGGGGCTCACGGACGCGAGGTTCTCGCGACCTATGGCGCCCTGCTCGCCGCCATTGTCGCCGGACCGTTCGTCCCGTGGCCGGCGGGCATCCTCCGGCATCTCCCCATCAAGGCCGGAGCGAGGCTCGCCGACCTCTGGGACCGGTTCCGGGATCCGGCCACCGGGCTGCGACGCCGTCTCGCGCGGTCGCTCGGTCCTTCGCTTCTGGTACAGATCCTTTCCGCTTCCGCGCTGGCCTGCTGTGCGCGTTCCCTCGACGTGCAGGTCCCCTGGCTGCTCCTCGTCGCTGCCGCGGCTCCCATCTTCGTCACGGCGGCACTGCCGGTGGGCGTCGCGGGATTCGGAACACGGGAACTCGCCGCGGCTGCCGTTCTGGGTGCTGCAGGCGTGGGGACGGATCAGGCGGTGGCCACGGGGCTCCTCTACGGAGTGCTGGGCGTCATCCAGGGGGTGCTTGCCGCGCCCCTGTTCCTCGTGCGCCGCTGACCGGACGCGCTTCGGGCGCAATGCCTGCGCTCGCGGCGCTGTCGTACACTCGCCCCCCTCATGATCCACCCGCCCCGCACCTCCCTCCTCCAGGACATTGCAAGCCATCGCGCGCTCGTGGCGATCGTCTGCACCGGAGTGCTGTTCTCGTTTTTCGTGGGTCTGGGCAGCGTTCCGCTGTTCGATCTGGATGAAGGCGCATTCTCCGAAGCGACACGCGAGATGCTCGAACGCGGGGACTACATCTCGACCTTCCTCAACGGCCAGCCCCGCTACGACAAGCCGGTCCTCATCTACTGGCTGCAAGCCGTCTCGGTCATCGTCTTCGGCATCAACGAGTTCGCCTTCCGGCTGCCGTCAGCGCTGTGCGCCACGCTATGGGTCGTGTTCGTGTTTCTGTTCGTGCGGCGAGTCCGCGATACGCGAACCGGGCTTGTGGCGGCGGGCTTCACCGCCACGGCCGCTGGGATCACCGTGATCGGCAGAGCCGCGATTGCCGACGCGCTGCTGAACATGCTGCTGGTGGCGGCCTGCACATCGGCGTATCTCTACTTCGCGGAGCGGGACCGGCGATGGCTCCGCGCCGCGTTCGTGGCGATTGGGTTCCGTCTTCTGGCGAAAGGACCGGTGGCCGTGCTGATACCGCTCGCGACAACGTTCCTTTACAGCCTGACGCGCCGCGAACTGGGCGTCTGGGTGCGCGCGGTGTTCGATCCGGTCGGGATCGGCCTCATGCTGGCGATTGCCGCCCCCTGGTATGCCGCCCAATACTGGAAGGAAGGCGACGCGTTCATCCGCGGGTTCCTCTTCAAGCACAACGTCGACCGCTTCAGTGCTCCGATGCACGGATTCCGCGGAAGTGTCTTCTTCTATGTGCCCTGGCTCTTTGTCGCGACCCTGCCCTTCCTGAGCCCGCTGCTGCATGCATTGCGAAATGCCGGCAGCTTGTGGCGCGACCAGGCGGGCCGGTTCTGCCTGCTGTGGTTCCTCTTCGTGTTCCTGTTCTTCTCCCTTTCCGGCACCAAGCTGCCCCACTACGCGTTCTACGGCTACACCGGCGTATTCGTGGCGATGGCACTGACGTCTTCGGGGCTGCGCTCGCCGGTTCTGTCACTGCTGCCGGCATTGCTGCTGTTCCTCGGATTGCTCGGGATCCCCACCCTCATCGATACCCTGTCGCCTGGCGTGCAGGACCCCTACTATCGGGAAGCTCTGGCCGCGATTCCCGGCAAGCTCGGCAGTCCCTTCATGGTGATCGCCGTGGCGCTGGCGCTGTCGACACTGCTATCCATGCTGTCGATGCGGCGCATCGACATCGAGACCAAGCTCCTTCTGGCGGGCGCCGGGTTGGCGGCGATCATGGCGCTGTTCGTGTTGCCGGTGGCAGGCGATGCGCAGCAGAGTCCCATCAAGGAAGCGGCGATGATCGCCAGGGAGCGCGGCTATCGGGTCGTGATGTGGGGTCTGGACACGCCCAGCTTCATCGTCTATTCGGGCGCTCTGGTGGAGAAGCGCGATCCCCGCCCTGGCGAGATCGCGTTGGCCAAGGTCAAGCGGCTGCATGAACTGCCAGGCTACGAGATCCTGTTCCGCAAGCATGGAATCGCGCTGGTGCGCGTGACGGGAAGAGCATCCGATGGCTGACGATCATCTCGCATGGCGCGACGTGCTCTCCGTACCACTCATTGCGCTGTCGCTGGCCGCATGGGTGTTCGCGACGGGGACCGATCGAGCCGTGTTTCTTGCGGTGAACGGCTGGAGCGAGGTGACGGGATCCGCTCCCTGGCCTTACATCACCATACTGGGAGATACCGCCGTGGCCATCGCCCTGCTCACGCCGGTGATGGCAAGACGGCCCGATCTCGCCTGGGCTCTCGCCATCGGCGGTATCGCCGCCACGTTGTTCGTGCATGGATTCAAGCCCTTTCTCAACGTGGCGCGCCCGCCGGCAGTGTTCGACCCGTCGCAATTTCACCTGATCGGCCCCGGCTATCGGGCCAACTCTTTTCCTTCAGGGCATACGACGACGATCTTCTTTGCGGCGGCGCTCCTTTGTCTTCACTTCCGGTCCGCGACCCTCCGGATTGCCGTCGTCGCCTTGGCGATCCTGGTGGGCCTGTCTCGAATCGTGGTGGGTGTGCACTGGCCACTGGACGTGCTGGTCGGCGGCGCGGGAGGCTGGGCCTGTGCGGCATTCGGTGTGTGGGGTTCGGGCCGCTGGCTTGGCGGACGAAGCGCCACGGCGCATTGGATCATCACGCTCATCGGGGCCGGATGCGGGATCGCGCTCGTCGCGGGACTCAAGACCGGTTATCCCGAAGCATTTCCACTGCAGTTGGCTGCAGGGTCTGCAGCCATCGGTGCCACGCTCCTTCGCACGATGCGGAGGTTCGGCACGACAACGAGAACGGAGAATCGGCATGACTAGCGCAGCATCCCGGGGGGCCACCCCCTTCGTGTGTTACGGAACGAGCGTCCGGCGCGGCACGTCGGGGGTCACCGCATTCGCCATCTTTCACCGGCGCGACGTGACGCGAGCCCGCAAGGCATTCATCAAGGCGCGTACGGCATTGGGCGCGCCGCACACGGTGCGATTCGATTCCCGGGCGCTGCAACCCGGTGCGGATCCCTTGGCTCCGGCGGGCATCGAGGAGGCCCGGCAGCGCCTCGCGCACATGATCGAGACGTTCAATTCCGTGCCGGGAATGCTGCGCTACGCGTACATCGATCTCTCGGCGTACCCCTTGGACCTGGACGAAAGCACCGAAGGACAGAAGGCCTGGGGAGAAGTCGGACGAGTGCTACGCAACGCATGCTTTGCCGTTCCCGCCGGCGGGGAACTCGGCCCCCAGGAGCACGAATGCGAAGTGCTGATGGCCGAAGACGGTGACCGGAACGCGTACGCCCATGGTGTTCTCTTCGATCTCGCCGACATGATCGGTCACGCCTGCGCCACGTCCCTGCTCGCTGGCGAATCCGGTTGGGCCCAGACGGCGCTGGATGGGGTCCGGTACTGGTCGAAGCAGGAAGTCAGGCACCGGTTCGAGGAAAGGAGCGGACTCGCCGAGACTCAGAACCACTAGGGAGCGATGACCAGGCATGCCCGCGTCGATCTGGGTGCTGGATCAGGCAGAGCCTGGGAAGCGCACGCCGGACGATCGGGGCGGACCGACGGGGAACCCCTCCGGGGCATTCGAGGCGGACGGGGCCACGACTTGCTCCGCAGGAAGACGAGGCATGTGACGCCGGAGCGGCGAGTCCCCCGTTCCGTCGTTCGCTTCGTGTGCAGCAGGGCTTCTTCGTACCGCGACGCAATGACGACCGACCCAATGGTGGTCAGCGGGGCGGTCAGCGGGGCGGTCAGCGCATTCGCCTGTTCACCGTGGGGTTCAGCGGAACAGGATCATCGCCTTGGTGATCGTGATCCAGACGCCCCACGCCAAGGGTATCCCAACCAGCAGCCAGAACAGCGGAACCAGAATGCCCTGTCCTCCCGTGGCCGGGGCGCCAGCGTCACCGGCTGCTCGCGTCGATGCCGCGGCGGCCGCCGAACGCTCGTGCGACAGTTTGCGTTCCGCCGCCAGTTCTTCGTCCGTCATGAACCACTTGTCCGCGACCGGCCGTACCAGCAGATTGCAGATGAAGCCGCCCACCAGCAGCGCGGCAAGCACGTACATGGTCGTGTCGTAGGCATCGCTCTTGGGCACGCCCGACTTGATCTGCGCATCGTTGATGTAGTTCACCAGCACCGGACCAAGAATTCCTGCGGCCGACTAGCCGGCCATGAATGGCACCGACCATCTGGGTTCCGAACATGTCGGCCAGGTAAGCGGGAATCGTCGCGAAGCCGCCGCCGTACATGGTCAGGATGAAGCAGAACAGACCCACGAAGAGCGCCACGCTGCCAGAGTGCCCCGCCGACGGCGCGTACGCATACAGGAGGCATCCGAGGACGAAGAACGTGAAATACGTGACCTTGCGTCCGATGTAGTCCGAGAAGGACGCCCAGAGGATCCGGCCCGCGATGTTGAACAGGCTCAACAGCCCGGTGAAGCCCGCGGCGATCGCGGCGATCTGACCCAATTGATCCTTGCTCAACTGGTCGAACTTGAGGTCGAGGCCGATGAGCCGCCCACCGAAGACCTCCTGCAGCATGGGCGAAGCCATGCCGATCACGCCGATGCCGGCGGACACGTTGAGGCAAAGGATTCCCCAGAGCAGCCAGAACTGCGGCGTGCGCCACGCCTTGTTCAAGTGCACGTGACGCGTTGTCATCATGCTCTTCTGGTTCTGGTTGGATGGCGGCGTCCACCCGGCGGGCGTCCAGCCTGTGGGCGGGACCCGGTACGCGAACGCTCCGATCAGCATGAACACGAAGTAGATCGCCGCCATCGTGAGGAAGGTCTGCCACACGCCCACGGACGTTTCGGTGGCGAACACCTTCATCAGCCGGTCTGCCAGCGGCGAACCGATCATCGCTCCGCCGCCGAACCCCATGATGGCCATGCCTGTCGCCATGCCCCGCCGGTCCGGAAACCACTTGATCAGGGTCGATACCGGCGAGATGTAGCCGAGCCCCAGCCCGATTCCTCCGATGACGCCGGAGCCGAGCCACATCAGCCATAGTTGGTGGTTGTATACGCCGATGGCCGACAGCACGAGACCGCCACACCAGCACAAGGCACTGACCACCCCCACCTTGCGAGGCCCGACGTGCTCAAGCCACCCTCCCCAGATGGCGGCACTGGAACCGAGGAACACGAAGAACAGGGTGTACATCCAGCCCAGCATGGGCTTGTCCCAGTCGCACGTCGTCGTGAAGAGCATCTCTACCCACGACATGTCGGGAGGGCAGGCGATCGGTTTGGTGATGCCCAGTGCCTTGGTGAGCGGCAGCCAGAACACGGTGTAGCCGTAGGCCATGCCGATGCACAAGTGGATGCACAACGCGGCCGGAGGCACGAGCCAGCGATTGAATCCCGGCTGTGCGATGATCCGTTCCTTGTCCAGTATGCCAGCCATGGGCCGGTCCCTCCCTTTGTTTTACGTTTCGTTTCCGGCCCCAATGGCCGCACGCCGCGCGTTGCACCGCAATGGGCGCTCCTCCTCTCATGGGATCTGCGCCGTGCGACGGCGAAAGATGATACCGGTGTTCGCTTGGCACGAACAAGGCGGAGAAATGCCCGTCAGGGCGAGGATTTCCGGCGATTCCGTCACGCAGTTCGGCAGTTGCGCCAATCCATGACCGAGGGCTCGAACGGCGGAGCGGCGCCTCACCCGGACGGCATCACGGGTGTCGTGCTGGCGGGCGGACTGGGCCGGCGAATGGGAAACAGGGACAAAGGACTCGTCCTGCTGGAGGGGCAACCGCTGGTCGCTCGAGTCCTCGCGCGATTCTCGCCCCAGGTGGACGAACTGCTGGTGAATGCCAATCGTCATCTGGACCGGTACGCCGCGTATGGCTACCGCGTCGTCAGCGACGAAGTTTCCGGCTTCGCCGGCCCCCTCGCCGGTTTGCATTCCGCCATGCGCGCAGCGCGCTTCGAATGGCTTGCCTGCGTGCCGTGCGATGCGCCAGACCTGCCTCGCGACCTGGTGTCGAGGCTTCGGCGAGCGGTCCAGGTGAACGAGGCAGATGCGGCCATGGCCCGTGCGGCCGGCCGCGTGCATCCCGTCTTCTGCATCTGCCGGCGCAGCACCGCCGGGAATCTGCAACGCTATCTGGAGAATGGCGGACGGCGCATGGAGGAATGGCTGACCACGCTCGGAGTGGTATGCGTCGACTTCGACGACGAGCCAGAGGCGTTCAGAAACGTGAATACACCGGAAGACCTGGAATCGGGTTGCGGCGCGTCGGAGTGAAACGACTGCCGGCTTCGCCGCCGGCTCAGCGAGGAGTGACGGGCTGAGGGGTTCCGCTCGATGCAGGCGCCGTCTCGTGAGCAGTGGCGGCTGTTACCTGAGGCGACGTATCGAGCACCTGAAAGAAGACTTCGTCGTTCCGGATCATGCCCAGTTCGGCGCGGGCTCGCTCCTCGATGGCGTCGTATCCCTGCTTCAGGTCACGCACTTCGGCCATGAGGGCATCGTTGCGGCTGCGCAGACCGCTGTTGACCTCGCGCTGCGCAGCCACTTGCGTCTCCAGATCGTGCACACGCAGCCAGCCGCCCTTGCCGAACCACAGCGGGTTCTGCAGCAAGACGATGACCCCGATCAGTGCGACGGTCAGAAGGCGCATGTCCTCATCCGATGTGATAGAAGGCGTCCCGGCCTGCATAGGAAGCCGAATCACCGAGGTCCTCTTCGATGCGCAACAATTGATTGTACTTGGCGAGCCGGTCGGAGCGCGACAGGGACCCCGTCTTGATCTGCAGGGCATTCGTTGCCACGGCGATGTCCGCGATGATGGTGTCCTCCGTCTCCCCGGACCGGTGAGACACGACGCTGGTGTAGGAAGCGCGCTTGGCCATTTCGATGGCTGCAAACGTCTCGGACAACGTTCCGATCTGGTTGATCTTGATGAGAATCGAATTGGCGATTCCGCGTCGGATCCCTTCTTTGAGGATCCTGGTATTGGTCACGAATACGTCGTCACCGACCAGTTGCACTTTCTTGCCGAGACGTTCGGTGAGGATCTTCCAGCCATCCCAGTCATCCTCCGCCATGCCATCCTCGATCGTGACGATCGGATACTTCTCGGTCCACGCGCCCAGATAGTCGGCGAATTCCGCCGACGTGAGCTGAAGCCCTTCGGATTCGATGTGATAGCGGCCGTCGCGATAGAACTCCGAACTGGCGCAGTCAAGGCCGATCAGCACCTGGTCCCCGGCCGTGTATCCGGCGGCATCGATGGCCTCGAGAATGAGTTCGAGGGCAGATTCGTTGCTGGAAAGGTTCGGCGCGAAGCCGCCTTCGTCTCCCACCGTCGTCGGCATGCCGCGCTTGTCGATCAGCTTCTTGAGCGTCTGGAACACTTCGGCACCGCATCTCAAGGCGTCCCGGAACGTCGGCAATCCCGCCGGCAGGATCATGAACTCCTGCAGATCGAGACTGTTGTTTGCGTGCGCACCGCCATTGATCACGTTCATCATGGGCACCGGAAGCTGCATTCCTCCGGCTCCCCCGAGATACCGATATAGAGGCAATCCCGCTTCCTCCGCGGCCGCCTTGGCCACCGCAAGCGACACGGCCAGCAGCGCATTGGCACCAAGCCTCGATTTGTTCTCGGTCCCGTCCAGATCGATCATCGTCTTGTCGATGAACGCCTGTTCCGTCGCATCGAGACCGATGATGGCCTCGCAGATCTCGGTGTTGACGTTCTCCACGGCCTTGAGGACGCCCTTGCCGCCGAACCGGCTCTTGTCGCCGTCGCGAAGTTCGATGGCTTCGCGCGTGCCCGTCGATGCACCCGAAGGCACCGCTGCACGTCCGCTGACGCCGGACTCGAGCAACACGTCCGCTTCCACTGTGGGATTGCCGCGCGAATCGAGAATTTCCCGGGCGACGACATCTACGATCGAGCTCATCTTGTCTGATTCCGTGTTGGGTCTGCCGCGACCGTTCTACGTGCGAACCGCGGCAGGGTGAGTGATCCAGTCTTCCGCGAACCCGCTGCGTTTCACGAGTTCGTCGAGCTGCTTCAGAGTTTCCAGCAATCCGGCCATGTGCTCGAGCGGCCAGGCGTTCGGCCCGTCCGACAGCGCCTTCGCCGGATCCGGATGAGTTTCCATGAACACACCGGCCACGCCTGCAGCGACGGCGGCTCGCGCAAGCACCGGTACGAATTCACGCTGACCTCCGCTCGCATTGCCCTGGCCCCCTGGAAGCTGAACGGAATGCGTCGCGTCAAATACGACCGGACAGCCGGTTTCGCGCATGACCATCAGGCTGCGCATGTCGGAGACGAGATTGTTGTAGCCGAAACTGAACCCGCGCTCGCAGACGAGGACGTTGTCGCCGCCACTTGCTTCCCTGGCCTTGTCGACGACGTTCTTCATCTCCCAGGGAGAGAGGAACTGGCCCTTCTTGATGTTCACGGGCTTGCCCGCCGATGCGGCCGCACGAATGAAATCGGTCTGTCTGCACAGGAAGGCGGGTGTCTGCAGGACATCCACCACCGCTGCCACTTCGGCGAGCTCGTCCATGCCATGCACGTCGGTGAGGACGGGAACCGACAGCGAGCGCTTGACGTCGGCCAGGATCTCCAGCCCCTGTTCCCGCCCGGGACCACGATACGACTTCGATGAGCTTCGGTTGGCCTTGTCGTAGGAAGCCTTGAAGATGAAGGGCACACCCAGGCGAGCGCAGACTTCCTTCAGATGCCCGGCAATATCCATGACCGACTGCCGGGACTCCACGACGCAGGGCCCCGCAATCAGGAACATCGGCTTGTCCAGCCCGGCCTCGAATCCGCACAGTCTCACGGACGCTCCTCCATTGCCCGGAATCCGTGCGCCATGCCCCCGTTCCTGTCGTCAGTCGCTCCGCGCATGCTCATGCGGCTGAACTGACGGCTGGCCGGCCGGCTCCAGTGGTATTCGACTTCCGCCTGATCGCGGCCTCGATGTAGGCCTTGAACAGAGGATGACCCGCGCGGGGCGTGGAAGTGAACTCCGGATGGAACTGGCAGCCGATGAACCAGGGATGCTCGGGCAGCTCGATCATCTCCACGAGCTTCTCGGCCCCCACCGACCAGGCGCTCACTCGGAGTCCTGCATCGGTCAGCCGCTGAAGGTGGCTGTTGTTCACCTCGTAGCGATGGCGATGCCGCTCGGACACGCGATCCGCTCCGTAGACCTGTCTCGCCAGTGACCCGGATGCAAGCGCCGCCTCCTGCCCGCCCAGACGCATGGTGCCACCGAGATCGGACTTTTCCGAACGGGTCTCCACTTTGCCCTCACGGTCCAGCCACTCCTCGATCAGCGCGACGACGGGATACGGGGTATTCCGGTCGAACTCGGTGCTGTGCGCTTCCGCCATGCCTGCCTTGTGGCGAGCGTACTCGATGACGGCCAGCTGCATGCCCAGACATATGCCCAGATACGGCATGGCGTTTTCGCGAGCGTACCGGATGGCGCGGATCTTCCCTTCCACTCCCCGTTTGCCGAATCCGCCGGGGACGAGGATCGCATCCATGCCGTTCAGGATATCGGTGCCTTGCGCTTCGATCTTCTCCGAATCGATGTAGTGGATGTTGATCTTGGCGCCGGTATGGATGCCGGCATGCGTGAGCGCCTCGGACAATGACTTGTAGGACTCCGTGAGGTCCACGTACTTGCCCACCAGCGCGATGTCCACTTCATGCTGAGGATGCTCGAGCCTGTAAACCAGTTGTTCCCACTCCACGAGACTGGCGGGAGGGGGAGTCAATTCGAGCTTGCGGCAGACGATGTCATCCAGCCCCTGGTTGTGAAGAATCGCCGGGATCTTGTAGATGCAGTCCACGTCCATCGCCGAGATGACGGCCCGTTCCTCGACGTTGGTGAACAGGGCGATCTTGCGGCGTTCGTCGTCGGGCAGACGTCGGTCGGCCCGGCAAAGCACGATGTCGGGCTGGATACCGATCTCGCGCAATTCCTTCACCGAATGCTGTGTGGGCTTCGTCTTGATCTCGCCCGCCGACGCGATGAACGGCACCAGCGTGAGATGGATGAAGCAGGTGTTGTTGCGTCCGAGTTGCAGGCTCATCTGCCGGATCGCTTCCAGGAACGGAAGCGATTCTATGTCGCCCACGGTGCCGCCGATCTCGACGATGGCCACGTCCGCGTCGCCCGCGCCCAGCCTGATGAAATGCTTGATTTCGTCCGTGATGTGCGGAATCACCTGCACCGTGCCGCCCAGGTAGTCCCCGCGCCTCTCCTTCTTGATCACGCTTTCGTAGATCTGACCCGTCGTGAAATTGTTGCGCTTGCTCATCCGGGTGCGGACGAAGCGCTCGTAGTGACCAAGATCGAGGTCCGTTTCGGCTCCGTCGTGGGTCACGAAGACCTCGCCGTGCTGAAAGGGACTCATCGTTCCCGGATCCACGTTGATGTACGGGTCGAGCTTGAGGAGCATGAGCTTGATGCCGCGCGATTCGAGAATCGCGGCCAGAGAGGCGGCGGCGATACCTTTGCCCAGGGAGGAGACCACACCACCTGTCACAAAGATGTACTTGGTCATTCGCCGATCACCGTCATATCCCTTCGCATGATAATCCAGATCGCATCGCTCGCGGACGTCGTGTGCGCGCGGCGTGAGAGCGGGGCCGGCAAACCGCCGGCGAATCGCCGGGAGTCCCGGCTGGAGACCTCACGCCGCACCCGATGGAAAGATCGGGAGGCGCGGGTCAGACCGTCGCCAGTTCAGGCTTCCGGGGCGAATTGGCCAGGAAGAGCCACGTGTCGACCACCGTGTCGGGATTGAGCGAGATGGTGTCGATCCCCTGCTCCACCAGCCACAGGGCCAGATCGGGGTGATCCGATGGACCTTGCCCGCAGATGCCGACGTACTTGCCTTGCTTTCGGCAGGCCTGAATCGCCAGCCGGAGCAACGCCTTCACCGCAGGATCGCGCTCGTCGAAAGCGTCCGCAACGATGCCGGAGTCGCGGTCCAGTCCGAGAGTGAGCTGCGTCAGGTCGTTGGAGCCTATCGAGAATCCGTCGAAGTGCTGCAGGAACTGCTCGGCCAGCAAGGCGTTGGAGGGAATTTCGCACATCATGACGACCTTGAGTCCGTTGACGCCCCGCTTGAGTCCATTGTCACTCAACAACGACACTACGCGCCGCCCCTCTTCCACATTGCGGACGAACGGCACCATGATCTCGACATTGGTCAGCCCCATCTCGTCCCGGACCTTGCGAAGTGCCCGGCATTCCAGCTCGAAGCAGTCGCGGAAACTGGACGACACATAGCGCGATGCCCCGCGGAAACCCAGCATGGGATTCTCCTCGTCGGGTTCATAGCGTTTGCCGCCCACGAGGCTCGAGTACTCGTTCGACTTGAAGTCCGACAGGCGGACGATGACCGGTTTGGGATAGAACGCAGCAGCCAGCGTGGCAATGCCCTCGGTGAGCTTCTCCACGTAGAAGGAGACAGGATCGCCGTACGCGGCAGAGTGGGATTCGATGACGTGCCGGACATCCACGGGAACATCAGGGTAGGCGAGCACGGCCTTGGGATGAACGCCGATCATCCGCGCGATGATGAACTCGAGTCGCGCCAGGCCGACGCCGGCATTGGGCAAACGGGAGAACTCGAACGCCAGTTCCGGATTGCCGACGTTCATGTAGATCTTCACGGGAGGATCGGGAAGGGTCTGGACCGACAGGTCCGTGACCTCGACCTCCAGCCGGCCCCTGTACACGAAGCCGGTATCTCCCTCGGTGCAGGACACCGTGACTTCCATGCCGTCCTTCAGGACCTTGGTCGCATCGTTGCAACCCACGACGGCCGGGATGCCCAACTCGCGCGCGATGATCGCCGCATGACAGGTGCGGCCGCCACGATTGGTGACGATGGCCGCGGCGCGCTTCATGACCGGCTCCCAGTCCGGATCGGTCATGTCGGTGACGAGCACGTCTCCCGGCTGGACCCGGTGCATTTCCTCCGGGTCCTTGATGAGCCTCACCACGCCCACGCCCGCGCGGTTGCCGATCGCGCGTCCGGAAACCAGGATCTCCGAACGGGTCTTCAGACGGAAGCTCTGCTGGGTGTCGTGCGTCGCGTTCGACTTGACCGTCTCCGGGCGAGCCTGAAGGATGTACAGCTTGCCGTCCTCGCCGTCCCTGCCCCACTCGATATCCATCGGTCGCGCGTAATGCTGCTCGATGATCATGGCGTAGCGGGCGAGTTCCTGCACTTCGGCATCGGAGATCGAGTATCGCCGCCGGTCTTCCTCCGGGACGGGTACGGTGACGACCGACTTGCCCGCCGTCGCCGACGCGCCGAAGATCATCTTGATCGCTTTCGCTCCCAGCGCCCGGCGCAATACGGCAGGCTTGCCCTCCCTGGCGCCTTGCTTCCAGACGTAGAACTCGTCTGGATTCACTGCGCCCTGGACGACCGTCTCGCCGAGCCCGTAGGACGAAGTTATGAACACCACCTGATCGAAGCCCGACTCCGTATCAATGGTGAACATGACACCGCTTGACCCCAGGTCGCTGCGCACCATTCGCTGGATGCCGCAGGACAGCGCGACACCGGCATGGGCAAACCCCTTGTGGACGCGATACGCAATGGCGCGATCGTTGTAGAGAGAAGCGAAGGTGTGGCGAACGGCCTCGATGACGTTGTCGAGCCCGCGAATATTCAGGAAGGTTTCCTGCTGCCCGGCGAAGGACGCGTCGGGGAGATCTTCGGCCGTCGCGGAAGACCGGACCGCCACCGTGGCGTCCCCTGTTGCCGACAATCGACGGTAATGCTCGGCGATATCGGACAACAGTCGCGCAGGCAGCGGGGCATCCGAAATCATCGCGCGGATCCGCTTGCCCGTGGCCGCCAGCTGGGTGACGTCCTCGACGTCGAGCGATGCCAGTTCCTGGTCGATGCGGGACACCAGTCCGGTTTCGGTCAGGAAGTCCCGGAATGCGTCAGCCGTCGTGGCGAAGCCACCGGGAACCCGCACACCCACCTTGGTCAAGTGGCTGATCATCTCCCCCAACGAGGCATTCTTGCCGCCGACGCGTTCCACGTCGGTCATTCGCAATTCCTCGAAGTCCAGCACGTAGGGAAGATGAGAGGTCATTTTGGGTTTTCTCCGTGACGAATTCGCTGGCCGAATGCAAAAAAAGTGCTATGGTACCGGATCGGGTATTGCAGCGCAGCATCGCACCTTATCATGAGCGAATCGCCAAGCCGACGAGCCTTTTTCGTGTCGGACCGGACCGGCATCACGGCCGAGATGCTGGGTCACAGTCTTCTGTCCCAGTTCGAGGGGATGCCCTTCAAGGAAGTCACCCTGCCCTTCGTGGATTCGGTCGAACGAGCCCAGCAGGCCGTCCGCCAGATCGAGCGGGCGCGCGAAGAAGATGGCATTCGTCCTCTGGTCTTCAGCACCCTGGTCGACCCGGATCTGAGTTCCGTCATCGCAACGGCCGATGCGCTGTATCTCGACTGCTTCCAGCGATTCATCCTGCCGATGGAGCAGGAACTGGGAGTGCAGCACACGCGGGAGATCGGTCGAGCGCACCGCGTGCGCAATCTGGATGAGTACCACGCGCGCATCGAAGCGGTGAATTTCGTCCTGTCGCACGACGATGGCGTCTCGACCAAGGAGCTCACTCACGCCGATGTCGTACTCGTCGGAGTGTCCCGCTGCGGCAAGACGCCTACCTGTTTGTACCTCGGCCTCCAGTACGGCATCCGGGCCGCGAATTACCCGCTCATCCCCGAAGATTTCCGGGACATGAATCTCCCCGCGAAACTGCAGAAGTTCCGTCGCAAGTTGTTCGGCCTGACCATCCAGGCCGACCGCCTCGCTCAGATCCGGAACGAGCGCAGGCCCAACAGCAACTACGCCCAGATCGAGAACTGCCAGTACGAGATCGACAGAGCGGAACTGCTCATGCGCCAGGAAGGGATACCCTACATCGATGCCACGAACCGTTCGATCGAGGAACTCGCGACGACGATCCTGCATCAGGCGCAGCTTCAAAGACAGGTCTATTGATCCGAATCACGGCATGGCGTCCGCCAGTTCGATCCCTCAGCGAGCTTCCACCGCCTGCCGAAGCCGGGGAAGGTAACGCGCGACACGCCCGTCGCAGGCAGTCTGGGCGCGTGCGTATTCCTCCGGTGTGTCGATCGCGGCGTGCTGCCGCCGGACGTCCTTGAGATCGCGCTCGGCACGAGGTACCCAGTAGTTGCCGATCTCCGCTTTCAACCGGCGTTCCAGATCGTCCCGTTGGCCGATGTGTGTGGAGCCAGCCAGGCGGTTCTGAAGCTCACTCTGCAATTGCAGGGACACTTCGCGCAAACGACGCACGTGTACGTCGACGTGCCTCATCTCGTGGGCGTAGACGAAATCGAACGCGCACGCGTCTTCCACGAATTCGCGTCCCACGTATACGAGCACCGGCTGATATCGAAGCGTCATCTGCAATGCGGGGCGGATGCACGATTGGCCGGTTCTTCGGTCCTGAAGGCTCGTGAAGCCCCACTTCGCCTCGACACGCAGCGCAGGCCGGGTCAGCCCCAGGACCCAGCGATAGCCTGCATCCTCCCCGGCCATGCGAGTCAGTTCGTGATACGAAAGTGTCTTGTCGACGACAGGCTCCACCGGGGCCGTTCGCACCTGCACCCTGCCTGGAGGGAGCCGCCGTTCGCACTCGTCGATGAATTCCCTGCCCGGTGGTTTTCCGGAAGCGCAACCCGAAACACCCAGCGCCAATGCACAGATCGCCGCCCGTAGCCGGGTCAATTTGGCTCCGCCTCCCCTGCACGTGGCCATAGCGTCGAACCCTTCGATGCCTGGTCCAGCTGCTCCAGATAGCGCGCGTGCTCGGCCAGTTCTTCCTGCACCGCGTCAAGGACGATGAAATGAAGATCCCGCACGTCCAGGGTGACGTGAGCGACCGCCGACATCGATTCACCCGTGTCGATCACGAGACTTTCCTGGCCCCGGGTCATCGACAGATAGACTTCCGCAAGCAGGCGCGCATCAAGCAGCGCACCGTGTAGAGTCCGGGCAGAATTGTCCACGCCGTAACGTTCGCAAAGGGAATCGAGACTGTTGCGCTTGCCCGGATGCATGTCCCGTGCAAGGCGCAAGGTATCCAGCACGGACGGTGCGAGTGCATCGACGGGCCGAAGATCCAGTCGGCCCAGTTCCGCATTGAGGAAGGCCAGATCGAAGGGCGCGTTGTGTATGACGAGCTGTGCGTCCTTCACGAAATGGAGGAACTCGTCGCAGACCTCGGCGAAACGCGGTTTGTCCTGAAGAAATTCCTCGGTCAGCCCGTGGACCTCCAATGCGCCGGGATCGCTCGCCCGTCCCGGATTGAGATATTGATGGAAGGTTCGCTCCGTGATCCGCCGATTGACGATTTCGACACAGGCGATTTCAACGATCCTGTGGCCGAGCGAAGGATCCAGTCCGGTGGTTTCCGTGTCGAGTACGATCTGTCGCATGGTCAGGAGAGATCAGGAACGGTTCACCGAAAGCACGCCACGGTTGGCAAGCTCATCCGCACGTTCGTTTCCGTCATGCCCCGCGTGGCCCTTCACCCAAAGCCAGTCGATGTGATGGGCGGACGCCAGTCGGTCCAACTGTTGCCACAGGTCGACGTTCTTCACGGGCTTGTTGTCCGCCGTTCGCCAACCCCGACGCTTCCACGAACCCATCCATTCACTGACGCCCTTCTGCACATATTGGGAATCGGTATGAACGCGTGCGTGAACTGGCCGCTTGAGGAGGGTCAGGGCCTCGATCACGGCACGCAGTTCCATGCGGTTGTTGGTCGTCATCGGCTCCCCGCCGAAGATCTCCTTCTCGGCTTCGGCAAAGCGTAGGAGCGCACCCCATCCACCAATCCCCGGATTGCCCTTGCATGCCCCATCGGTATAGATCTCAACGCTTTCCGTCATTCGTCATCCTGATTCTTCGTCGAGGGCCCCACCACCCGCCGGGCCCGTTGCACATGTGCCAGCCGGCGTGGCACGGCCGCCAGCACCTTGCGCTTGGCCGACGCCATGCGCCACTTCGGTGTGATGAGCTTGGCCCCCTGCACTCGCTTGATGCCATGCAGAAAATAGACACCGCCCGCGAAGGGCCACCAGCGATCGCCGGCCTTTTCCATGAATCCGAATCGATGGATCCATTGTTCCTTTCGACAGGGCGGTGCGTACGCAGCCATGCGGCCCGCAGCAAGCTCGAAATTGAGCAAGGCCATCCAGTCCTTGATCCTCGCCAGACTGATGAACTGACCACACCACGGAAAATCGGTGACGTCGCGTCTCAACCAACGCGTCGCACCCCACAGACTCCAGGGGTTGAAACCGGAAAGGACAATGTGTCCTTCGGGCATGAGGATTCGCTGTACCTCCCGCAGCACCTGGTGCGGATTCGCGGAAAATTCCAGCGTATGGGGCAAGACCACGAGATCGATGCTGGAAGAGGCGACCGGCAGTTCGCAGATATCGCCGCGTATTCCGACCGGCCCGTCCGGCCCCAGGACGGACTTGTAGGGCATGCGATTGGCGCTCAGGAAGTCATGACCCGGGAGACCGAGTTGCAGCGCACGGAAGCCGAACGTATCGACCACTTCCGCGTCGAAGAAATTGCGCTCCCGCACCAGCAGGTAGTCACCCAGCGGAGTTTCGAGCCATTCGGAGAGAGACGCGTTCATCGATTCGCTGTCGCAGACATGGCGTCGCCGGTCCCGGCACAGATCCCGAGACAGCCGACATGAAGATCCGGATGCTCTGACATCGACCTTGGCAACAGGAATCGCCTGGTGCACCGGCATGATGGCCGTTGGAGTCCCGATTTGACAGGGGGAGATCCCCGTCACAAGGCGGGCGCAGTATACCGGTCGGCATCTGGCTCGGCGACAACGCAGTGAGCGGGACCGGGCCTTGCGACATCAAGTTTGCGGCTACGGGGCCGTAATCGTCAGTGTTCTGCGCCCAGACGGCGCGAAGAATACGATACGACGGTTCGAGAGGCATGGACCGCCTGTTTTGGAGGCACAATTTCTTGACGAAAATCAATGGTCTGTATAGGATTATTGAAGCTCTGAGACAAGGCTATCGAATGGTCCGCAATTCAACCAAGCTGTTGGTGGCCGGGTTCGTGCTGGGCGTCATCAATCAGGCCTGTGCTGTCAATGACGGTGCAAGGCATGTGTCTTCCGACGCCCTCTCCGCTTCCCAGGCACGGCAGATCGTGCCGGCATCGTCATCGTCGCCTCGATCCGTGCAGCAAGTCCATGACCACGCACCATCGTCGTCAATGGACGTATCGGGCCGCGAGTCGCGCCTGGCGCCGGCCGTCGTGGCTGCGGCGGGAACCGAAGGCCCTACCGCTCCGGTCTCACCCGCCAGCAGCTCCGCTGCACCTCGTCGTTCAGTCACCATTCCAGCTGCGGCGCAAGAACCTCCGCCGTTCATTTCGCAGTCCCCGGCACCGGCCGAGGCAGTCGTCGGACCAACGCCGGAGTCCCCCAGGACGGCAACGGTCTCGACACGTCCTGCCGTAACACCCGGTTCTCCCCCGGCGGCCACGCCACTGCATAGCCAGCCCCAGCCGCAATCTTCGGGAAACGCGGGGAAGAGTACTGTCAGGGCCGGTCTGGTCGGCGAGCCCGCGACCGGCCAGGACTCGTCCACCCCGAGAGCGCCGTTGCAGTCTGCGCCGGAACCAACCGTTCGCAACGCGGCGACCGACGCCGTGACGACCCTCGATTCGCTGGTTCCCGCGGCAACCGCGATTCAAGCGGAAGCCACCGACGATCCGCAGCGGGACGCAAGCCGGAAATATGACAACCTGTGGTCCCGTCTCAGAGCGGGCTTCGGCATGCCGGACCTCGAATCCCCACTGGTCGAGCGCCACGAACTTTACTATTCCAATCGTCCGGAATACCTGCAGCGGATCGTCGAACGCGGCAGACGCTATCTTCACTTCATCGTCGAGGAAGTCGAGAAGCGCGGCATGCCGCTCGAGATCGCACTGCTGCCGATGATCGAGAGCGCATACAACCCGGCCGCGTATTCGAAGGCCCACGCTTCGGGCATGTGGCAATTCATCCCCGCCACCGGCAAGACCTATGGCCTGAAGCAGAACTGGTGGTATGACGGAAGGCGGGATGTGATGGCGGCCACGAGGGCCGCGCTCGACTACCTCCAGAAACTGCACACCGATTTCGGCGACTGGCAACTGGCATTGGCAGCGTACAACTGGGGAGAAGGGGCGGTATCTCGCGCCATCGAGCGCAATGTGCGGCGTGGCCTGCCCACCGACTACAGCAGTCTCAACATGCCGGCCGAGACGCGCAACTACCTGCCCAAGCTTCAGGCAGTGAAGAATATCGTCGCTGCACCGGAACGGTTCGGCATGGCGCTGGACGACGTTCCCAACGAACCCTACTTCATCCGGGTCGCCGCGCCGGGACACATGGACTTCAAACGGGCAGCGCAGTTGGCCGACGTTCCCCTCGAAGAATTCCGATCGCTCAATCCTGCGTACAACCGCCCGGTGATCGCGGCCGCCGAGGAACAGTCTCTGCTGATTCCTGCCGACAAGGCCGAGGTATTCGAAGAGAATCTGAAATCGCTGGAAGAGCCGCTGCTGAGTTGGCAGACGTACCGGCTCCCCCAACCCGAGCGCCTGGAGTCGGTCGCAAGCCGATTCCGTACTTCCGTGGCGCTGCTCCGACAGGTGAACGGCATCAAAGGCAACGGACGCCTCAAGGCGGGATCCACCCTTCTCGTTCCGCGACCGACGGGTGGGATGCAGTTGGCCAGGATGCAGGATTCCATCGATACCGAGGCTTTCCTTCCGCCCGAACTGCTCGTCGAACGCCAGTTCCACCGGGTTCGCAAAGGGGAATCCCTGCAGCAGATCGCGGCCGCCTATTCGCTGTCCCCGAAAGACCTGATGGCGTGGAACCGTCTGAAGACAGAGAAACTGCGTGTCGGCACTCAACTGCGACTTCAAGCCGGTACTGCTCCAGTTACCAGGACAGCCACGGTCTCCAAGCAGAAAGCGAAGGCTGTCTCCGTGGAAAAGACTCGCCGAAGCGGAGTCGCACAGAAGGATTCGAAGAAAATCGCGGTGGAACACCGTGGCAAGACGCGCAGCGCCGCAGCCGCCCGTTGCTGCCGGGACGAAAAGCCGCGTCAAATCGCCCGGGGCAAGTAGCCGACACTCGCCGCAGAGGTTCGTCCGCCCGATCGCTGTCAGCGGCGAAGCAGATGACAGGCCGCTCCGTGATGGGAACCTGCCTCCGTCATCGACGGATACACAGTCCTGCAAGTGTCCAGCGCCTGCGTACAGCGGGGATGGAAATGGCAACCTGACGGCGGCGAAGCGGGAGATGGCAGGTCAGCCGAAAGCGCCCCCGAGCGACTTCCGAAGCGTGAACCAATCCTCGGCACTGCTTCGAGAAGCGCGCGCGTGTACGGATGCGCAGGCGCATTCAGCACGGCTTCGGCCTCGCCGTGCTCCACGATCCGTCCGAGGTACATGACCGCTACATCGTGAGCAATGTGGCGTACCACGGACAGATTGTGCGTGATGAACAGGTATGCGAGGCCCAGGCGATCCTGCAAGTCGAGCAGGAGATTGAGGATCTGCGCCTGAACGGACACGTCCAGCGCTGACGTGGGTTCATCACAAACCAGCAGTCGAGGCTCCACGGCCAGAGCTCGCGCGATGGCGATGCGTTGCCGCTGCCCCCCGGAGAATTCATGGGGATATCGCCACTGGCTTTCCGGCTCGAGCCCCACCTGTTCGAGCAACCTTGCCGTACGCTCGCTGCGTGCACCAGGGCCGCACCCGGGATCCAGCGCGATGATGCCCTCCTGAAGGATTTCCGCCACGCGCATGCGCGGATCCAGCGAAGAGAAGGGATCCTGAAACACGATCTGGAATTTCTTTCGCATGGTCCGCAGACGACGCTGGGCCAGCGTTTCCAGATTCACACCGTCGTACGCCACGCTCCCCCGGCTTTCCTCGAGGAGTCTCACGACGGACTTCCCGACGGTCGTTTTCCCGCAACCTGATTCACCCACGAGCGCGAGCGTGCGTCCTTCCCGGACCTGAAAGGACACGCCATCTACGGCACGAACGTACCCGACCACGCGCTTGAGCAAGCCGCGACGGATCGGGAAATGCACGGTCAGACCGGAAACTTCCAGCAGGGTAGCGGAAGGCGCCTCCGTGCATTCTCGGCCTTCCCGCACCGGAACGTCTGTCGGGGGGACGTCAGCTTCCGGGTGCAAGGGCGGCAACGCGTCGAGCCCCGCGTGGATGCACCGGACTTCCCTTCCTGCCACAACTTCCACCAGCGCTGGTTCATCTCCGCGACATGTCGCCTCTGCTCTTTCGCAACGCGGCGCGAACCGGCACCCCGTGACCTGTTCACCCACGCTCGGTACGAATCCGGGGATGCTTGCGAGTCTGCGTCCACGAGCGCTGGCTTCCGGCAACGACGCGAAAAGCTTTCGTGAATAGGGATGCATCGGTGACGCAAAGAATCGGCTGGCCTCGGACATTTCCACCAGCCGCCCCGCGTACATCACCGCCACCCGGCTGGCCATCTGCGACACGACACCCAGATCGTGAGTGATCAACAGCATGGCCATGCCGGTGCGCTGCTGCAGATCGCGCAGCAGTTCCAGGACCTGCGCCTGGATCGTGACGTCCAATGCCGTTGTAGGCTCGTCGGCGATGAGAATATCCGGCTCGCACGCGATGGCCATGGCGATCATGACCCGCTGACGGAGTCCTCCGGACAATTGGAAGGGGAATTCGGACAAGCGCCTCCGTGCATCCGGAATGCCCACGGCTTCGAACAGTTCCACGACACGCTGGCGCGCTTGGCGGGGGGACAGGCGCAAGTGCCGGACGAGTGCTTCCTCCACCTGGGCACCTACCGTCAACACCGGATTGAGGCTTGTGGCCGGTTCCTGAAAGATCATCGCGATCCGGCGGCCCCGGATATCGCGCATGTCGCGCTCGGGCAACAGAGCGAGATCAACCCCGCCGAGTCGCACGTGCCCTCCCGCGACGGACGCTTCCCTCGGGAGGAGCCTGGTGA
Organism: Betaproteobacteria bacterium; assembly: GCA_016713305.1. Taxonomy (NCBI): domain Bacteria; kingdom Pseudomonadati; phylum Pseudomonadota; class Betaproteobacteria; species Betaproteobacteria bacterium. The sequence goes on from JADJPK010000010.1 coordinate 177,950, forward strand.
TCGACAGGGCTGTCAGCGACTTCCCGCAACCCGATTCGCCTACAAGGGCAAACGTTTCTCCACGGTTCAGGTGAAACGAGATACCGTCGACCACAGGCCATGACACTCCGCCGGCGGAAACGACGGTCCTGAGGCCCTCAACGACGAGAAGCGGATCGCTCATGCGCCGGAGACCGCACGGGCCGCAATCGCTCGGCCCACACGCCGGGCGGGACGCCAGCTGGAACCCGCGCGGGGATCGAGAGCGTCACGGACAGCATCCGCAAAGAGATTGGCGGTCAGGACCAACGTGAACATGAACGCGAACGCGGATGCGAGCGACCACCAGACCACCGGTTCGCGTGCCATTTCCAGGCGTGCCGAGTTGATCATCGTTCCGAAACTGTTCATGGCCGGGTCGACGCCCACTCCCACATAGGACAGCACGGCCTCTGCCAGCACGAGGCCACTGAATCCGAGAACGGTTGTAACGATCACCAGATGCAGCACGTTCGGCAGAAGGTGCCGAATCATGATGCGCAGGTGTCCCACTCCGAGGGACCGGGCTGCCTGAACGTAGTCCATCTCGCGCAATTTCAGAGATTCGCCCCGCAGGAGCCGGCACAGACCCGTCCAGCTCGTCACACCCAGAATCACGCAGAGAAACAGCAGGCGAAAATCCGCGCGGCGCGTGATCGAGTCGAAAGTCTCCGCATGAGTGTCCATGTAGACCTGCATCATGAGCACGGCGGCCGCGATGAGAAGCACGCCCGGGATCGAGCTGAGTGTCGTGTAGAGGTACTGGATCAGATCGTCCACCCAACCCTTGAAATACCCCGCCATGATGCCGAGCGCCAATGCGAATGGAAGCATGACGAGTGTGGTCACCGTACCGATGACCAGGCCCGTCCGGATGCTCTTCAGCGACAGATACAGCACGTCCTGTCCCACCTTGTCCGTACCCAGCACGTGGTAGTGAGGCGCAAGCGTCGCCAGCGGAAGAACGACCATCAGCACCATGGCAAGGGTGACGAGCACTGCACGAAGGGGAACCGGAAACCGCCCATTCCAGACAGCGCGGGACACCTCCGCGAACGAAAGGCCGTTGCGGTGCGCGAGCATGAAGGTAAGCCCGGCTGCGAGCAGTGACCACGCGAGCGCCGCCGCTGCGATCCCGCGGCCCACCTTGCCGAGAATGTCGGCCGTTCTCTCGCTACCGGGATCTGTGAGATGCGCCCCCCGTGCTTGAGACGCGGGTAATCTCGCACCTGGGATCCGTCGGGTAGCGTCACGGCTTCCTTCGCAAAGGCATGGGTGGCGAAGGGAGCCGAGAATGTCCGTTCCGTCTGCAGTTTCAGGGGCATCGCGAGTGCGTCCAGCACCGACAGCACTTCTCCCCCCGCGGCTCTCGACGTGCCATTTCCATGCACGGACTCTGCAGTCTGGTAGTGGAACGAATCCAGGAGGCCCACAGCAACGAAGAATGCCAGCACGGTGGCAGACGCCATTCCACCCCGGGAGCGCGCCACTTTGCGCCAGGGCTCTCGGAGCGGCTCATGCCGATGGCTCAACCAGCCGAAGGAAATGACGACGACCAGCAGCACGAAGACGAGCGCATCGGTCCAGAGCACGACAGGCTGTACGTGGAACACTATTCGAACCTCACGCGCGGATCGACGACCGTATACGAGATGTCCGTGAGAATGAGGCCGACGATGTAGAGCAGCGAACCCAGGAACACCATTGTCCTCACGACTGCAAAGTCCTGGGAGTTGATGGCCTCGATCGTGTAGCTGCCCAGCCCGGGTATGCCGAAGAATGATTCGAGCACGAGGCTGCCGAGAAACAGCCGGGGAATCACCACGACTGCACCGGTCAGGATGGGGATCATTGCGTTCCTGAGCACGTGCCCGAACAGGACGCGCGCATCACTCAGTCCCTTTGCCCGGGCCGTGCGCACATAGTCCTTCTGCATTTCCTCCAGAAAGAACGTGCGGTACAACCTTCCATCCTCTCCAAGCGCGGACACGAGAGCGACGACGATCGGAAGGACCATGAATCGCCACGCCGAGAGTCCTTCGCCGAATCCCGAGATGGGTGCCAGATGCCAGAGCTTGCTCATCACGTACTGGCCTCCGATGATGTAGAACATGCCCGAGATGGACATCGCCGCCACGCAGAACACGACTCCCGCCACGTCGATGCAAGTTCCACGGAAGAAGACAAGCGTCACGGAAAACGTCACGTATGCGAGCAAGCCGATGACGAACCCCGGAAATGCGATGGCGAAGCTCGCCCACATGCGTGTGGAGATCTCATGGGCAATGTCGCGTCCGTCGGATTCCGCCTTGCCGAAATCGAATGTGAAAAGGCGAACGGTGTGCCGGTAGAAGATCGTGTCCGTCAGCACGCGCGCACCGTCAGCGGACGGGTTGTAGAGAAGCGGACGGTCGTACTCCTTGCTGCGCTTCCACTGCTCGATGGCCTCGGGCGTCACTCGCTTGACTCCGAGCTGCATTCTGGCCATGTCATCCGGAGTATTGACCACGAAGAAGAGGGCGAACGTGATGACGTTCACACCCAGGAGGATGGGAACTGCATACAGGATTCTTCGAATGAGGTAGTTGAGCATCGTGCCCTCAGTTCGCGCCAGAACTCGAAATCGCGCCGCTTCGCTCGCGACGTCGGTACTCGAACCAGGCGGGCGCCAACATCAGAAGCACGACAGCAGCGAGTACTGCGACGGGCCAGAGGACCGGTCTGTTCCAGCTCTGCCTCGCCATCGCACGAGCTTCCGCATCGATGCGCTGATACTTGAGCAGGTTGTTGGCAATCTGATTGGGCTTCCGATTGCCCACCCATGCATGCGCAAGCCCGTATTCCTTCGGATGCATGCCCCAGATCCAAGGCGCGTCCTGCTGTGCGATGACAAGCATCCGGTCGATGATCGCCTGCCGTTCAGGACCGTTCTCCATGTTCTTCATCCGCTCGAACAGCGCATCGAACTCTGCGTTTCGATAGTTTGCCGCGTTCTCGCCTTGCGAGGTGACCTTGCTCTGAGCTCCGTGCAGCAGGAACAGAAAATTCTCCGGATCCGGATAGTCGGCGTTCCATCCCCAGTAGAAAATCTGAGCATTGCCCTTCCGGATCTTTTCCTGGAAGCGGTTGTAGTCCGTGGCACGCACCACGAGGTTGATTTCGAGCTTGGAAAACTGCTTGCGGAGCCAGTCCAGGCGCGCCTTGTCGTCGGGACCTCGTGCAGTGGCATCGAGGTAGAGCACCAGCGGCGCGCCCGTCCGGGCATCGCGCCCGGCAGCGTAACCCGCTTCGCTCATCAATCTCCGGGCCACTTCGAGCGGCTTTCTCCGCGCCGCGCCATCGACCCAGTCGTAGATCACCGGGTTCATGCCTTCCCTGCCCTCGCGATATCCGAAGATTCCGGGCGGGAGCGGGCTCTGCGCGACGATTCCGCGGCCATTGGCGAATATGGATACATACTCCTCATAGTCCACCGCGATCGAAATGGCCTGTCGCAACTTGCGGCTCTTCTCCGAATCGCCCCCGACGATCGAGTCGAGCATGTTGAATCCCATATACATGGTCGTCGGGGCGATCGCAGTCTTCAGACGAATCCCCTTGTCCCGCATCTCCTCAGTCAGGAGTACCTGTCCGGCGGATCCGATCTGAACCGCCTGATCGAACGCATCCGAGGTGATACCCGAGTTGTCGTAATAGCCCTGCAGAAACTTGTTCCAGTAGGGAATGGACTCCTTCTCGAGACTGAAGACCGCCTTGTCGATGAAGGGGAGCGGCTTGCCGGCGTCCCGGAGCAGGCCGTCCTCGCGGTCGCCGGGCTCACCTTCGGTGGGATAGGTCTCGCCATGAAAATTGGGATTCCGCTCAAGAACCATCTGGCGATTGGGATCGTTGCGCGTGAGCATGTACGGACCCGCCCCGATCGGATACCAATCGAGGGAAATGTTGCGGGAAGCCAGCGACGGTTGAGAGTAGAAGCGATCCGCTTCTACCGGCATCGGTGCGAAGAAGGGCATGGCCAGCCAGTAGATGAACTGCGGATACTTGCCCTTCAACTTGATCCTATAGGTGAGTGCATCCACCAGTTCCACGCCCTCGAGGGGATACTCCCTCAGATCCAGCCACTGCCCCTTTCGGCCTGCGTCCACCTCTCTCAGGTGGTCGGCGTACTCCTTGAGTCCCACGATGTACTCGCTCATGAGTCCCAGGATGGGAGAGTGCAATCGGGGATGGGCGAGGCGCTTGATCTCGTAGACGAAGTCCTCCGCACGGACTTCCCGGGTGCCTTTCTCGGCGAAGTCGGCCAGCGAATGAATTCGATCGGCAGCGTCCGCCGTCACGGAGCCATACAGCAGGCTTCCGTCAGGTCCCGTCGCGAATGCCGGATGCGGTTGATACCGCATCCCCGGACGCACGCGGATCTCGTAGACGGAAAACGCCACCTGATCGGCTTGCGCATCGCCTTGCAGTTCGCGCCCGTCCCGGTCGAGGTACCTCGCCTTCGGAACCTCCAATGCCGCCTGAGGGATCAGCCTGTACGGTCGATCGAGGTAGTGATACTGGAGGGGCGGCGTGTAGATCTGTGCAGTGAATGTGATTTCGTTCGAACTGTACGACTGCACCGGATCCAGGTGTTTGGGCCTCTCGCTGAACCCCGAATACATGACGTTCGCGAGCCGGTCCTCCGCCGGATAGGGGTCGTTCCAGGTGCCGTCACACGCGCTGATGCAGAGTGCGGCAGCGATCGCGGCGGTAAGTCGAGATGACATTGTTCCCCGGCATGACAGAGTGACGGGTCAGATCACGACGCGACGGACACCCATCGTGATGATCCGACATTCGCACTGTGGATCCAAGACACGCCGATATAATACCGGCATCGAATCCTGGGAAATGGCGGAATGGGCTTTCTGACGGGAAGAAGAATCTTGATCACCGGAATGCTGAGCAACCGGTCGATTGCCTATGGCATTGCGAAGGCGTGTCATCGTGAAGGCGCCGAACTGGCCTTCACGTTCCAGGGTGAGCGGGTGGAAGAACGGGTTCGGGAACTCGCGTCGGAATTTCACTCCGACATCGTGTTCGGGTGCGACGTGGCATCGGACACCGAAATCGAAGCACTCTTTTCATCCTTGGCCCAACGCTGGGACCGCTTGGACGGACTCGTGCATTCGATCGCATTCGCGCCTCGCGAGGCGCTGTCCGGCGATTATCTGGACGCCCTCAGTCGAGAGGCGTTTCGCATCGCACACGACATCAGTTCGTACAGTTTCTCTGCATTGGCCAAAGCCGCGCGCCCTCTGATGACAGGGCCGGATGCGTCTTTGGTCACACTGTCGTACCTGGGCGCGGAGCGTTCACTGCCGAACTACAACGTGATGGGACTCGCCAAGGCGAGTCTTGAGGCGAACGTTCGATACATGGCACAGAGCCTGGGACCTCGGGGCGCGCGCGTGAACGCGATTTCTGCTGGTCCCATCAAGACGCTTGCGGCGGCGGGGATCGGAAACTTCGGAAAGATACTTGCACACAATGAGAAGACTGCGCCCCTTCGGCGCAATGTAACAACGGAAGAGGTCGGAAATGCCGCAGCATTTCTGCTGAGCTCGCTGGCCAGCGGAATCACCGGCGAGATCCTCTACGTTGACGCCGGGTTCAACACCACTGCGATCGCCACGGGCGAATGATCGTTGCCTGGATGCAGGATGGCGACGTGTAGACGCTTCGCTTTCACCCGCCCCGTCACTGAGCGCTTTTCTCTATTCTGGCCGTTTCGACCGAAACCTTTGCTGCAGCCTTGACGATCTGAAGGTAGGCATCGAACTGCTGTTGAGCGGCCAGTTGCGCGAGTTGCTTGCGCAGTTCTTCCTTCTGATCTGCCGTGAGCTGCGGGGCGTCGATCACCTTGGAAATCCTGTAGACCACGTATCTACCTTTCGAGGCCGCAACGCCAACATAGGCCGGCAGCTTGTCGGCAGCCGTACCGAACACCTCACGCGCGGCCTCCGGCAGCACGTCTCCAGGGCGCTGGAGAGACACCTCGGATGGAGCGGACCATGTGACATTCGCATCGGTCTTCCCCTGACGCAATGACTCGAGCGTCTTCTTTCCTTGCTCGATGGCCAGCTGCGCCGCTTTCTCGACCTGGAGACGCTGTGCGACATCGGCCTTCACGTCGTTGAACGGAAGTACAGAGGCCGGCCTGTGTTCTACCACTCGGGCCGAAACGAGCGTGTTGGGCGAGACCTCTACAGCTTCAGTATTGCGGCTGTTCTTTATGGCGTCGTCGGAAAAAATCTTCCCCAGAAGCGCCGGCTTGGTCAGGAGCGGATTGCCTCCGCCATCCCGCGTGATCCAGTCGCTGGTCTCGATCTGAAGCTTCAGCGCTTCCGCCACAGGCTTCAGGCTGTCGGACTGCGAGTAGACTGTTTCCTCGAAGGTGGAGACAACATCGGCGAATGCCTTGCTCAATTTCGGCTTCTTGAGTTCGGCCTCTATCTCACCGCGGACCTTTTCGAGAGGCGTGACCGTACCAGGCTTTATCGCATCCAGCCGGACGACATGGAAGCCGTACTGAGACTGCACCGGGCCCCGTATCTCTCCTTCCTTCATGGAGAACACCGCGTCATCGAACGCCTTGTCCATGGCCCCCTGAGCGAAGAAACCAAGATCGCCGCCGTTCGCCGCCGATCCGGGATCCTGCGAATTCTTCCGCGCAACGTCGGCGAAGGACTTCGGGTTCTTCCGGACCTCGTCCAGCAGGTCCTGTGCTCGCTTGCGCGCCTGCTCCTGGGCCGTGGCATCTGCGTCCTTCGCCATGGTCACCAGAATATGACTGGCCTTGCGCTCTTCGGGCGTCCGGTACTGCGCCTCGTTCTTCTTGTACTGTTCCTGGATTTCCTGCTCGGTGACGGTGACGGACTTGCCGGCCACTTCGGGCGTGAGCGCAACGAACTCGACCCTGACCCGCTCCGGAATCCGGAAATCCTTTTGATTTTCGTCGTAGTGCTTCTTCACCTCGGCGTCCGCCACGGTGACCTTCGCGACGTAGTGCTCAGGTGAGACCACCCATTGGCTGACCTCGCGGCGCTGTTCGCGGATTCTGCCTAGCTGAGAGACCACAGCGTCCGCGAGAATCGTCGATCCCGTGACCGAATCGCGAGACTGCGCGATGCGCATGTCCTGCCGTACTCGTTCCTCGAACATCACAGGCGTCATGCCCTGTCCCTTGAGCACCTGCGCATACCGGTCCTGCGAGAACTTCCCGGTCGACTCGTCCTTGAAATAAGGGATCTCGGTGATGACCTTCCTCACCTGCGCATCGGGCACGGTCATCCCGGAGTTGAGCGCATGCGCGAGCAAGGCCCGCTTTTCGACAAGTGCGTTGATGACTCCGTTGCGGACCTCGTTGCTGTCCAGCATCGCCGGATCGGCCTTCTCCTTCATCATCTGGCGCAATTGTTCCTGCCGCTCGCGCAGGGCCGATTCAAATTCCTGTGGTGAGATCTTGGTCCCGGCGACCTGCGCGACAGCCCCAGAATCTCCGTACTCGTTAAAGTAGTAGTTGATCCCGAAGAAGGCAAAGGAAGGGACGATCAGAACCAACAGACTGATCTGTATCCAGCGTTTGTGCTTGTCGACCCAATCGAACATGGCGATCCGTGACCCACATCAGTTCGTGCCGCGCGATGGATGGCGGCGATCGGCCGAGGCGCGCCTGCGGCCGGCGCAAACGAAAAAGGCGAACCTAAGTTCGCCTTTCCCAGAATTGGCGGAGTGGACGGGACTCGAACCCGCGACCCCCGGCGTGACAGGCCGGTATTCTAACCAACTGAACTACCACTCCGATGAAACTCGTCCAGTACCACCTTGGTGGGTGCTGAGAGGCTCGAACTCCCGACATTCGCCTTGTAAGGGCGACGCTCTACCAACTGAGCTAAGCACCCGAAGCTCACTTCGCTCGGCGAACTCCACCGACCGATGCGTCCTCGAAAGCTCGCTAGTTTAATGCATCCTTTAGAGCCTTGCCAGGGCGAAATTTGGGAATCTTTGCGGACTTGATCTTGATGGCGGCGCCGGTGCGCGGATTCCGACCGCTGCGCGCCGCACGCTTGCTCACATAGAAGGTACCGAAGCCCACAAGGGTCACTGTCCCTCCCTTCTTGAGCGACGTTCGTATGCACGCCACTGTCGCATCAAGAGCCCTGCCGGCAGCCGCTTTCGACACGTCGGCCGACTTTGCGATCGCTTCAATCATTTCCGCCTTGTTCACGCCCGTCCCCTTTTGTTGTCCTCACTCCCCGCACTTCCCGGGAAGCCCACACCCGGGATCCGACCAGCGTTCTCGACCATGCAACATCGCTGCATGAGCGCATGCAATTGGGTACCAAGCCTATATAGCAAGCTGAAAAAGACGATGTCAAGAAACGGGGCGTCGCGGCGCGGTGGCTGTCACCGGTCCGCGACGTTTCGACGATGCAACGTCAGTGCTTGACTGCAGCGACGGATTCCTTGGCTCCACAGCCGGCAGCGCGACCGCTGAACTTTCGCTCACCGGCAGAGGAACGGGCATGCGCTCCAGAGCAAGTTCAAGCACCTGGTCGATCCATTTGACGGGATGAATATCCAGGCGGTTCTTGATGTTGTCCGGTATTTCCGCGAGGTCCTTGGCATTCTCCTGCGGGATCAGCACGAGCTTGATTCCACCGCGATGGGCAGCCAGCAACTTCTCCTTCAGCCCCCCGATGGGAAGGACCTCTCCGCGCAGAGTGATCTCTCCCGTCATGGCGACGTCGGCTCTAACGGGAATCCCGGTCAGCAACGACACCATCGCGGTACATATGGCGATGCCTGCACTGGGACCATCCTTCGGAGTGGCGCCTTCGGGCAAGTGAATGTGGATGTCGTTCTTCTGGTAGAAATCCTCGGAGATGCCCAGCTTCTGGGAGCGGCTGCGAACGACGGTGAGTGCAGCCTGAATCGATTCCTGCATCACCTCGCCCAGCTTGCCGGTCGTTACCATCTTGCCCTTGCCGGACATCACCGCGCTCTCGATCGTCAGCAGTTCACCACCCACTTCCGTCCACGCAAGACCCGTCACCTGGCCGACCTGATTCTCCTTTTCTGCGATGCCGAAGGAGTACCGACGCACGCCGAGGTACTTGTCCAGGTTGCGCGAATTGACGTTGACGCTCTTTTCGCGCTTCTTCAGCAGGAGTCCCTTCACCACCTTGCGGCAGGCCTTGGAGATTTCCCGCTCCAGAGCCCTCACTCCCGCTTCTCTCGTGTAGTACCGCACGATGTCACGGATCGCGCTTTCCGATACGGTCAGTTCGGACTCGCTCAGACCATGATTGCGCATTTGCTTGGGAAGCAGGTAGCGCACGGCGATGTTCACCTTTTCGTCTTCGGTGTAGCCCGACAGCCTGATCACCTCCATCCGGTCAAGCAGAGCCGGAGGGATGTTCATGGTGTTCGCAGTCGCCACGAACATCACGTCCGACAGGTCATAGTCCACTTCGATGTAGTGATCGAGGAAGGTGTGATTCTGCTCGGGATCCAACACCTCCAGCAGCGCAGACGCCGGATCTCCACGGAAATCCATCCCCATCTTGTCGACTTCGTCGAGCAGGAAGAGCGGGTTGCGCACGCCCACCTTGGTCATGTTCTGCAGGATCTTGCCGGGCATCGAACCGATATAGGTGCGGCGGTGACCACGGACCTCTGCTTCGTCGCGAACACCTCCCAAGGCCATCCGGACGAACTTCCGGTTGGTGGCACGAGCGATCGATTGTCCCAGAGAAGTCTTGCCCACGCCGGGCGGTCCGACCAGGCAAAGAATGGGCGCCTTGACCTTGTCGACGCGCTGCTGAACCGCCAGGTACTCGAGAATGCGCTCCTTCACCTTCTCCAGACCGTAGTGATCCTCTTCCAGCACGGACTCCGCCACCGCCAGATCCTTGCTGATCTTGCTCTTCTTCTTCCACGGCAACGACACGAGCGTATCGATGTAGTTCCGCACCACTGTCGCTTCGGCCGACATCGGTGACATCAGCCGAAGCTTCTTCAGTTCCGCTTCGGCCTTCACGCGCGCGTCCTTGGGCATGTGGGCGGACTTGATGCGCTTCTCCATCTCGTCGAAGTCCTGCCCCTCGTCGAGGTCACCCAACTCCTTCTGGATCGCCTTCACCTGCTCATTGAGGTAGTACTCGCGCTGACTCTTCTCCATCTGACGCTTTACGCGTCCGCGAATGCGCTTTCTCAACCTGGAGGATGTCCAACTCGGCCTCGAGCAGACTCAGCAGATGCTCCAGCCGTCGGCGGACGGAGAACATCTCGAGCACTTCCTGCTTCTGTTCCAGCTTGAGCGGAAGATGAGCGGCGATCGTGTCTGCCAGCCTGCCGGGTTCGTCGATCCCGGCCAGCGAAGTCAGAATCTCGGGCGGAATCTTCTTGTTCAGTTTGACGTATTGGTCGAACTGGCTGACCATCGCGCGGCGCATCGCCTCGACTTCGTTCCCCTCCGCACCTTCCGGCTGCTCCTCCGCCACCGGGATCGCCTCCGAAGCGTAGTGAGAACGTTCGTCGCTGATCCGCGCAACGGTTGCGCGCTGAACACCCTCGACCAGTACTTTCACGGTTCCGTCAGGAAGCTTCAGCATCTGGAGGATGTTGGCCACGCTTCCCACCCGGTAGAGATCCTCGGCCGTGGGTTCATCCTTGGCGGCGGATTTCTGCGCAACGAGCAGGATGCTCTTGCCGGATTCCATGGCCGTTTCGAGAGCCTTGATCGACTTCGGGCGCCCAACAAAGAGCGGGATGACCATGTGGGGAAAGACAACCACGTCCCGCAAGGGCAACAAGGGCAGCGCAACGGGGGTCGCCTGGGATTCGGGCAGATAAGCCATCGAGGTCACCTATGAATTGTCAGCGGTAGGAGGGTTGGGGCGAACTGCTCGAACTCAACCGGTGTTGCCACCTCCCGCGAATTTCAGTCAGAACAGCGGAGCAGCTCGCTCCGCTGCATTTCACTTCGCCGACGAGCCTGCGACCTTGGGCTGATCGGCGTACATCAGCAGCGGCTTCACGTCTCCCGTCACTGTACCTTCATCGATGACCGCCTTCTGCACGTTCTTCATCGAAGGCAAGTCGAACATCGTGTCCAGCAACACATGCTCCAGAATGGAACGCAACCCTCGGGCACCCGTCTTCCGGGCCAGTGCCTTGCGCGAAATGGCCTTGAGCGCGTCTTCCCGGATCTCGAGTTCCACGCCCTCCATGGAGAACATCTTCTGATACTGCTTGATCAGTGCGTTCTTCGGTTCGGTAAGGATCTGGATCAGCGCTGCCTCGTCGAGTTCTTCCAGCGTGGCCACCACCGGCAGGCGCCCGACGAATTCCGGAATGAGACCGTACTTGATGAGATCTTCCGGTTCCACGTCTCGCAGGACGGTGCTGATGTCCTTGCGGTTATCGCGGCTCTTCACCTCTGCGCCGAAGCCAATGCCCCCCTTCTCCGACCGGGCGCGGATCACCTTGTCCAGACCATCAAACGCGCCACCGCAGATGAACAGGATGTTCGTCGTATCGACCTGGACGAACTCCTGATTGGGATGCTTCCGTCCCCCTTGGGGTGGGACCGACGCGATCGTGCCTTCGATCAGCTTGAGCAGAGCCTGCTGCACGCCCTCTCCCGACACGTCCCGGGTGATGGACGGGTTATCCGACTTGCGAGAGATCTTGTCGATCTCGTCGATGTAGACGATACCGCGCTGCGCCTTCTCGACATCGTAGTCGCATTTTTGAAGCAACTTCTGGATGATGTTCTCGACATCCTCGCCGACGTACCCGGCCTCGGTCAGCGTAGTCGCATCGGCCATCACGAAAGGCACATTGAGCAATCGAGCGAGCGTCTGCGCGAGCAGCGTCTTGCCCGAGCCCGTGGGTCCCACCAGAAGGATGTTGCTCTTGGCGAGTTCGACGTCGTCCTTCTTGGACAGCGTCTTGAGTCGCTTGTAGTGGTTGTAGACCGCCACCGACAGGATCTTCTTGGCGGGCTCCTGACCGATCACGTACTGGTCGAGGATGGTACGAATTTCCTGAGGAACGGGTAGATCCGATTTGACACCCTTCGCAGCGCCATCGCCGTGGGTTTCTTCTCGGATGATGTCGTTGCAAAGCTCGATGCATTCGTCGCAGATGAACACGGACGGTCCGGCGATGAGCTTGCGGACTTCGTGCTGGCTTTTTCCGCAAAACGAGCAATACAGCAGTTTCTCACCGGAAGGCTTGTCGGACATCGGTTGCTCTCTCTAGTCGGGCTTGGTTGGCTTTGCCGTTCGTGCACCGGGACCTGACGGTCCGATCACACTTCTCCACGATTCAGAAGCACCTTGTCCACCAGACCGTACTCGACAGACTGGTCGGCACTCATGAAATTGTCCCGGTCGGTATCCCGATCAATGGCCTCCACGCTCTGTCCGGTGTGCTTGGCCATCAGTTCGTTGAGTCTTCCACGGAGGTAGAGGATCTCTCGGGCATGGATCTCGATGTCCGAGGCCTGACCCTGGAAGCCGCCGAGCGGCTGGTGAATCATGACCCGGGAGTTGGGCAGCACGTAGCGCTTCCCCTTCGCGCCGGCGGCAAGCAGGAATGCGCCCATGCTTGCAGCCTGTCCGATGCAAAGGGTCGACACGTCCGGCTTGATGAACTGCATCGTGTCGTAAATGGCGAGTCCCGCGGAAACGGAACCCCCCGGGGAGTTGATGTAGAAGAAGATGTCCTTGTCAGGATTCTCGGACTCCAGGAACAACAGCTGAGCCACGATGAGGTTGGCCGTCACTTCCGTGACCGGACCGACCAGAAACACCACTCGTTCCTTCAGCAGCCGCGAGTAGATGTCGTACGCGCGCTCCCCTCTGCCGCTCTGCTCGATGACCATGGGGATGAGCCCCAGGCCCTGAGGATCCCATCCGCGATTGTCATTGCCCCAAATCATGAAACGTTCCCCATGAGTTCGTCGAAGGCTACCACCTTCTCCGATACTTTCAGCCGGCCCAGCAGCAGGTCCACCACATTGTTCTCGATGACGACGGACTCGATTTCCCGCAGGCGCTCGGGCGACTGGTAATACCAGCGAACCACGTCCTCCGGCTGCTCGTAGCTCTGCGCATACTCCTCGATGACCGCCTTCACCTGATCAGGCTCTGCCCTGATGTTCTCTGCCTTGACCACCTCAGCAAGAACCAGACCGATCGTGACCCTGCGACGCGCTTCGGGTTCGAACACGTCCCGGGGCATTCCCGCTGCCTGGTCGCCCATCCCCCGAGCCTTCAGGCTTTCTGCCGTACCCGCCATCAGGCGATCCATCTCCATTTCGATCAGTGCCTTGGGCACCTCCAGTTTGGCGGTGTCCAGAAGCACCTTGAGCACCTGATCCTTCACGTTTTTCTGAACCCGGCGCTTCACTTCCCGCTCGAGGTTGGCCCGGATGTCATCTCTCATCTTGCCGACGTCGCCATCCTCGATTCCGAGAGTCTTCGCGAACTCGGCGTCCAGAGCCGGCACACGCGCCTCACGAACATCGTGGACGGTGACATCGAACGACGCTTTCTTACCCGCCACTTCCTTGCCGTGGTAGTCCTCCGGGAAGACCATCTCGAACGTGCGGCTTTGACCCTTCGACATGCCCGTCAGTTGGGCTTCGAAATCGGGCAGCAGCCTTCCCTCGCCCAGAACGACCGCCTGGCCCTTGGCTTCCCCGCCATCGAAGGGAACCCCATCGATTCGGCCCAGGTAGTCGATGATCACGACATCGCCGCTCGCCGCTGCGCGGTCCACCGGTTCGTACTGGGTGCGCTGCTTGCGAAGTACGTCTATCGTCTTGTCCACCTCGCCATCACCGACGGCCACGGTCGGACGATCGACGGAACCCGCAGAAAGGTCTCCCAGTGCAATGTCGGGAAACACCTCGAACGTCGCCGTGAACTCGAACTCGTTCGGCTCGGCCGGCTCGCGATTGGTCTCGATCCGCGGATATCCGGCCACGCGAAGATTCTTTTCCCGAACTGCTTCGCCGAAGGAACGCTCGACCGTGTCGCCGAGCACTTCCTGGCGCACTTGCGGACCGTACTGCTGCGCAACGACTTTGAAGGGAACCTTGCCGGGCCGGAACCCGTGGAGCTTCACCGTCCTTTGCAGGCGCTTAAGCCGATTCTCGACTTCGTTGTTGATTTGATCGATCGGGACAGCGACTTTCAGTCGGCGTTCCAGCGTACTCAATGTTTCCAGACTCGCTTGCATTACGGTCACTCGACAGATGTTCGATGGGTTTGGTTCGGCTTGCCGGCAGCGATCCGAACATTGGTGCACCGGCCTGTCGGCCGGTGCACCATGCGCGGAACCGCTGCGCGGGGCCCGAGGTTGGTGTATCCAGATTGTCCTGGTGCGAAAGGGGGGACTCGAACCCCCACACCTTTCGGCGCCAGATCCTAAGTCTGGTGCGTCTACCAATTCCGCCACTTTCGCGCGTGACCCATTTTAGTACAATCGCCACCCTTGCGCACCCCGGCACTGCCTAACACGCTCGCAACCCAATGAAGCATCGAGCCTTTTGAGCAATCCTCTCGCTCCGGCCGCAAGTGTCGGCCACTACGAGAACTTCCCGGTCGCCTCGCTTCTGCTGCCTGCCGCGTTGCGGGGGCCCGTCAAGGCCATCTACCGGTTCGCTCGCGATGCCGACGACGTCGTCGACGAGGGTACCGCCACCCCGGCGGAACGCATCGAGCTTCTGGATGAGAGACTCCTCGAACTCGAGGCGATCGAGCAGGGTGTCGTCCCGCGTTCCTCCCTGTATCAGGAATTGGCGGTTCACGTCCGTCACCACGGACTCCCCCTGCAGTGCTTCAGGGACCTCCTCGACGCCTTCCGGCAGGATGTCACCAAGGAGCGCTATGCGGATTTCGGCGAGGTCATCCACTATTGCAGGCGATCGGCCAACCCCGTGGGCCGGCTTCTGCTGCACCTGTACGGGGAGGCGACGCCCCGCAATGTGGCAATGAGCGATGGCATCTGCACCAGTCTGCAACTCATCAATTTCCTGCAGGACGTCGAATCCGACTTCCATCAGCGGGGCCGCATCTATCTCCCGCAGGAGGACCTCGTTCGGTTCTCCGTGAGCGAACGCTCGATAGCGGCGGGCGACGTCTCCACGGAATGGCGCCGGTTGATGCGATTCCAGATCGACCGGACTCGCAGAATGTTGCAGGCGGGCGCCCCGCTGGGCAGGGTCCTGCGCGGGCGGATCGGTCTGGAACTCAGAACGATCGTCATGGGAGGCGACCGGATTCTCGAAAAGCTCGCCGCTGCCGACGGCGACATCTTCACCCGGCGGCCAGTCCTCGAAGGGCGGGATTGGCCCGTCGTTCTCTATCGTGCGCTCACGCGCTGAAGCGCCCCTTTCCGGCCGCATGACACCTGACCAGTACTGCCAGCAGAAGGCCGCGCGCAGCGGCTCCAGCTTCTACTACAGCTTCCTGTTCCTTCCACCCGAACGCAGGCGTGCGATCACGGCGCTGTATGCCTACTGCAGGGAAGTCGACGACGCGGTCGACGAAATAGCGGACCCCGCGGTCGCCCGCGGCAAGCTCGACTGGTGGCGAGGCGAGATCGAACGGCTGTTTCAAGGCGCTCCCCAGCATCCCGTCACCCGGGCCCTGCATCCGTTCGTGGTTCAGTGGCCTCTGCCGAGGGAACATTTCGACGCCATTCTCGACGGATGGCCATGGATCTTGCCTACAACCGGTATCCCGACTTCCCCACCCTCGAGGTCTATTGCCACCGGGTGGCGGGTGTCGTGGGCCTTCTGTCGGCGGAGATCTTCGGCCGGACGGATCCCGCGACGCTCGAGTACGCACGCACGCTGGGTATTGCGCTTCAGCTCACGAACATCCTTCGCGACGTGGGTGAAGACGTCCGGCGCAATCGCATCTACATTCCACAGGACGAGCTCTCCAGGTTCGGCGTCAGCAACGACGATCTCATCCTGTTCCGCGAGACGCCTGCCCTTGGGAAGCTGCTCGAGTTCCAGGCCGCGCGGGCGCGCGAATGGTACCGGCGCGCATTCGCGGCGCTCCCGGACGTCGATCGCCGCTCGCAGCGTGCCGGACTCATCATGGGCCACATCTACGCGCACCTGCTGGACGAGGTGGAAGACGAGGGTGCCGCCGTGATCAATCGCCGGGTGTCCCTCACGCCAGTGCGCAAGCTGTGGATCGCCTGGCGAACCTGGGCAGGTTCGTGAACTCCACCCCGCCCGTCCACGTCGCCGTGGTAGGTGGCGGCTGGTCCGGGATGGCGGCAGCCGCGGACCTGGCCGCTCATGGGATCCCGGTGACGGTTTTCGAAGCCGCCCCGGTTCTGGGGGGACGCGCACGGCGCGTCGATCACGCCGGGGTCGCCCTGGACAACGGACAGCACCTGCTTCTCGGCGCCTACGCCGAAACGCTCTCGGCGATCGCTCAGGTGACAGACCTGTCGGCGGTGTCGACGCGCCACCCGCTTCGAATTTCCGTCCCCGCAAGCCTGGACCTCCAGTGCCCCCGGCTGCCTGCTCCCTTTCACCTGCTGGCCGGTCTGCTTCTGGCGCGCGGATTGACGCTGCGGGATCGGTGGAGCGCGGCCGCGTTCATCGCCTGTCAACGCATCCGGCGATTCAGGACCGATCCGCATCGGACCGTCGATGAGCTGCTATCCGCGCACGGGCAAACGGAACGGATCTGCCGTCACCTCTGGCAACCACTGTGCGTGGCAGCGCTCAATACGCCGTCGCATCTCGCCGACGCACAGACCTTTCTCACCGTGATTCGCGACGGCCTTGCCGGCCACGCGCATTCGGCCGACCTGGTCTTTCCTGCCGTCGACCTGTCGGCCATGTTCCCCGAGCCCGCCGCGCGATTCGTCATCGACCGCGGCGGTGACATCCGTCTCAACGAAGCCGTCACCCGCCTCGTTCCTGATGGGGGCCGGCTCCTGCTCACCACCCCGCGAGCGGAACAGACGTTCTCTCACGTCGTCTGGGCAACGGACCCCGCCAGAGCCATCCACAGCCTCGATGGGGTTCCGGAAATGCGGCAAGCCTGCGACATCATCAGGCGCATGGCGCACGAGCCCATCACGACGGTCTATCTGCATTACGCGGGCGCGGCCCCGGCCCTCCCTTTTTCCATGGTGGGTGACGAAGAAGGACCGGCGCAGTGGATATTCGACCGTGGTGCCCTGTGCGCGCAGGCCGGCTGGATCGGCGCGGTGATCAGTGCCGCCGACGACTGGCGCGGCGTCGAACGCAGCGCCCTTTCGGGCCTGGTCCATCGACAGCTGGAACGCCTCGCCGGGACGCTTCCCTCTCCGGACTCGTCGATGGTCATCACGGAAAAGAGAGCGACGTTCCGTTGCGTTCCAGCCCTGGAACGCCCCGCCCAGGCCACACCGGTACCCGGGCTCCATCTCGCCGGCGACTACACACGCAGCGAATATCCCGCCACGCTGGAAGCCGCCGTGCGCAGCGGCCGGAGCTGCGCGCGCTCTATCCTGGAGAACCTGTGACCCCCGCAAAGTACGTTCCTCCCGCCGATCTGCTCCTTGGCCGCGTCATCCTCGTGACCGGGGCCACGGGCGGCATCGGTCGAGCCGTGTCAATGGCCTGCGCGATACACGGTGCGACCGTCGTGCTGCACGGTCGAGATCAGGCGAAGCTGGACCAGCTGTACGATGCCTTGCGCAGCGGCTCCGGCACCGAACCCGCGGCACTGCCGCTGGATCTGGCTGGAGCCGGCAGCCGGCATTTCGATGCCTTGGCGGCGGATATCGATCATGCGTTCGGCCGACTGGACGGGGTCGTCCATTGCGCCTCCCATACACTGCCCCTGAAAGCGGTCGATGCCGTCTCTCCAGAAGAATGGAAGACGGTGTTCGAAATCAACGTGGCGTCGGCGTTGGGCATCACACGCGCCTGCCTTCCGCCCCTGCGGGATGCTCCCGACGCCTCCGTGATCTACACGCTGGAGTCCCATCACGCAGTCGGCGGCGCCTACCAGTCGCCCGTCTCTCTGACCGGCGCCGGCCTGGCGATGGCCGTGAGAACGCAGTCGGAGGAATGGTCGTCCACTCCCACTCTGCGCTGCAACGGCATCGTGCCGGGCCCGGTGAACTCCCCTTCCCGCCGGAAGACCCATCCCGGCGAGTCGAAGGCGGCTCTGCCTTCCGCCGATACGGTCGTTCCCCTGTATCTCTGGCTGCTCGGACGGGATGGAAGCCAGTCGCAGGGACTCATCCACGCGGCTCAGGACTGAAGGATCTTCCGGATTCCTTCCGGCACCGGAACCGGCCGGCCGGTTGCCGTCTCGATCCACACCAGGACCGCTTCCCCGTGCGCGTACACGACCGCCGGGTCGGCCGCATCGCGCATCACGTGCATCACGCCGAAACTCGAGTTGCCGACCCTGCCGGCCCGCAGTTCCACCACCACATCGGCCGGATAGACGGCCGGCTTGACGAAACGGCACGTGATCGAGCCCAGCACCGCACTCTCCGCGTCCCCCGCCCCGGCAAAGCCGGTCGCGCGGAACCAGGAAATGCGCGCCTCTTCGAAGTAGCGGAAGTACGAGACGTTGTTGAGGTGCTGCATCATGTCCATTTCCCCCAGCGCAGGCGGAGAGATTCGGCGTGTATCAGTTTCGATTCCTGCTGCATGCGTTTCCTTGCAAGTTTGAATGGGAGTCTCGAACGCGCCGGCGCCATCGTGCGAGGCATCCTGGATGCATCCCGTTGACGCACCTCGTGCACCCGCGTCGGCGGCGCCATGGCACGACTCCGGCCAGCGCAGCGGGACGTCTTGCGCATGGTTGGGTTTATCATTCGGGTGAAGACGCGACCCGGGAGAACATCTGCATGTCGATCCTCCGGTCCAGCGTCGATTCTAGGGAAGGTCGGTTCGATGTGCACGGTCGCAGCGCAGTCCTGCACCGGACGCATGACTCGAGAGACCGGGGTATCGCAAGCCTTGAGGGCATGAGAAGTCCCGGACGACGGAGTCAGACGGCCGGCGGGTCTCGCCTCGACGATTGTGGCTTGTACGCCAGGACGCGTGAGCGCGGTGGAGCGCCACGGTCTCCTCGTTGCGCAGGACACGGTGAGACAAGAAGCCGACTGCCCGGCGGGAGGGGTCCCGCAGCGCGAAGGTCAGGCTTGTCCTGACTTGCTTGAAGCTGCCGGTCGTCCGGCGGGCGTCGAGCCGACCTTTGCAAGGCGTCATCACGCCCGCTCATCATTCGGGATTGCACGGAGGAACACTCGTTGGCCGAACGC
The DNA here is from genome assembly GCA_016713305.1 of Betaproteobacteria bacterium. Classification (NCBI taxonomy): domain Bacteria; kingdom Pseudomonadati; phylum Pseudomonadota; class Betaproteobacteria; species Betaproteobacteria bacterium. Next base: position 197,327 of record JADJPK010000010.1, read on the forward strand.
GAGTTCATGGAGTTCGACGTCGTCGTCGTGGGTGGAGGGCCCGCGGGTCTGTCCGCAGCCATCCGACTGAAGCAGCTGTGTGCCGAGAAGGGACAGGACCTTTCCGTCTGCGTGCTCGAGAAAGGCTCCGAGCTCGGCGCCCACATCCTCTCCGGTGCGGTGATGGACCCTCGCGCGCTGAACGAACTGATCCCGGACTGGAAAGACAAGGGTGCGCCACTCCACACGCCGGTCACGGAAGACCGCTTTCTCTTTCTCAAGGAGGCAGGCGCAATCCGCACTCCGGACTGGGCACTGCCCGGCTGCTTCCGCAACCACGGCAACTACATCGTCAGTCTGGGCAACGTCGTGCGCTGGCTGGGCGAGCAGGCAGAAGCGTTGGGCGTCGAGATCTATCCCGGCTTCGCGGCCGCGGAGGTGCTTCACGACGAGAACGGTGCGGTGCTGGGAGTGGCGACGGGCGACATGGGAATCGGCCGTGACGGCGAGCCGACGGACAACTATCAACCGGGGATGGAACTGCGTGGCCGCTATACGCTATTCGCGGAAGGCGCACGCGGCCACCTGGGCAAGGCACTCATCCAGAAGTTCGGCCTGGACGAGGGGCGTGACCCGCAGTCCTATGGAATCGGTCTCAAGGAACTCTGGGAAGTCGAGGCATCGCAGCATCGGCCGGGACTCGTGATTCACACGGCCGGGTGGCCGCTCTCGAACGACACCTATGGCGGGTCCTTCTTGTACCACCTGGAGAACCGGCAGATCGCCGTCGGATTCGTCGTCGGACTCGCGTACTCGAATCCGTATCTGTCTCCCTACGAGGAGTTCCAGAGGTACAAGACTCATCCCGAGATCCGCCCGTTTTTCGAAGGCGGCAAGCGCATCGCCTATGGAGCGCGAGCAATCACCGCCGGGGGCCTGCAATCGCTGCCCAAGCTGGTGTTTCCCGGAGGGGCGCTCATAGGATGCGACGCCGGATTCCTGAACGCTTCGCGCATCAAGGGCAGCCACGCGGCCATCAAGACCGGCATGCTGGCCGCAGAGGCCGCATTCGATGCATTGACGTCCGGCCGCTCCCACGACGAGCTTGCGTCCTATCCGGATGCCTTCCAGTCCAGCTGGCTGCACGAGGAGCTGCGGCGCGCGCGCAATTTCAAGCCTTCCATGGCCAAGGGACTGGTCAAGGGCACACTGCTCGTCGGCATCGATCAGGTCCTCTTCAAGGGCAATGCCCCGTGGACCCTGCACAACACGCATGCCGACCACGAATGTCTCAAACCGGCATCCGAATGTTCGCCCATCGCCTATCCCAAGCCCGATGGCAAGCTCACGTTCGACCGCCTGTAGTCGGTGTTCATCTCGAATACCAACCACGAGGAGAATCAGCATTCGCACCTCACGCTCGCGGATGCCGCGGTGCCGGTGACGATCAATCTCGAGACCTATGCAGGCCCCGAACAGAGATACTGTCCGGCCGGGGTTTACGAGTTCGTGAAGAACGACGACGGATCGCAGCGGCTGCAGATCAATGCGCAGAACTGCGTGCATTGCAAGACCTGCGACATCAAGGATCCGACTCAGAACATCCGCTGGGTGGTGCCGGAGGGCGGAGGCGGGCCCAACTACCCCAACATGTGACCGCGGATGTCGCGGATGTTCGACACCGCTGCGGCGCCTGAGGCGCCCGACCGTCTGGCGGAACTGTTTCAGCGCATCGAATCCGCGGGCTCCGGCGGAGACGCGGGGCTTCTCTCGGCGCTGATCGACGAGATCCGCCCCGAGGATCCCGAAGATGGCGCGCGCGCACTCAAGAATCTGCACGCCGTCGAATACGTGCTTGCCGCCAACGAGCACTGGCGGGAGGCACTGCGAACGCTGATCGCGTCGCTGTTCGCGAGCTCGGAACAATCGGAGCTCTTCTGCGAGCTGGGTATCCTGCCCAACTCGGGATTCGTCACCGAGCTGGGGCGCCGCATCGCCGATCGGGTCCTCCCTCGCCCTACGACCCGACCTCGCTGCTCTCGCTTCTCGTCCGGCTGTTTCGCGCAAGACCGACCGCCTCTGGGTGAGGGCCATCGGCGACGAACACTGGATGCGGCTGTTCGGCACGCTCGGTCTCGATTTTCTGGCGAGTCCGGGCGACCGGCACACGGCGCTCGAAATCCTCGAATCGATCCAGACGCTTTCGTATCGGATTGCGGCAATCGGACTGGAGCCGGAACTCGCCCGCGTGCTGCCGGAGCTGCGCCAGTTCGAGTCACCCTTCGTGGCGCAGCACCTGGAGACGCAGCGATTCATCGAGGACTACCGGCGGGCACTGAGCGACGGCTCGGCGCTGCGGCACGATCACCTCCACGTCCTGGTGCTGCTTGAGCAGTGTTCTCAGGTGATCGCGCGCATCCGTCGCAACACCCCCTCCACGGGCGTGAGCATCGCGCTGACCTACCTGCTGCAGCGCGCGACCGAGACGATCGTCCGGATTCAGGATCTTCTGGCCGTGCTGGACCCGTCGCCGGGCGAACACCGGCGTTCGGGCGCGGTCCGCCTGTTCAAGCTCTTCGTGGATGCCGAGTGCACAAAGACACTGCTGCGCCCCCATTTCGCCAAGAACACGGAACTGCTCGCGCGGGAAATCACGGAGCACGCGGGCAGGACGGGCGATCACTACATCACGAACACGCGCGAAGAATACCGCTGGATGTTCCGTGCCGCGTTCGGCGCAGGGGCGATCGTGCCGATCCTGGCGTTCATCAAGCTATGGCTTCACGGACTGCATGCGGCGCCCCTTGTCGAGGGAATTCTCTACGGACTCAACTACGCGCTGGGCTTCGTGCTGATCCAGCTCCTTCATTTCACGGTCGCCACCAAGCAGCCGGCGATGACGGCCACACGCATCGCCGCGGCCCTCGACGCATCTCCGGGACAACGTCCGCGGATGGACGACATGGTGGAGCTGATCGTGCGCGTGTGCCGCAGTCAGTTCATCGCCATCGTGGGCAATGTCGCTCTGGCATTCCCGCTCGCCTTCTTCGTCTGCCTGGCCTGGTCGCATGCCACGGGCAGCCACGTCGCGCCTCCCGAAAAGGCCGCCCATCTGCTGCAGGACCTGCATCCGTGGCGCAGCCTCGCACTGTTTCATGCCGCCATTGCGGGGGTCTATCTGTTTCTCTCCGGCCTCGTCAGCGGCTACTGCGACAACATGACCGTCTACCGCAGGATCCCCGAACGCATCCGCGCCCTCCCCTGGCTCCGCCGGCTGCTCGGCGACACCCGGACAGCCGCCATCGCCGAATACCTCGGCAACAACCTTGGCGGACTGGCGGGCAATGTCGTCTTTGGTTTCATGCTGGGACTGACGGGCGTGATCGGATTCAATCTGGGCCTCCCGCTCGACATCAGGCACGTGACCTTCGCCGCCGCCAACCTCGGCATCGGTCTCGAGGCGCTGCAGGGCGAGCCGTTCACCGCCACGCTGGCCTGGATCTTCCTGGGGGTGGCCACGATCGGCGTTGTCAACCTCCTCGTGAGCTTCACGCTCGCCCTGATGCTTGCCATGAAGGCGCGGCGCGTCCCGTTCAGGTACGCCCGTCTGCTGCTCCTTCCCCTGGCGGGCCGCCTGTTCACGCGCCCGCTGGACTTCCTGCGCCCACCGCGCGATGAATCGGTCTCCGAACCGTCGAACGAGCGGTCCCGCTGAATCCGGGAGAGCCGCTGGCCCGCGCGGGTGGGAGGCGTGCGGTGTGCCGAAAGCGTTGCCGCACCCGCTCCGTTCCTGCGGACGGCGCCGCTACAATCGGGATCCCTGAACGCCACCGCACCGGAGCCGACGATGTCCGCGAACGAACAGCTGCGACAGGCACGCCTCGATCTCACCGCCGCCCTGCGTTCCGCAGCACGGATGGGACTGAACGAAGGCGTGTGCAACCATTTCAGCCTTGAACTTCCGGGCGAGCCCGACAAGTTCCTCATCAATCCGCAGGGACTTCACTGGTCCGAGATCACGCCGTCGGATCTCATGATCGTGGACGAAAAGGGCATCGTGCTGGAAGGAAAGCACAAGGTGGAGCCCACGGCCTTCTTCATCCACGGACGCATCCACCTCGGCAAGCGCAAGAAGTGCGTGCTCCACACCCACATGCCTTACGCCACGGCATTGTGCCTGCTGGAGGACGGACGTCTCGACTGTGCCGCCAACCAGAACGCCATGCGGTTCTGGAACCGCATCGGCTATGACGGCGAGTACGGCGGCGTGGCACTGGATGACACGGAAGGCGACCGCATCTGCAACGCGCTGGGCGACAAGGACATCGCCTTTCTTGCGCATCACGGGGTGCTCGTCTGCGGCGAAACCGTCGCCTACGCGTTCGACGATCTGTACTACCTCGAAAGATCCTGCATGGTCCAGGTCATCGCCTGGAGCACCGGCCGGCGGCTCAAGCAGGCCCCGGTTCACCTCGTCGAGCAGGCATGCCGGCAGATCGAGGGCGAGCGCCAGCAGTCCATCCTGCATTTCGAGGCGCTGAAGCGGCTCCTCGACCGCGAACAGCCCGGCTGGACGGGCCACCGCTGAACTCCCGGTCTCGGGGCAAGGCGGGCAGACTCGGAGAAGTCTGCCTGCCTTGGCGAAAGGCTATTCCAGGCGCTTCCAGTGCTGGGACCGCCCGATGAGGGACACGCCGATGAACCCGCGCACCTCCAGGCGTGCACCCGCGTCATGCAGCTTCATCTTGCATCGATACACGCTCCCGTTCTTCGGGTCGAGAATCTGACCGCCCGCCCACTGGTCGCCGTCCTTTCTCAGCCCCCAGAGAATCGTCATGCCCACGATGGGTTTGTCCTTCCTGTCGCCTTCGCACTTGCGGCACAGGCCGTCCGGATCGTCGTCCGGCCGGCGATTGAGCAGTTTCTCGACTCGCCCTTCGTACACACCGCCGGATTCGATGATCCTCACCTCGGATCGTGCGACACCCGTCTTGTCGTCGATGGTCTGCCAGACGCCTACCGGCGAATCCGGAGCCGCGAATGCAAGTACGGCAAAAGACAACATCCACAGTGCAAGAAGACTTCGACCCGTCATCGCCAACCCTCCCCTCCCTTCACGTCCTGACCGTCACGCCACCTTCTCCGGAGGTGCGACCCGAAGCTTGGCGATCGCCTTCCAGTCCCAGTCGATGCCCAGCCCGGGGCCTTCGTAAGGATAGGCGTAGCCCTTTTCGATGCGCATCCGGTTCCGGGTTATCACGTCGAGTTGCGGAATGTGTTCCACCCACGGGGAATTGGGAACGGCCGCGCAGAGCCCCACGTGCAGTTCCATGAGGTAGTGAGGACAGATGGGAACGTTGAAGCTTTCGGCGAGATGCGCGCACTTCAACCACGGCGTGATTCCTCCGATGCGGGCCACGTCGGTCTGCACGATCGTGCAGGCGCCCCGCTGCAGGTACTCCCGAAAGTGGCTGATGGAGTAGATCGACTCCCCCACGGCGATGGGCAGCGACGTGGACTCCCGCAGCATCACATGCCCGTTCAGGTCCTCTGCCGGCAACGGCTCCTCGAACCAGGCGAGATCCAGCGGCTCGAAATGACGTGCCCGGCGAATCGCTTCGGCGGCCGTGAACCCCTGGTTGGCATCCACCATGAGTTCGATGTCATCGCCGATCGCCTTGCGCACGGCCTTCAGGCGCTTCACGTCCTCCGTGACGTGCGGTTTGCCGACCTTGATCTTCACACCGCGAAAGCCCTGCTTCACGACGTGCTCCGCATTGGCGACGATCTGCTTCACCGGCACATGGAGCCAGCCGCCTTCGGTGTCGTACACCGGAATCCGTTCCTGCGCACCACCCGCCAGCTTGTGCAGCGGCATCCCCAGCCGTTTGCCGCGCAGATCCCACAGCGCCGTATCGACAGCGCACAGAGCGAGACTGGTGATCGCCCCCACGGCGGTGGCATGAGTATGAAAGAACAGGTGCTGCCAGAGGGCCTCGATCATGTCGGGATCGCGCCCGATGAGCCGGGGCGCCAGATGATCCCGCAACAGCGCAACCACCGAGGATCCGCCGGTGCCGATCGTGTACGTGTATCCCGTGCCTTCCAGACCATCGTCCGTGCGGATGCGGACCATGGGCGTCTCCTGCTTGGGAAACGCCTGGATCGCATCGCCGCGTTTCACCATCGATGCGAGATCCACCTGGAAGATCTCGATTTCCTGGATTCTGGACATTTCTGTTCTTCTCCCTGTCGTTCTTCCCCGGTGCATCGCGTCGAGCAGCCGATGTCTCTTCCCGTCTGCCACCGCCTTGCACCTTCCCGACCGGACTGGCACGACGGACCGGCCTCTCTCTACGCATCCTCCGTTCTCCGGCGGGATTCCCGCGCAACGGTCCGGCTCGCTCCGCGTGGTGACCGCCCTCGGGCTACAACCGTTCGAAGATCCCCGCCGCACCCATGCCGGTTCCCACGCACATGGTCACCATGCCGTAACGCTCTCCCCTGCGGCGCATCCCGTGCAGGAGCGTCGCCGTCCGGATCGCACCGGTCGCGCCGAGCGGATGGCCGAGCGCGATGGCGCCTCCTTGCGGATTGATGCGCGAAGGATCCAGATCGAGTTCGCGGATGACGGCCAGCGACTGCGCAGCGAACGCTTCGTTCAGTTCGATGCAATCCATGGACGACAGCGCGAGGCCCGTCTGCCGCAGCACTTTCGGGATGGCTTCCACCGGACCGATGCCCATGATCTCCGGCGGCACGCCGGCCACCGCGAATCCGACGAAACGTGCCAGAGGCATCAAACCGAAACGCTTGAGCGCCGCCCCGCTGGCGAGGACCACCGCGCCGGCGCCATCCGACGTCTGCGAGCTGTTTCCGGCGGTCACCGATCCGTTCGCGGAAAAGGCAGGTTTGAGCTTGGCGAGCACCTCGAGCGTCGTGCCCGGGCGAGGCCCTTCGTCCCGCGCCGCCAGCGTTCTCGCGATCCTCAATTCCCGGGAGCCGAGGTCGGCGCTGCGCGATTCGATCTCGAACGGCGCGATCTCCTCGTCGAACCAGCCCGCTTCGATGGCGGCCAGCGCCTTGCGATGGCTTTCGACTGCGAACGCGTCCTGCGCATCCCGGGACACCTGCCACCGTTGCGCCACCTTCTCCGCCGTGATGCCCATGCCGTAGGCGATGCCGATATTCTCGTCACGAGCGAACACGGCATCGTTGATGGCGATCTTGTGCCCCCCCATGGGGATGAGGCTCATGCTCTCCGTCCCCGCACCGATCATCACGTCAGCTTCCCCAAGACGGATCCGATCGGCAGCGATCGCCACCGCCTGGAGTCCCGACGAACAGAACCGGTTCACCGTGAGTCCGGCAACGGACTGCGGCAAGCCTGCCAGCAAGAGCCCGACACGAGCCACGTTCATGCCCTGCTCCGCTTCGGGAATCGCGCAGCCGACGATGACGTCGTCGATGGCCTTCGGATCGAGCGCGGGAACGCGCGCAAGCGCGGAGCGGAGCGCGTGCGCCAGCAGGTCGTCGGGCCGCGTCGAACGGAACATTCCTCGCGGCGCCTTCCCTACCGGGGTGCGCACCGCTGCAACGATGTAGGCGTCTTCGACCTGTCGGCTCATGGCGGTCTTCCCGGAGATCAGTTGCGAAGCGGCTTGCCGGTCTTCAACGTGTGCTCGACCCGCGCCTGCGTCTTCTCGGTGGCGATGAGCTCCATGAACGCTTCGCGCTCCAGATCCAGCAGCCACTGCTCGTCCACCTTCGTCCCGGCGTCCACGTCGCCACCGCAGACGACTCTCGCGAGCTTCGTCGCGATCAGATGGTCGTGCTCGCTGATGGAGCCTCCCGCCAGGAGATTGGCAAGATGCGCACGGATGGTCCCGAGTGCCGTGCGGCCGCCCACGACGATGTCGTCCGCCGGCAGCGGTGCCCGGTATCCGCGTTCGGACAGCGCCGTCAGTTCGTGCCTCGCGACGTGGAGCAATTCCTGCCGGTGCATGACGATCGGGTCGGAGGCTCTCAAGTACCCCATCTCACGCGCCTGCATCGCGCTGCGGCTCACCTCTGCCATGGCGGCATTCTGGAAATAGGGTCGAAGGAACGGCAGCACGTCCGAACCCCTGGCCTCGCGCGATGCGCGCAGCGCGAGTTCCTTGCAACCGCCTCCTGCCGGAACGAGTCCGACACCCGTCTCCACCAGGCCGATGTAGCTCTCCAGATGCGCCACCGCGCGGTCGCAGTGCATCACGAACTCGCAGCCTCCGCCGAGGGCGAGCCCCTCGACTGCGGCGACGGTCGGCACCCGGCAGTAGCGCAGGAGTTGCGACGTGGCCTGGAAACGCGCGACGATGCCCTCGACCTTCTCCAGCCTTCCCGCCATCAGGGCATCGGCCACATTGAGCCGGTGCGCGGCCTTGAGGATCGCGGACTCCGCCTCCCGCTTGAGCTTCTTCACGATCGAACCGAACGCCGTCGGCTTGGGACGATCGGCCCGCGGCGCGGAGGGTCCCGAGAGGTTGGCGCCCACCGAGAACGGCGGCTCCGTTTGCCACAGGATGAGTCCCCTGAGACCGCGTTCGGCCTCTTCCACGGCCAGGGCGACGCCTTCCAGCACGTCCTCCCCGATCGCGTGCATCTTGCTCTTGAATGACAGCACGCCGATGTCGTCACCCGCCGTCCACAGACGCACCGCGTACGTCTCCATCACCGTGCTGCCGTAGCCTGCAGCCTCGCCAGCCAGGCGATCCGGGTAACGCTGCCGCGAATACACGGGCAGTGTCGAGCGCTTCTGCAGACCCGGCCGGGAAGGACTCCACGAGCCCTCGGCCGAATGGACGGCGGTCCGTCCGGGGTCCGTGGCCCAGGACGGCAGCGGGACAGCCGCCATCGACTCCCCGGCCGCGATGTCGTCGGCGATCCATCGGGCCACCTGCTGCCAGCCCACGGTCTGCCACAGCTCGAACGGCCCTTCCTTCCATCCGAACCCCCAGCGCATCGCCAGGTCGAGGTCGCGCGCGTTGTCCGCGATGTCGGCCAGTTGCACGGCGCTGTAGTGCAGCATGTCCCGCGTCACCGCCCAGAGAAAGCGAGCTTGCGGATGGGCGCTCGCCCGCAGGGTCGCCCATCGGACCGCCGGATCACGTTCCTTCAGGATCTCCGCAATCTGCGCATCCGCCTCCTTCACCGCCGGACGCCAATCGCCGCTCTGCGGCTGCAGCACGAGGATGTCGCGGTCCTGCTTGCGGTAGATGCCGCGCCGGGTCTTGTTGCCCAGCGCGCCTTGAGCGATCAACGCCTGCAGCCAGTCCGGAACGGCGAAATGCCGATGCCAGGGGTCCGTGGTCAGGTTGTCGCGCATGGTGCCGATCACGTGCGCCAGCGTGTCGAGCCCCACCAGGTCGGCGGTGCGGTAGGTCGCGCTCTTGGGACGCCCGATGCGTGTTCCCGTGATGGCGTCCACTTCGTCGAAACCGAGCCCCAGCCGGGCCGTGTGGTGAAACGCGGCCAGCACGGCGAAGACGCCGATCCGGTTGGCAATGAAATTGGGGGTGTCCTTCGCCCGAACCACCCCCTTGCCCAAGGCGGTCGTGAGAAACGTCTCCAGAGCATCGAGCACGGCAGGATCGGTCTGGGCCGCCCCGACCAGTTCCACCAGATGCATGTACCGCGGAGGGTTGAAGAAATGCACCCCGCAGAAACGCGTCCTCCGCTCGGCAGGCAACGCATCGGCCAGCGCATCGACCGACAGGCCCGACGTGTTGGTGGCGAGTACCGCGCGGCTGGCAAGATGCGGCGAAATGCGGTCATAGAGCGACCGCTTCAGGTCCATGCGTTCGGCGATCGCTTCGATCACCAGATCGCATTCGCCAAGCCTCGCCAGGTGATCGTCGTAGTTGAGCGGTGTGATGAATCGTGCCAGATCGCGGGAGGCAAGCGGTGCCGGATCCATCGCGGCCAGTGACTCGACCGCCTTCACCGCCGCGGACGAGCGGTCGCCTTCTTTGGCAGGCAGTTCGTACAGCAGACATTCCACACCTGCGTTGACGAGATGCGCCGCGATCTGCGCTCCCATCACGCCGGCACCGAGCACGGCGGCCTTGCGGACGTGGTAGCGGTCGGAGTCCTGCGTCACGGAAACGCCCTCCTTCGAGTCATCCCTCCGGCCAACGCCGCTACCACGAGAACGTGTACTGGGCGGCGAGTATGTGTGCCGAATTGTCGTATTCGCCCCGCAGGGTCCCGGCACTGGCCACCGTGTGGTCGATGGTGGACGCCTTCAGCATCACATAGGCGTAAGCGAGATCCACCCGATGGCGCGCGACAGGATCCCAGCGCGCCCCCAGGGAGAGCCACGTCCGGTCGGAGTCGGGTTGGTTGGCCGTGCGATTCGCGGCATCCTTGACCGGAGTCTGGTCCCAGGCGAGGCCGCCCGCAGCAGCCACGCATCGTTGAGTCGGTAGTTGAGCGCGGCCGACAGCCTCTTGCTGTCCTTGAAGTTGAGATCCAGCGGAGAGCTTGCGGCACCGGTTGCCGCATTGCGCGGGACGAGAGACTGGATCGAACTCCACTGGTAGTAGGCCAGATCGCCCAGCACCGTCCAGCGGTCGTTCAGCGCATGCACGACGCTCACCTGCGAGATGGCGGGAAGCGTCAGGTCCGCGGTGATATCGAAGGTCTGGGCAGCGAAGACCGTCCCGTTCGCGAGCGTGACGGTCTGCCGTCCCTCGAGATTGAGATCGACCCTGGAGCGGTAGCTCACCCCCACGCGCGTCGCTTCCGAGAACTCCACAAGCACCCCGGCATTGAATCCCAGCGCCGAGTCCTTTCCGGTCAGCGTGACCCGCCCTTCCGACGGGCCGGGCAGCAACTGCGACCGCTTGATCTCCGCATCCGCATGCAGGTAGTTGAGGCCGAATCCGGCGGAAATCCGGTCACTGAACCGATAGGCCACGGACGGATTCACATTGATCGTCTTCACGTCCGTGTAGTCCGCCTGGAATCGTCCCCGCCAGCCTTCGTCGTAGTCGGTCTTGCTGCCCCAGGGTGCGCTGATGCCCAGACCGAAGCGCCAGTTGCCCATGGGAAGCACGGCGAATACCGTGGGGAGCAGGCTCGCCGGGACGAAACTGCCGCCGTTGCCCCCGGTGAATGCCGCCGGTCCGGTGGACCCGGTGTCGGTGTACTTGAATCCCGGATCGATGAAATGCGCCCCGAGGCTGACCTGCCCGGTACCGATCCGGGACATCCCCGCCGGGTTGAAGAACACCGTGCTTGCGTCCTCTCCCAGCGCCGCCGCTCCTGCAAGCGAGTTGCCGATGCCGGCAGCCCCCTGGTAGGGAAGAAAGAATGCCGCAGCGGTTGCCCGCCCCGCGCACAGCAACGAACACGCGGCCAGAGATGCGGCCACTGCCACTCGTTTCGTCAAGCCTTGCATGTCTGCGTCTCCTCCTGGTCATTCGACGATGCGCCCGGTGCCCCCGCTTCCGGATGCTTCACGCCTGCACCACTGTCCTGGGCCGTCGATTCTCGTCCACTGCGACATACGTCAACGTTGCCTCGGTCACCTTCACGACAGATTGCGCCACGCCACGTTCGGCGAACACCTCCACGCTCACCGTGATGGACGTGCGTCCGACACGGGCCACGTCGGCGTAGAAGCTCACGATGTCGCCCACCAGCACCGGCTGCTTGAACACGAAGGAATTGACGGCGACGGTCGCCACCCGTCCCCGCGCGAGCCGGAATGCCGGGATGCTCCCGGCAATGTCCACCTGAGCCATGATCCATCCGCCGAAGATGTCCCCGGTAGGGTTCACGTCGGAAGGCATGGGAACCACGCGCAGCACGGCTTCCCTGCCGGCCGGCAGACTGATCGGCGGTTCGTCCCCCTCATCGTACGGCTGCATTCTGTTGTGCCCTTGTCGTCGGCGCTATGCGCTCATGCGGACCGCAATCGCACCACGGCCTTGTCCGGATCCTGCTGGCCGGAAACCGGACCATCGAGACCCGGCGAAGCCTCATGCCGCCCGATGTCCCGCGGGAAATCGTCGACCATGATGCATCCGCGCCGCAGCCGGCGGTATTCGCCGAGCAATGCGACGTCGTCGGCCCCCAGCAGTCCGTGTGCCACCGCGTTCGCGTGGCGCTCTCCGTCCGAGGCGCCGTGCAACGCGCCCCCCTGGTCCGCCGCGCGTAGTTTAGCCTCCAGTGCCTCCCGCGCGATCGACGAGTTCGAAGGCAAGCTCCAGCCGGCCGGATGGGATCGGTGTCCGTGCGCGGCAGATGCATTCCGCGCGTCAGGCGGTCCCGGGCAGGAGAAGGACGGCACACCGCAGCCGCGACCGCGGAGCCGAGCCTGTCACTGGGAGGCATGCAACGGGTTCCGAGCGGAAAGGCCGCCATGCGCACAGCCAGTCCCGCCCATCTTCCCGGCAGATTGCGCGCGATGCCGGCGATCGCCTGCTCGGCGCGATGCAAGGCATCCTGCACCGCCCATTGGACGATCGGAAGATCCTCGCCCGGACAACCGTCATCGTGAAAGCGCTTGAGCGACGCCGAAGCGAGATAGAGCTGGCTCAGCACGTCGCCCAGCCGGCCCGAAATCTTCTCCCTGCGCTTGAGCGAGCCGCCCAGGGTCAGCATCGCCACGTCGGCCGTGAACGCGAAGACGGCCGACAGGCGTGACAGTTCCCGGAACAGCGGGGTCGCTTGCGCATTCCCTGCTCCCGCGGCCCATCTCGCGCCTGTGAGGGAATGGAAGACGCTGCGAAGGAAGTTGCCCGAGACAAAGCGGACATGACCCCAGAAAGCCGCGTCGAACTCGACCGAGGCCTGCCGGGCGTTCTCCAGCCTCGCTGCGGCGACCTCCCGCAATACGTACGGGTGGCAACGGATGGCGCCTTGACCGAAGATGATCAGCGATCGCGTCAGGATGTTGGCGCCTTCGACCGTGATCGCGATGGGCACCTGCTGATAGGCCCGGCCGAGGTAGTTGGACGGCCCCAGGCAGATGCCCTTGCCGCCATGCACGTCCATGGCGTCGTTCACGACCATGCGGCCACGCTCGGTGGCGTGGTATTTCACGATGGCGGAGACGACCGAGGGCTTCTCGCCCTGGTCCACACCGCCTGCGGTCATGATGCGCGCCGCGTCGATGACATAGGTGTGCCCGGCGATACGGGCGATCGCCTCGTCCACTCCTTCCATGCGTGCAAGGGGGGTCTTGAACTGGCTCCGCATGCGCGCATACGCGCTGGTCGTCCTCACCGCCACCTTCGCCATTCCCGCACAGGATGACGGCAGCGAAATGGAACGGCCGGCCGCCAGGCACTCCATGAGCATCCGCCAACCCTGCCCGACCCGGGCCACTCCGCCGATCACCCAGTCGATCGGTATGAACACGTCCGTACCCGAATTGGGACCGTTCATGAAGGAGCCGTTCAAGGGAAAATGCCGCCGGCCGATGTTCACGCCCGGGTGGTCCGCGGGAATCAGCGCAAGCGTGATGCCCCGTTCCACTTCTCCTCCCAGCAGCCGGTCGGGATCGCGGACCTTGAACGCGAGGCCCAGCAGCGTCGCGATCGGGCCCAGGGTGATGTAGCGCTTGTCCCAGGTGACGCGAAGCCCGAGGACCTCCTGCCCCTCGTGCATCCCTTTGCACACGATGCCCACGTCCGGAATCGACGCCGCGTCCGAACCGGCCTCCGGACCGGTGAGCGCGAAGCACGGCATCTCGATGCCCTTGGCCAGACGTGGCAGGTAGTGATCCTTCTGCGCCTCGGTACCGTAATGAAGAAGGAGTTCCGCGGGGCCGAGGGAATTGGGCACCATCACGGAGACGGTCGCAGTGGCGCTTCGAGTGGCGAGCTTTGCCACGACTTCGCTGTGCGCAAGGGCGGAAAACCCCAGGCCTCCGTAGCGCACGGGAATGATCATTCCCAGAAAACCCTGCGCCTTGATGTACTGCCAGACGTCCTCGGGAAGATCGTTGAGTTCGTGCGTGATCCGCCAATCGTCAAGCATTCCGCACAGAATCTCGACCGGCCCGTCCAGGAATGCCTGCTCCCCGGCGGTGAGAACCGGTCGCGGAAGACCGAGCAGCCGTTCCCAATCCGGCCTACCGCTGAAGAGATCGCCGTCCCACCAGACCGTTCCCGCCTCGAGCGCTTCCTGCTCGGTCTGCGACATCCGGGGAAGCACCCGGCGGAAACGCGCGAGCACCCAGTCGCTGACGAGCGCGCGCCGCAGTGGCGGGACTGCGACGACAAGAACGATCAGCGCAACCACCACCAGCAACAGCGTCATGAGACTCTCCCGCAACGCACCACGATATGGCCGGCGTGACAACCCCGCACTGTACGCCTTCGCGCGTGCTGCCGGGAGATGCCGTTCGTTTTCGCCCTGGAGTGTCGCCGATCGTGGACGGCAGGCACGGATGGCCCGGAGGCCGGAGTGGATCGGACTTCCCTGGGAACGGGCGAACGTTGATCAACGAAGGGGGGCAGACGGCGACGCCGTCGTGCAAACCGAAAAACGGAGGACAACCGGGGAAGGGGCTCGGTAGCAGGGCACGGGCGTGCCCCGCTACCGAGATCAGAAGGACGCCTCGTCCAACGCCATGACGCTCGTGGACCCTGCAACGATGGCCTGTTCCAGCGCGTGGGCCGTGGGCAGGATGTGCTCTGCGTGGAACCGGGCCGTCGCCAGCTTGGCGCGATAGAAATCGTGGTCGCCGCTGCGGGCATCGAGACGATGCTTGGCGATGACGGCAGCTCGCGCCATTTGCCAGCCGCCTGCCACCACACCCCAGAGCTTGAGATAGGGCACGGCACCGGCCACTGCCGCCTTCGCGTTGGCCGGATAGGTCTCGAGGAGCCAGTCGGTCGCCGCTTCCAGCCGCGATACGCCCGTGGTCAGGGCGCGGCGGATGACTGACAGCGCCGGGTGATCGCCATGCGCGGCGAGTTCGCGATCGAACGCCTTGATCTGCGCGATGACGGCCTTTGCCGTGAGTCCTTTCTCGAATGCGAGCTTGCGGCCGACGAGGTCGTTCGCCTGGATGCCGGTCGTGCCTTCGTAGATCGGCGTGATGCGGGCATCGCGGAGATACTGGGCGGCTCCGGTCTCCTCGACGAAGCCCATCCCGCCGTGAATCTGGACCCCCAGCGAGGCGATTTCGACCGACTTTTCCGTGCACCAGCCCTTCACGACGGGAGTGAGGAGGTCGAACACGGCCTGGCCGCGACGCTTCGTCTCGACATCCGGATTGGACAATGCGTGATCCAGCGCTTCGGCCGCTGCCGCCGCCAGGGCTCGCATCGCCTCCGTGTGCGCCTTCATGGTCATCAGCATGCGCCGCACATCGGGATGATGAATGATCGAGACGCGGTCGCCGCTCTTGACTCCGATCTCGCGTCCCTGGACCCGCTGGCGCGCGTAGTCGAGGGCATGCTGGTAGGCCCGCTCGGCCATGGCGATGCCCTCCACGCCTACTTCGAGGCGCGCGAAGTTCATCATGGTGAACATGTACTCCAGGCCCCGGTTCTCTTCACCCACCAGATACCCGATGGCGCCCTCGTTGTCGCCATAGGCCATGACGCACGTCGGGCTGCCATGGATCCCGAGCTTGTGCTCGATCGACACGCACTTGACGTCGTTGCGCGCACCCAGCGAACCATCGGCATTGACCAGGAACTTGGGGACAATGAAAGCGAGATGCCCTTCACGCCTTCGGGCGCATCGGGCGTGCGGGCGAGCACCAGATGGACGATGTTCGCCACCATGTCGTGTTCGCCCCAGGTGATGAAGATCTTGGTGCCCTTGATGCGGTAGTGATCGCCCTCCGGCACCGCGCGGGTCCGCACGGCGGAAAGATCCGAGCCCGCCTGGGGTTCCGTCAGATTCATCGTCCCGGTCCACTCGCCCGAGACGAGCTTCGGAACGTACGTCGCGCGCAGCGCGTCCGAGCCGTGCCGCCGGATGGCGGTCATCGCGCCCGTCGTGAGCATCGGGCACAGGCAGAACGACATGTTCGCGGAATTCCACATCTCGGAGAGCTGCTGTGACAGCACGTGCGGCAGTCCCTGTCCCCCGAATTCGGGCTCGCCGCCCACCGCTGCCCAGCCCGCCTCGACGAACTGTCCGTACGCCTCCTTGAATCCCGGCACGCTGGTGACGCCTTCCTCCGACCACTTCGCTCCAATCTTGTCGCCGGCGCGGTTGAGGGGGTCCAGCACACCGGCGGCGAACTTGCCTGCTTCTTCAAGGACCGCATCGACGAGATCCGCGGACACTTCCTCGCAGCCGGGCAACCGGGCGATCGATTCGAGGTCGACCAGTTCCTTCAGCACGAACTGCATGTCGCGCAGCGGGGCAGCATAGGTGGACATGATCCGGTTCTCCTATTGGGGATCAGCCTAGGGCCTGGGTGAATTCCGGCACGGCCTGGAACAGGTCCGCGACGAGCCAGTAGTTGGCGACCTGGGTGATGGGCGCTTCGGCATCCTTGTTGATGGCCACGATCACCTTGCTGTCCTTCATGCCCGCAAGATGCTGGATGGCGCCCGAAATGCCGACGGCGATGTAAAGCTCGGGCGCGACGATCTTGCCGGTCTGGCCCACCTGATAGTCGTTCGGAACGAAGCCCGCATCGACCGCGGCACGGGACGCACCCACCGCTGCGCCCAGCTTGTCGGCGAGGGCCTCCAGGATGCGGAAGTTCTCGCCGCTGCCCATTCCCCTCCCGCCCGAGACGATGATGCGGGCGGCCGTGAGTTCCGGACGGGCGGACTTCGTGAGCTCCTGCCCGAGGAGCGTCGCGAGGCCGGTATCCGCCTGGGCGCCGATGGGTTCGATGGACGCGCTGCCGCCCGTCGCTGGAGCGGCATCGAAGCCCGTGGCACGAACGGTGATCACCTTGATCGCATCGGCGGACTGCACCGTCGCCATGGCATTGCCGGCATAGATGGGGCGCACGAAGGTGTCGGGCGATTCCACCGCGACGATGTCGGAGATCTGCGCCACATCCAGCAACGCGGCAACGCGAGGCAGCATGTTCTTGCCGAACGCCGTGGCCGGGGCGAGGACGTGGGAATAGTCGCCGGCGATGGAAACCACCAGCGCGGCCAGATTTTCCGCGAGGCCGTCGCGGTACGCCGGCGCATCCACGGCGCGCACCTTGGCCACACCGGCGACGGTTGCCGCCGCCTGGGCAACGGCAGCACACCCCTCTCCTGCCACGAGCACGTGGATGTCGCCGCCGATCTTCGATGCTGCGGCGATCGTGTTGAGCGTCGCCGCCTTGAGGTTCGCGTTGTCGTGTTCCGCGATCACGAGAATGGTCATGTCAGATCACCTTGGCTTCGTTGCGCAGCTTCTCCACCAGCTCGGCGACGCTGCCGACCTGCTTGCCGGCGCCACGCTTGGCGGGTTCGGCCACCTTGAGCGTCTTGAGGCGGGGCGCCACATCCACGCCCAGCGTTTCCGGGGTCACGGTCTCGAGCTGCTTTTTCTTCGCTTTCATGATGTTGGGCAGCGTGACGTAGCGCGGTTCGTTGAGGCGCAAGTCGGTCGTCACGACGGCCGGCAGCTTGACCGAAAGCGTCTCGAGACCACCGTCGATCTCGCGCGTCACCTGAGCGGCGGCGCCTTCGATCTTCACCTTGGATGCGAACGTCGCCTGGGACCAGCCGAGCAGTGCCGAGAGCATCTGGCCGGTCTGATTGGAATCATCGTCGATCGCCTGCTTGCCGAGAATCACGAGCCCGGGTTGTTCCTTGTCGACCAGGGCCTTGAGGACCTTCGCCACGGCAAGGGGCTGGGTCTCCAGCGCGGTCTCCACGAGGATTGCGCGGTCGGCTCCGATGGCCAGCGCGGTACGCAACGTCTCCTGGCACTGGGTCACGCCGACGGACACCGCCACGATCTCGGTGGCGACACCGGCTTCCTTGAGGCGGACGGCCTCTTCGACGGCGATCTCGTCGAAGGGATTCATGGACATCTTGACGTTGGCCGTCTCCACGCCGGAGCCATCGGCCTTCACCCGGACCTTGACGTTGTAGTCGACCACCCGCTTGACGGGGACGAGGATTTTCATCGGGATTTCCGCTTGTGAGATGTGCTGTCGAGGGGCGCGATTCTACCGCAGCGCACCACTGCCGCGGCGGGCGTTTCCGGCGTCCGCCGCTCCCCGCCGGGACGAGGGTCAGTCCTGCTTGAAGCGGGCACGCAGTTCATTCTTCTGGATCTTGCCGGTGGAGGTCTTGGGAATCGGACCGAAGATCACCGTCCGCGGCGACTTGTAGTGCGCAAGGCGCTCGCGGCAGAAGGCGATGATCTCGGCCTCTGTCACCTGGGCGCCTTCGCGCACGGCGACGAACGCGCACGGCGTCTCTCCCCATTTCGGGTCCGGCCGCGCCACCACCGCCGCATCGAGCACGGCAGGATGCCGATACAGGATGTCCTCCACCTCGATCGAGGAGATGTTCTCGCCGCCCGAGATGATGATGTCCTTGGACCGGTCCTTGATCTTCACGTAGCCGTCCGGGTTCATCACGGCGAGATCCCCCGTGTGGTACCACCCGCCAGCGAACGCCTCTTCGGTCGCTGCGGGATTCTTGAGATAGCCTTTCATGGTGATGTTCCCGCGGAACATGATCTCGCCCATGGTCGCGCCGTCGCGCGGAACAGGCTCCATCGATTCCGGGTCCCGCACGTCCATGCCTTCCTGCAGCGCATACCGCACGCCCTGCCGGCCGTTGCGCTCCACCCGGTCCTCCAGGCTCAGCGCGTCCCACTCGGGATACTTCGCGCACACCGAAGCCGGCCCGTAGACTTCGGTAAGGCCGTACACGTGCGTGATGTCGAATCCCATGCGTTCCATGCCCTCGATCATGGACGCGGGGGGCGAGGCGGCCGCGACGAGGCCCGAGACCTTGTGCTCGATGCCGTGCTTCCATTCCTCCGGTGCATTGATGAGCATGCTGTGCACGATGGGCGCCCCGCAGTAGTGGGTCACGCCATGCTCCCTTATCGCATCGAGGATCGCCTTCGCTTCCACGCGGCGCAGACACACGTGCGTTCCCCCCAGGAGGGCGATGCTCCAGGGAAAGCACCAGCCGTTGCAGTGGAACATGGGCAACGTCCACAGATACACCGGAAAGTGCGGCATCGCCCAGGTCACGGCATTGCAGACGGCGTTGAGATAGGCGCCCCGGTGATGCGTGACGACGCCCTTCGGATTCCCGGTGGTGCCGGACGTATAGGAAAGCGCGATGGCATCCCACTCGTCGCCCGGACCGTCCCAGCGGTAGGACGGATCGCCTCCGGCGATGAAGGCCTCGTAGTCAGTCTCGCCCAGGCGTTCCCCTGCCGGCGCGAGAGGATCGTCGATGTCCACCACGACCGGCCTCCCGCGCGCCAGACGCAGCGCCTCGGCCACGACTCCCGAGAACTCCCGGTCCGTGAACAGGAACTTGGCCTCGCCGTGGTCCAGCATGAACGCAATGGCCGCGGCGTCCAGCCGTGTGTTGAGCGTATTGAGGACGGCGCCCGTCATGGGGACACCGAAATGGGCTTCGACCATGTGCGGCGTGTTGGACGCCATGAAGGCGACCGTGTCCCCTTCTCCAATCCCGCGTGCCCTGAGTGCCGATGCGAGCCGCCGGGACCGCGCATCCACCTCGCGCCACGTCAGGCGCCAGCCGCCATGAATGACCGCGATGCGATCCGGGTAAACCTCCGCCGCCCGGGCGAGGAACGACACGGGGGTGAGGGGCACATAATTTGCACGGTTGCGTTCCAGCCCGTCCTGGTAGGGATTGCGGCGAGCCATACACCTCCTAAGCGATTGTTTTTTCCGAGGGGGTCGAGCGGTCGGCGGGGCGAAAAAAGGCCTTTTCAGACAGCGGCCGGCGCCCGGAATTGCCAGGAAGGATTTTGCATCGCCATTCAGACATGGGGAAGAGAATGGGCGAAGGACGCTTGCGCAGGTCGATGTTCGCATGAGTGCGGCGGCGCAGCCCATTCTTCTGACCGATCCTCGCCCGGTCGTGCCCTACGGCTCGCCGGCCATGGCGGCCGACCCCGGCGCCGGATCCGTGTCGCACGTCGGCTGCTCCGTGATCTGGCTCGACATGCCGGGCTATGCCAAGGCGGACGTCTCCCGGCAGATCGTCATGCGCGAAGCACTGAATGCGGTGCTCGCGAGCGCGCTCGAAACCGTCCCCGGAGACGAGCGCATCGTGCTGGACACCGAAACCGGCGCGGCCGTCTGCTTCCTTTCCGGCCCTGCCGTCGCGGTTCGGGCCGCTTCTGCGCTTCTCCGGGCCTCCGCTGCCGAGGGGCCGTCTGCGGGCCCCGTCCTGCGTCTGGGACTGGATCACGGTCCGGTGGCCCTCACCCAGCCGGCTCAGGGAGAACCGGCACTCGTCGGTGACGGTGCGGTCGTCGCGGAACGGCTGTCGGCCTTCGCCACCGATGGCCAGGCCATCGCCTCGCGCGCCTTTGCGCTGCGGGCTGCGCCGGACATCCGGCTGCAGGAGCGCATCTTCCGTCCGCTCGGTGCCCGCACCGATGCCCACCTGCGCAGCCACGAGTTGTTCGAATTGCGACCCGACGCTCCGGGCGCTGTGGACGGCCCCGCGTCCGCCCCCCCGGCGGAAACGACACGCGGCACGGTCTGGACCGATCACCGTGCTGCATCGCTCGCCGTCGCGGCATCGGTCCTTGTGCTGCTGGCCGTCGCTGCCGCCCGGTTCGGTGGCAATTCCACGGACGAGACAGGACCTGCCGCCGCAACTCGTCAGGTCACTGCCGTGACACCGTCGTCGCCGACTCCCGCGGAGCCGCCCGTTCCGGTCGCGCCGCCTGGCGCGGGCACCGCCGATGCGGCGGATGCTCAGCCGGCCGCGCCACCCCAGACCACCAGGACTGTCATCCGGGAAGGAAAGCGGCCTGCCCCCGCGAATGCCGACCGCAAACGCCAATCCGGCGATGCACCGGCTCCCGCCGCGGCACCGCAGGAGAAAGTCCAGATCGCCCTGGCCGTGAGTCCCTGGGGCGAAGTGCTCGTCAACGGGGTCAACATCGGGGTCAGCCCGCCGCTCACGACCGTCGAGGTGCCGGCAGGGCGCGTCACGGTGGAGATCCGCAATCCCGGCTTCCCCTCCCACGTCGAAACGCTGGAGGCGTCTGCCGGCCAGCCATTGCGCATCAAGCACAAGTTCTGAGTCCTCTTGCCGTGTCCTCGTCACCGATCGACAGACCCCACACCCGCCTCGTCCCGGCTGCGATGGCGGCGGCTGCCGCGGCCTTCCTGCTCGGCGCCTGCGTACCGTTGCAGCGAACTGCGGCACCCGCGCCCCCCCTCGCGGCTCGCGTCACGGCCGAGAGACTGCTCGCCGACGGTCTGCAGGCCTACGAGGACGGCCAATACTCCGTGGCGCAGCGAAAGCTCCGCGATGCGCTCGAGGAAGGCCTGGCGGCGAGGCCCGACCGGATCGATGCACACAAGCATCTTGCCTTCATCTACTGCGTGAGCCGCCAGGAAGCGCTCTGTCGCGACGCCTTCGGCCGAGCGCTGCAACTCGATCCCGCCTTCACGCTGACGCCTGCCGAGGCGGGTCACCCCTTGTGGGGACCCGTCTTCCGGTCGTTGAAGCCGCGGGGTCCGTCGTGAGCGCCCTGCCGATGCCTGCTGCCGCCTCGCCGGCCTTCGTCCTCGGCCGTTACGAAGTCCGCGAACGCCTCGGGGAGGGCGGCATGGGCATGGTCCATCGTGGCCACGACCCCGTCTTGGACCGGGCGGTCGCGATCAAGATGATCGGCCTCAACATGGCCAAGGACGAACTGCCCGACTACGAGGCCCGCTTCTATCAGGAAGCGCGAGCCGCCGGCGGGCTTGCGCACCCGAACATCGTCGTCATCTACGACATCGGCAAGACGGACCGGCACGCGTACATGGTCATGGAGTACGTCGAGGGACGCGAACTGCGCGATCTGCTGATGCAGCACTCGCCCTTCGGGTACCGCGACGCCATCGAGGTCTGCACGCAGGTGGCCGATGGCCTGGCTTACGCCCACGCGCGCGGCGTGGTCCACCGCGACATCAAGCCGACCAACATCATGGTCACGAGTGACGGCGTGGTGAAGATCACCGATTTCGGCATCGCGCGGATGCGGACTTCAGAACTCAAGACGATGACCGGCATCGTGCTGGGCTCGCCGCGCTACATGTCGCCCGAACAGGTCACGGGAGGTCCGCTCGACCAGCGCACCGACATCTTTTCCCTCGGGGTCGTGCTGTACGAGCTGCTGACCGGGCGGCCGCCCTTCCAGGGAGATTCCGTGCAGGGCGTCATGTTCCAGGCGTTGAACAGCGCGCCCACGCCGCCCAGCAAACTGAATCCGGACGTGCCGCGCATTCTCGACTTCGTCGTGGCGAAGGCGATCTCGAAGGATCCCGAACGGCGCTACGCGACCGCGGACGCCATGGCCGCGGACCTGCGATCCGCGCTGGGAACCGCCGCGCCCCGGTGGAAACCGCTGGACATCGCCAGCCCGGCTGCGAGTGCGCCCTCCGGGACGCCCGAAGCGCTGTCCGCCGCCGCAGGAAGCGCCTCCGGGGAGAGTCCGCAGGAAGCTTCGAAGGGCGCATCCCAGGCGACGCTCTCGCGGGCGTTCGACTCGTCGGCCGCCACGCTGCGCCTTCAGGCCCTGTCGCAGGAGAGTGCGCCGGCGACGCCGGTCGTGCATCCGTTCCCTCGCCGCGAACCGTCCGGCATGGCGTCGCGGGCGGCGGCATCACCGGCACCCGGGAAGGTCACGCGTGCGGCATGGCTGTGGGCGGCCGCCGGTGCGGCGCTGCTTCTCGCAGCGATGTTGATCGTTCGCTGACGGCCGTCGGGACGCCGTTCGCCTACGCCGACCGGATGGCGTCCACCGCATCGCCGATGCGTTCCACCGCGATGATCTCCAGACCTGCAATACCCGCCTTGGGTTGATTCGCCCTGGGCACGATGGCGCGCTCGAAGCCGAGCTTCGCCGCTTCACGCAGACGTTCCTGCCCGCGCTGCACCGGTCTCACCTCCCCTGCCAGGCCCACTTCGCCGAACACGACGAGCTTGTCGGGCAACGGGCGATTCCGCAGCGACGAGACGATCGCCAGAAGCACCGGCAGGTCCGCCGCCGGTTCGTCGATCTCCACACCGCCCACGGCGTTCACGAAGACGTCCTGATCGAAGCAGGCAATGCCCGCGTGCCTGTGCAGAACGGCCAGCAGCATCGCCAACCGGTTCTGTTCCACGCCCACCGTCAACCTTCGTGCGTTGGGTGCGTGAGCTTCGTCCACCAGCGCCTGGATCTCCACGAGCAGCGGCCGCGTCCCCTCCTGCGTGACCATCACGCAGGAGCCCGGCACCGAGGCGCCGTGCTGGGAGAGAAACAGCGCGGAAGGATTGGCCACGCCGCGCAGCCCCTTGTCGGTCATGGCGAACACGCCCAGTTCGTTGACGGCGCCGAAGCGGTTCTTGATGGCCCGCACGAGGCGGAAGCTCGAGTGCGTGTCGCCCTCGAAGTACAGCACGCAGTCGACCATGTGCTCCAGGACGCGCGGGCCGGCGATCGCGCCTTCCTTGGTCACGTGTCCCACCAGCAGCAGCGCCGTTCCCGACGATTTCGCGAAACGCGTGAGCTGCGCCGCGCATTCCCGCACCTGCGCCACGCTCCCGGGGGCCGACTGCAGGGCTTCCGAGTAGACCGTCTGGATCGAATCCACGACCGCGATGTCCGGCGTCTGGCGGCCGAGCGTCGCGAGTATCCGTTCCAGCTGGATCTCCGCGAGCAGTTCGAGCTCCCCGGCTTCCAGTCCCAGCCGCCGGGCGCGCAGGGCCACCTGTTGCGCCGATTCCTCGCCACTCACGTACAGCGCCGAGGCTCCCGCCTTTCCCAGTTCGGTCAGCGCCTGCAGGAGCAGGGTCGACTTGCCGATGCCGGGATCGCCACCGAGCAGCACCACCGCGCCGCGCACGAGTCCCCCTCCCAGGACACGATCCAGCTCGCCGATCCCCGTGGATCGCCGGGGTGCCTCCTCGGCCTCCACCAGCGAAAGACGGGTGACCCTGGTCGCCTCGGCGAGCCCCTGATAGCGCGAGGATGCCTGCTCGGCGACGCTTTCGACCAGCGTGTTCCACGCGTTGCAGTGCGGGCACTGCCCCTGCCACTTGGGAGACTCGCCGCCGCATGCCGTGCATGCGTAGACATTCCTTGCCTTGGCCATGGAGTGACCTCAGCCGGCCCGCGCGGGTTCGAGCACCGCCATGCCGGCAGCCTCGACCGGCACCCTGGGCGCAAGCGCGCACAGGAGCTCGTAACCCACCGTTCCGGCGGCCTGGGCAACCTCGTCCACGGACAGACCTTCACCTCCCCAGAGAGTCACCGGCGCACCGGTACCCGCGCCCGGGCACGGTTCGAGATCCACGGCGATCATGTCCATGGACACCCGGCCGACGGTCCGCGTGCGAACGCCGTCGACCACCACGGGCGTTCCCGTGGGCGCGTGCCGCGGATACCCATCGGCATAGCCGCAGGCCACCACACCCACGCGCATGTCGTGCGTCGCGATGAAGGCTTCGCCGTAGCCGACGCCTTCGCCTCGGCGAA
Organism: Betaproteobacteria bacterium; assembly: GCA_016713305.1. Classification (NCBI taxonomy): domain Bacteria; kingdom Pseudomonadati; phylum Pseudomonadota; class Betaproteobacteria; species Betaproteobacteria bacterium. The sequence continues at coordinate 221,969 of JADJPK010000010.1, forward strand.
CCTGCTGTTCGGCGATGATGCGGCTTTGCAGATGCATGACCGGCTCGAGCCCGAAATGCTCCGCGGAAGCGTCGGCGAAGGGAGAGGCGCCATACAGCATGATGCCGGGCCGCACCCAGTCTCCTCGCGAGGAAGGATGCCGCAGCAGCGCGGCCGAGTTCGCCATCGATCGGGCGCAGGCGGCGTCTCTGCAGGCCGCCGCAAACTCGCCGAGCTGGTCGCGGACGCCTCTGCCGTCGTCGGCGCAGGCGAGATGGGTCATGAGCAGCACCTGCTTCACGTTGGCGCACACGCGTAGCCGGGCAAGGACCCCGGGGAAGGCATCGGCGCGGAATCCCAGACGGTTCATGCCGGAGTTCATCTTGAGCCAGATCGACACGGGAGCCGGCAGACGGGCGCGCTCCAGCATCGCAGCCTGTCCGGCTTCGTGCACGACCAGGTGAAGGTCCGCGGCCGCGGCAGCGGAAAGCTCCGCGGCATCGAACACCCCTTCGAGAAGCAGGACCGGCTTGCGGTAACCGGATGCCCTGACCTGCAATGCATCGGCAATGTCCAAGATCGCCAGCCCGTCGGCGCCGTCCAAGGCCGGAAGGACCCTGGACAATCCATGACCGTAGGCATCCGCCTTGGCGACGGCCAGGACTCGCGCGCCTGCGGCCGCCTGCCGCGCGACGCGAAGGTTGTGGCGGATCGCGTCCAGATTCATGCGGGCGAGAATGGGGCGGGTCATGAGGTCGAAGCAGGCGCAGCGCGCGCGGAACGGGAAGCCGGAAGCATACGCGATCGAGGCCGCCGCAAGCCCCGGGCGCGGCACGGGACGCGCGATGAATCATGGTATAAAGCGGGCCGCGCCGAGATTCGGCTCCAGGACACTCAAGGCCCTCCACCGATCCCGCCAAACCGACTCGCAGACCCGCGCTCCGTCCGTGTCTGCAGCGCAATCCCAGATGATGCTGCCGGTTCCGTCCTCGCCCCGCGATTCCAGTGAACGCGCCTTCCTTCCCGATGGCTGCCGCCCGTGGCATCCCGGCGGGCGTTGCAACGGATGAACCGCGGCTTCTACACCATCCTCGCGGCGCAGTTCTTCTCGGCGCTCGCGGACAACGCTCTGCTCTTCGCGGCGATCGCGCTTCTGAAGCAGGTGCACGCACCTGAATGGCAGACGCCGGTCCTGCAGATGTTCTTCGTCTTCTCCTACATCGCGCTGGCCCCTTTCGTCGGTCCCTTCGCCGACTCGCTGCCCAAGGGCCGGGTGATGTTCATCAGCAACGGCGTGAAGATCGCCGGCTGCGTCGCCATGCTGGCCGGACTCCAGCCGCTGTTCGCCTACGGCATCGTGGGCATCGGTGCCGCCATGTACTCACCGGCCAAGTACGGCATCCTCACCGAGCTGCTGCCGTCGGAACGCCTGGTCGCAGCGAACGGCTGGATGGAAGGGCTGACCGTCGCGTCGATCATCTTCGGCGCGGTGCTCGGCGGGTATCTGGTGGGCGACACCTTCTCGGCCTACGTCTTCGCGCAATGGGATTTCCTCACAGCGTTGCCGCGGCTGGACACCGGGCCGGAAATCGCCATCCTCGTGATGCTGCTCCTCTATGCCGTCGCGGCTCTCGTGAATCTCTACATTCCGCGCCTGGCGATCGACCACCGGATGCCCCGCAAGGATCCGGTGTTCATCCTGCAGGACTTCTGGCACAGCTTCTGGCTTCTCTGGCGCGATCCGCTGGGACAGGTGTCCCTCGCCGTGACGACACTGTTCTGGGGCGCCGGCGCAACGCTGCGTCTCATCGTCCTCGTGTGGGCGGAAAAGTGGCTGGGCTTCACCATGCAGCAGTCCACGCAGCTCACGGCCGTGGTGGCGGTGGGAATCGCCATCGGCTCCGTCGCTGCCGCCCGCTATGTGCGTCTGGAACGATCGGTGCAGGTGCTGCCCGTGGGTATCGCCATGGGCGTGCTGGTGATGGGAATGGTGTTCGTCCACGACTGGCGCATCGCCATGGTCCTGCTGGTGCTCGCCGGGGCGATGGGCGGCTTCTTCGTGGTACCGATGAACGCGCTGCTGCAGCATCGCGGCCACCTGCTGATGGGGGCCGGCCATTCCATCGCCGTGCAGAACTTCAACGAGAACCTGAGCATCCTCGCCATGCAGGGATGCTACGCCCTGATGATCGGCTCGTCGCTTTCGTACACGCCGATCATCGTGCTGTTCGGCGGATTCATCGCGGTGGTCATGGCCCTGCTCTACCGGCGCCACGGCCACGATCAGGACCACGGTCAGACCTGATCCTGCGCGTCAACGCGGGACACCTCGCGAGTCATAGAACGACGGGCCGGTCGGACAGTTCGTTGGGCGCACCGGCCTGTGCAGGAAAATGCTCCGCGATGCGCTCGCCGGCCGCCCGGATGCCTGCCAGCGCGCCTTCTTCGAACCGTCCCGCCCGGAAGGCCTCCTCCATGGTCTTGCAGATCCTTTCCCAGGTCTGCGGTCCGCAGCGCCTGTGGATCCCCCGGTCGGCGACGATCTCGACATCGCGGTCGGCGAGCAGCACGTAGATCAGCACGCCGCTGTTGTGCTCCGTGTCCCACACCCGCAGATGCGAGAAGACGTCCACGGCCCGCTCCCGGGCCGTCATGTCGCGCAACAGTTCGCCGGTCTCCAGGCTCGCCTCCACCACGAAGCGGATCTGCCCCGAATGCGACCGTTCCGATTCGCCGATGGCCCGTTCGATGGCGGCGAGCGCCTTCGCCGGAAAGGTTCGCCGGACCCTCGCCTCGTCGGTGAACCAATGCCGCAACAGCCTGCGAAGATTCATGACCCGGGCCTCCGCGACAGATCCAGGGCCACCGCAGAGTCGACCCTGCGGCACGCGCCGACAATCGAATCCAAGCGAGCCGGCATCACCAGTCTCCCGAGGCGCCGCCGCCGCCGAACCCGCCACCGCCGCCGGACCATCCGCCACCGCCACGCCCCCCCGACCAGCCGCCTCCCGTGGGAAACCCGCCACCCCAACCGCCGCGGCGTCCGCCGGACCGCGTCCCGGCGGCGAGCGTGAAGACGAACGCGATGAGGGCGACGATCGCCCCGACCACCACCACGCCGGCGATGAACCATGCGAACGCGCCGGCTGCGATACCCACCACCGACGCGGCGGGAAGCCGCCCCAGGAGCTTGCGCAGCACTCCGCCCACGACCACGACCAGGATGAACGCCACCACGAACAAGGCTTCGAGATTGCCGGTCAGCCCACCCCCGTCCTGCTGTCCGTGACTTTCCTGCACCGCTGGCAACGGCTCGCCGTCGATGACTGAGATCATGCGGTCGACGCTGCGCTCGATCCCACCCGCGAAATCGCCTGCCTTGAACGCCGGGACCATGGTCTCGCGGATGATGCGCTTGGCAACAATGTCGGACAGCACACCTTCGAGCCCGTAACCCACCTCGATGCGCGCCTTGCGGTCGTCCTTGGCCACCAGCACCAGCGCACCGTCGTCCACCCCTTGGCGCCCGAGCTTCCACGCTTCCGCAACGCGAAGCGCGTACATCTCCACCGTCTCCGGCTGCGTCGTGGCGACCATCAGGACCGCGATCTGGCTGCCCTTGCGCTGCTCGAACGCCTCGAGACGGGACTGAAGACGCGAGACATCCTGGGGTTGAAGCGTTCCGGTCTGATCGGTCACGCGCGCGACCGGCGGTATCGCCAGTTCCCCCCACGCCGCCGGCATCGAGACCAGGAACCACAGGGACAACAGCGCGGCGAACCACGCCGGCGCGCAGTTCCGCGCCGGCATTTCACGGACGATCATGGCACGCTCCCGAGCGGGCGCGTTCAACGGGGCGGACCGGACGCGGCCGTCACTTCGTCCCGGCCGCCGGGCGAGTGAAATCGACCGAAGGCGGCTTGGCGATGGCGGCCTCGTTCTCGACCGTGAAGTTGGCCTTCTCCTTGTAGCCGAACACCATGGCGGTGAGGTTGACCGGAAACTGACGGATGTTCGTGTTGTAGGCCTGCACCGACTTGATGTAGCGGTTGCGCGCCACCGTGATGCGGTTCTCGGTGCCTTCCAGTTGCGCCTGCAGGTCGCGGAAATTCTCGTTGGACTTGAGGTCCGGGTAGTTCTCGGCCACCACCAGCAGGCGCGACAACGCAGAGGTCATCTCGCCTTGCGCGTCGACGAATTTCTTCAATGCGGCGGGGTCGTTGACCAGCTCCGGCGTGGCCTGGATGCCGCCCACTTTCGCACGGGCGTTGGTCACCCCCAGCAGCACGTCCTGCTCCTGCTGGGCGAAGCCCTTCACGGTGTTCACCAGATTGGGAATCAGGTCGGCCCGGCGCTGATACTGGTTCACCACCTCGCTCCACGCCGCCTTGACCTCCTCGTCCTGCGACTGGATGGCGTTGTAGCCGCAGCCGGAAAGGAGCGAAGCCGCGGCCATCGCCGCGATCCAGACCAGAAACTTGCGCATGCGTGTCTCCTGTGAGATGCCGCCGGAGCGGTGGTCGATGTATGGGGCGCGGCGCCGGAAATCAAGGTCGCTTCCGCGGCTCGGGCAGATATCGCCAGTACACCGCTTCGACGGCCTTGCCCAGGCGCTGGCGTGCCAGGCCCTTCAACTGCTCCCCGATCTCGTGACTGCGGGGCAGATGACCGGGCACCGCACCCTGAACGCCGATCATCACCACGTACCGGTCGACGTCGATGGTCACCGAGGCGACCGTCGCATCGACACCTTGCGCCACCAGCGAATCGCGCAGCACCTCGTCGAGCGACGGTTCCGCCACGTCGATCAGCATGCGCCGGTTCACGTTCGCGAGGAACAGCGCCATCGTGCCCAGCATGAGGCCCACGACGATGGACACCGAGGCATCGAGCACGTGGTTGTGGCCGAACAGCATCGAGCCGCCGGCGACGAGCAGGGTGAGCAGGATGCCGGCCACCGCCACGGCATCCTCCAGCAGCACCGCCAGCACGGACGTGTTGGAGCGGTTCGCGCGCACCCCCGCCAGCCCGCCGATCTCCTTCAGCGCAGTGAAGAACGTGAACAGTTCGAGCACGAGCGAGAACAGCAGCAGCCCGATGGCAAGCGGCGTGAACGCCTCCACGGCCTCCGGTTCCAGCAGCGAGTGGATTCCGTGGTAGATCGTGACACCCGCGCCGACGAAGAATATGGAAACGGCCGACACGAGCGCCCAGAAGAACCGCTCCTGTCCCCGTCCGAGCGGATGCAGCGCATCCGCCCCGCCGGCCGCTCGCACTTCGCCCACCTTGAGCAGCGTCTGGTTCGCGACATCCGCAATGGAATGGACGGTCTCCGCGAACAGGGTCGGCGAGCCCGTGGCGAACCACCCGAATGCCTTGGATCCGGCGATGAGCGTGTTGGTCACGATGGACAGCGTCACCGATTTGGACACGTCGACTCCTCAGTCGGGGCGGGGTGGCAGCGACGCCATGGTGTCCCGCGCAAGGCACAGATCCTCCCACGACTTGGCCTTGTCCGGCAGGTTGCGCAGCAGATAGGCCGGGTGATAGGTGACGACCATCGGCGTGCCTGCATACGAGTGCACCTTGCCTCTCAGGCTTGCGATGGACGCGTCGCCCCCCAGCAGGTTCGTCGCCGCTACCTTGCCCAGCGCGATGAGAAGGCGCGGCCGGATCAGTTCGATCTGCCGGCGCAGAAAGGGAAGACAGGCGCCGGCTTCGTCCGGCTCGGGGTTGCGGTTGCCCGGAGGGCGGCACTTGACGATGTTGGCGATGTAGACGTTCTCGCCCCGGCGCAGATCGATGGCGGCCAGCATGCTGTCGAGCAGGCGTCCCGCCTGGCCCACGAAGGGCTCGCCCCGCTGGTCCTCTTCCGCGCCCGGCGCTTCGCCGATGAACATCCACTCGGCGTTGCGGTCTCCCACGCCTAGTACCGCCTGGGTGCGGCCGCGCGCGAGCCGGCACGCGTCACAGACCGCCACGGCCCTCTCCAGCGCCGGCCAGTCCATGCGGCGGATGATCTCGGCACGGTCGTGATCCGTGGGCGCCACCGCAGCCTCGGCCCCCGGATCGTCGCATGCGTCAACCGCCGGCGTCTCGCCGCCATCCGCGGCGGCAGCGCCTCGGCGGACCCAGCGCGGTCCGAGCCCCAGCTCGGCAAGGATCCGGGTGTCCGGTTTCACAGGTCCCTTCCCATCAGCACGGCGTCCTCGCGTCCGCCCAGGGCGGGATAGTAGTTGCGGCGTATCGCGATCTCGTGGAACCCGCTGCGAGCGTAGAGCCGGCGCGCGCGTTCGTTGGACCGCCGCACCTCCAGCAGCATCGTCGTGCAATCGAACTCGCGTGCCCGATTCATGAAGAACTCCAGCAGTTGCGCGCCGATCCCGCAGCCCTGGCTGCCACTCGCGACGCTGATGTTGAGCAGATGGGCCTCGCCCGCGCCCGCCATCAGCACGCCGTAGGCCTCGATCCCTCCGCGGGCCTCGACGACCCAGCATGAATGGCCTGCGGTGAGGGAGTCGGCAAAATTGCCTCGTGTCCAGGGATGCGTGTAGACGGCGGCCTCGATGGCGGCGACGGAGTCTAGGTCCTCGGTACGCATGGGCCGGTAGCGCAGCGCCGCGCGCCCGTCCCCGGTCATCGCTCGGCCATGGTCAGCGCCACCTTGTCTCTCACGTACACGGGGACCAGCGCGTCCGGAGGTTCGCTGAACCCGCCGGGATGCCGCGCCATCGCAAGCGTCAGCACGTTCCCGGCTTCCACGTGCGCATCGGGAAGCACTCGCGTCACTGCCGCGCCTGCGGCCATCGCGAGCGCATCGGCGTAACGGGCGAATCCGTCCCCCGCGCCCGTCCAGCCAGCGGCGTCGGGCGCGCATACGGTTCCGGGCGGACCGACGCGGGAAGGAGCGCGGATCACGAGCCCGCTGCCCGCCCGTTCGTACGCCGCCCAGTAGACCTCGCCCATCCGGGCATCGAGGCACACGAGGACCTTGCTCCGGCCGGTGCCCCACGCCACCGCCTCGAGTGAACCGACCGCTGCCACCGGCAGACCGGCTCCGAACGCGAGCCCCTGACCCACCGCTGCGCCGATCCTGAGACCGGTGAATCCTCCGGGTCCCACACACACCGCGATGCCATCCAGTGCCCGAAGAGACAATTCCGCTTCGGACAGGAGTTCCTGGACCATGGGAATCAACAGCTGCGAATGGCGCTGGCCGGCACGCTCGATCCGCTGGCGCACCTCGCCGCCGCACGACAGGGCGCAGGAGCAGTGTTCGGCGGAGGTGTCGAGGGCAAGAATCTTCAAGATGAAACGCCGGAGAAGAAGGGGTCAGGGAAGGACTGAACAATGTACGCCGGTCGCCCGGCAATCTTCGGCCGGAACCTGGTGTGCTCCGGCGCACGGCGGCTCCGCTCGTCGCGTCATCCGGCCGCCGGACCTCCGTCGCAGCCGCGCACATCGATCGGACCTTCCCCGGGACGTCCAGCCAAGCGCGGCGGCCACGGGCAACCGCAGACCCGGCGATTGTAGCGAAGCGGACGTCGGGGCGAACGCCGTCGCAGCCCTCCGGCCTTCCCAGCGTCCTTCGAAGTCCGCGGCTCCACGCCGTCCGTTCGCGGTGCCTCATCATGGACGTCGCGCGGGAAGCGGGGTTTGTATAATCGCACCGACGCTGGAGGGCGCCGCCTGTCCGCACGGACGCCGTCGCCACAGTCGCACTTCAACATCATTCGAACCCGATGGGAGGGATACCTTGATCACCGATCAACTCAAGAAGGCGGCCGGCGCGCTCGCGCTGCTGGCTGTTGCGCTTCCGGGCGCCCAGGCCCAGGACGTCAAACCGCTTCGCATCGGTGTGATCACCTTCCTCTCCGGGCCGGCTGCGGGCCCCTTCGGCGTGCCCGCCAAGAATGCTTCCGACCTGCTGGCGGACGCCTTCAACAAGGGCGGCTTGGTGCCGGGGTACGAACAGAAGGGGTTCGGCGGCAGGCCGATCGAACTGGCCTACGTCGACGAGGCAGGCGGTCCCACCAAGGTCGTCACGGAATACCGCAATCTGGTGAGCCGTCAGGAGGTCGACATGGTGATCGGCGTGATCTCCAGCGGAGACTGCCTGGCGGTCGCTCCGGTGGCGGAAGAGATGAAGAAGCTCACCGTGCTCTTCGACTGCTCGACCAACCGGATCTTCGAGGAAGCCTCCTACAAGCACGTGTTCCGCACCACGACGATGGCCACGCAGGAGAATGTGGCGGCCGCCCGGTACGTGTCGGACATGTACCCGAACCTCAAGGTGTTCTCCGGCATCAACCCGAACTATGCCTGGGGCCAGGATGCGTGGTCCGATTTCACCGAGTCCCTGAAGCAGTTGAAGCCGCAGGCGCAGATCGCGACCAACGTCACGCCCAAGCTCGGAGCCGGACAGTACAACACCGAGATCTCGGCGCTGCTGACGTCCAACGCCGAGATCATGCAGAACTCGCTCTGGGGCGGGGATCTGGAAGCGTACATCCTGCAGGCGGCCCCCCGAGGACTGCTCAAGAAGTCGCCCAACGTCATCATCTGCGGCGACACGATCCTCGAACGCCTGGGCAGCCAGCTCTCCGACGGCACCATCATCGGCGCACGCGGACCGAACGGCCCCTTCGCACCGGCGACGCCCCTCAACAAGTGGTTCGCCAAAGCGTATTCGGAACGCTTCAAGTCGATCCCCGTCTATTCCTCGTACCACATGGCCACCGCGATCTTCGGCGCCAAGGCGGCGTACGAGAAGGCGCTGAAGGCGAAGAAGGCGGCGCCGGCCCAGGAAGACGTCATCGCGGCGTTCGAGTACATGAAGTTCGAATCGGTCGCCGGCATCGTCGACATGTCGCTGGGCAAGGGGCACCAGGCCGTGCAGCACGTGCCGTACGGCACGGTCAGGATGGTCGACGGCAAGCCCACCCTGACCAACGTCAAGTACTACACCCCCGACCAGATCAGCCCGCCGGACGGCGTGAAGAGCATCGACTGGATCCGCGGCGGGTTCAAGAAGTAGCGGCAGGAAGGAACAGCGACCCGCGATTCGCCGGCATGGCCCGGTCTCCCGTACCGCAGGGAGACCGGGCTGCCCGTGACGTCGGTCGAGGGTGAAATCGTAGCGGCGTCTCCGGCCGGCTCGTCCGGTCCCGGAAACTGCATCAGCAGGGGAGGTTCCAGTCATGGCAACAAATTTTCGTGTCAGTGCGGAAGAGTTGATCCGGGCGACCGGCGAACGGGTGACGAACGCCCGGATCGAGATACTCGCGACACTGCTCAAGGCCGAAGGCGCATTGACGCACGGCGAAATTGAGAACCGCCTCGCCCAGGCATCGGGCATCGACCGGGTCACGGTGTACCGGGTGCTCGACTGGCTCACGGAACAGAACCTCGCGCACAAGATCGCGGGAGACGACCGGGTGTGGCGCTTCAACGTCGCCAATCCCGGCCACGAGAACAATCACGCTCACTTCAAGTGCAATTGCTGCCAGCGCGTCATCTGCCTGGACGACCTGGGACGCGGCTGGACGCCGGCGCTTCCCGCAGGCTTCACCCCGCAGGAGATCGATCTCACCATCAAGGGCCTGTGCGCGGACTGTTCGCCGGAGAACAAGCTCCACGATCCGCGCAAGCACAAGGCGGTCAAACCCAAGGCGCGGCGCGCCGCTGTCAGGGTTTGAGTGCCGCCCTGCCGGCGCGCCTTGCCGAACCGTCGCGAACAGGCGTCACGGGCACCGGACGATTCGCATTCGGGCGCGCCACGGGGCCTCTCCCGGGCGGTGCCGGGCCGGAGTACGGGTCTATAATTCCGGGCTTGCCGTTCACCGAGATGCCGTTTCGTGCCGTCCCAGACGCTTGACCGCTGGCGCCAGAGCAAGGCGCCGCTTCCCGCTTCGTTCGCCGCGTCGGAAAAGCGGGCCCGACTGGTGTTGCTGCTCACACTGGTCACGATGATCGCCGAACTCGTCACCGGCTACTTCACCGGCTCCATGGCCCTCACCGCCGACGGATGGCACATGGGTTCCCACGCCGCCGCGCTGGGGATCACGACCTTCGCATACAGCTACGCTCGCCGGCATGCCGAGAACGAACGGTTCTCCTTCGGCACCGGCAAGGTCAGCGCGCTGGCGGGGTATTCCAGCGCACTGCTCCTCGGAGTCGTCGCGGTGCTGGTGGCCACCGAGTCCGTGGAGCGGATCATCGACCCGCATCCGGTGGATTTCCGGGATGCCCTCACCGTGGCCGTGATCGGTCTGGTCGTCAATGTCACCAGCGCGATCCTGCTCTCGGGCGGCGGACACCACCATCATCACGGCCACTCGCACGGTGACGGCGAATCCTGCGAGGCGGCGCACGGGCCGGCACATCCGGTCGGGCGTGGCCTGGGTGCCGGCTCGGCGTCGAAACCCGCGCCGGCGGCGGGCCAGGGCCCGATGACGTTTCAAGCGCTGCCCGAACATTCCGATCCGAGCCGGCGCGCCGCTCACGACCACCACCACGTCCAGCATGGCCACGATCACAATCTCCGTGCCGCCTACCTTCACGTGGTGGCCGACGCCCTGACTTCGATCCTCGCCATCGGCGCGCTCGTGGCCGGCGGCTGGCTCGGAATCACGGTTCTCGATCCGCTGGTGGGCACCGCCGCCGCATCGCTGATCGGGTGGTGGGCGCTGGGTCTGCTGCGAATGAGCAGCCGCGTCCTGCTGGACGCCGAGGACCATGCGGAACTGCGCGAGGAAATCCGGTCCCTCATCGAAGCCGACTCCGACAACCGCGTGGCCGACGTGCGGGTGTGGGGCCTGGGCGGTCGCGCCAAGGCGGCCATCGTGTCGATCGTCACCCACCGGCCCCGGTCGGCGAACGACTACAAGGCCCTGATCGCGACGCTTCCCGAATTGCACCACATCACCGTCGAAGTGCACTTGTGCGATGCCGAGCCGTGCGAGATCCACGTCCCGGAGGCGGCCGCCAGATAGGCCTGCCACGGGCCCAGGCATCGCCGGCCCGATCCCGAAACAGACAACGATCAGACAAGGGAGGAAGACTCTTCATGAAGCCCGATTTCGGTGTTCCCGGCCAACGCGTGCTCGTGACCGCGGGCGCGGGCGGCATCGGCAAGGCGATCGCCACCACGTTCGCCGATGCCGGTGCCCGGGTCCACGTCTGCGACGTCGACCAGGCGGCGCTGGCATCGTTCTCCAAGGAACGGCCCGACATTTCCGCCAGCATCGCCGATGTGTCCGACGTCGCGCAGGTCGACGCCCTGTTCGAGACGGTGAAGCGCCAGTTGGGGGGATTGGACGTCCTGGTCAACAACGCCGGCATCGCGGGCCCCACCGGCCGCATCGAGGACATCGCCATCGCGGACTGGGAACGCTGCATCGCCGTGGACCTGAACGGCCTCTACTACTGCACGCGCCTCGCCATGCCCATGATCAAGGCGGCAGGCGGCGGCAGCATCATCAATCTCTCGTCGGCAGCCGGCCGTCTCGGATTCCCACTTCGCTCTCCCTATGCGGCGGCCAAGTGGGCCGTGGTGGGGCTCACGGCGAGTCTTGCCATCGAGGCAGGCCAGGACGGGGTGCGGGTGAACTGCATCCAGCCGGGCGTCGTGGAAGGCGAGCGGATCGACCGCGTTGCCGCCGCGAAGGCCGAGGCCTTCGGCGTCACGACTGAAGAAATGAAGAAGCGCATGGTCGAGAACGTCTCCATGAGAACCATGGTGTCGGCCCAGGACATCGCCAACATGGCGCTGTTCCTCGCTTCGGATGCCGGCCGCCACATCAGCGGTCAGGCGCTTTCTGTCTGCGGCAACGTGGAAACGCTCGCCTGAGCCGCCCACGCGCCCCCTTTCCCCCTCCTTTCGAGCAACAGTCCACCATGGAAAAGATCGCGGTAATCGGTGCCGGTCTCATCGGTCGCGCCTGGGCGATGGTCTTCGCCCGCGCAGGCCACGAGGTCTGCCTGTTCGACAGTGCTCCCGGCGCCGTAGAACAGGCGCTGCAGCTCATCGGCGAAGGACTCGCGGAGACGAAGAAATTCGGTCTCATCGACGAGGACCCGGCCGTCATCGCCCGGCGCGTCCGTGCGGGCGCGACGCTCCAGTCCGCCGTGGCGGATGCGGACTACGTGCAGGAGAACACCTCCGAACGTGAAGAAGTGAAGCGCGAGGTCTTCTCCGCCATGGACGCCGCGGCGAAACCGTCCTGCATCCTGGCCAGTTCCACCTCGACGATCCAGACGTCCCGCTTCGCCGGCCACGTGCCGGGGCGCCACCGTTGTCTCGTGGCTCACCCCGTCAATCCGCCGCACGTGGTCCCCATCGTCGAGCTGTCGCCGGCGCCTTTCACCTCGCCCGAGGTGGTGGAGCGCACCCGCCAGCTGCACGAGCGCGTGGGCCAGGTTCCGATCCTGGTGAAGAAGGAGATCGAGGGCTTCATCCTGAACCGTCTGCAGGCGGCGCTGCTGCTGGAGGCCTGGCATCTGGTGGATGCCGGGTACGTGAGCGTCGAGGATCTCGACAAGACGATCCGCGACGGCCTGGGGCTGCGCTGGGCGTTCATGGGGCCGTTCGAGACCATCGATCTCAATGCGCCGGACGGCGTGGCCGACTATGCCAAGCGCTACGGGCCCAAGATGCACGCAATGATGGCCGGCAGCCAGTACCGGCCGTGGGAAGGGGACCTGGTCGAGAAGGTCGAGGAGGAACGCCGGGCTCTCATGCCGCAGGCGCAGCACGCCGAACGCGAGGCGTGGCGCGACCGCCGGCTGATGGCGCTGGTCGCACACAAACGCGCAATGACGGAGAAAGACAATGGCTGAAACACGCAAGGTCATCATCACATGTGCCGTGACGGGCTCCATTCACACGCCCACCATGTCGCCGCACCTGCCGATCACGCCGGACGAGATCGCCGAGGCCGCCATCGGTGCCGCCCAGGCGGGCGCCGCGGTGGTGCATCTGCACGCCCGGATGCCCGAAGATGGACGCCCCACCCAGGATCCGGCCCTCTTCCGCCAGTTCGCGCCGAAGATCAAGGCAGCGTCGAACGTGGTGCTCAACCTGACGACCGGCGGTGCCCCGACCATGAGCGTCGAGGAGCGGCTGCAGCCTGCCCTGCAGCTGAAGCCCGAGGTGGCGTCGCTCAACATGGGCTCCATGAACTTCGGCCTGTACGAGATGATTCCGCGCTACAAGGAGTGGAAGCATCCCTGGGAGCTGCCCTACCTCGATGGTTCGCAGGACCGCATCTTCAAGAACACGTTCAAGGACATCGCGTACATCCTCGAGTCCTGCAGCAACAACGAGACGCGCTTCGAGATCGAGTGCTACGACATCGGGCACCTCTACGTGGCGGCGCACTTCCTGGAGCGCGGGCTGATCAAGCCGCCGCTTTTCATCCAGTCGGTCTTCGGATTGCGCGGCGGCATCGGCCCGCACCCCGAGGACGTCATGCACATGAAACGCACGGCCGACCGTCTGTTCGGCGATCAGTATCAGTGGTCCGTGCTCGGCGCGGGACGCAACCAGATGTACATCGCGACCCAGTCGGCCGTGATGGGCGGCAACGTCCGCGTCGGCCTGGAAGACAGCCTGTGGCTCAGCAAGGGGCAGCTTGCCTGCACCAACGCCGAGCAGGTCGCCAAGATCCGGCGGATCCTGGAGGAACTGGGCCTGGAAATTGCCACGCCCGACGACGCCCGCCGCATCCTGAAACTGAAGGGCGGCAACAACGTCGGTTTCTGATCGGCCTGCGGCCCGGCCGCCCGTGCCGATCGCGGCGTTGGCGAGCCGGGCGAGTTGTTGGAGAATCGGCGTTGGCGTGATTCTGCGGGAGCAGGCCCATGGACCAGAAGGAAGGACATCTCGAGCTCACCAAGACGGCCCGCGATCCGGAGGGTTCAGCCCTTTCGGCGCTGGAACGGCGGTTGGTGGAGAACCTGCTGAAGGTCTGCGGCGACCCGCCCCTCGAGATCGTTCTCTGGAACGGCGACCGCCTCATCGGCAACCCGGACCTGACACCCATCGCCCGCATGCATGTCCGGTCCCGGGGCGCCCTCTTCCGCATGCTGGTGAATCCCGAACTCTATACCGGTGACGATTACAGCTCGGGGCGCGTCGACATCGAGGGCGATCTCGTCGCCTGCCTCGAGATCATCTTCCGCGGCCTGGAAAGTCTCGCGGCCCGGTCGCTCAAGGCCAAGTTCCTTCAGTGGATCAACCGGCCCCGCGCCAACTCGCTCAACGGGTCCAAGGAAAACATCCACCACCACTACGACCTCGGCAACGAGTTCTACAAGCTGTGGCTGGACCGGGAGGCCATGCAGTACACCTGTGCCTACTTCGCGGATCCCTCCATGAGCATCGAGCAGGCCCAGCTCGCGAAGCTCGATCACGTCGCGCGGAAGCTGCAGGTGAAGCCCGGCGACGTCGTGTACGAGGCCGGTTGCGGCTGGGGCGGACTCGCCCGCCACTTCGCCCGGCATTACGGGGTCGCGAATGTCCGGGCCTTCAACATCTCCGAGGAACAGGTCCGCTATGCCCGGGAGGAAGCCAGGCGGCAGGGCCTGGACGGACAGGTGGAATACGTCCTGGACGACTACCGGAACATGGACGGCAAGTGCGACGTCTTCGTGTCCGTCGGCATGCTGGAGCACGTCGGCGTGGACAACTATCCGGGGCTGGGCAACGTGATCGACCGCGTCCTCAAGCCCCACGGCCGCGGCCTCATCCACTCCATCGGCCGCAACCGCCCTGCGCCCATGAATGCGTGGATCGAGAAGCGCATCTTCCCCGGGGCCTACCCCGCCACGCTCGGCGAGATGATGCGGATCCTCGAAGGCAACGATTTCTCGGTGCTGGACGTGGAGAATCTGCGGCTCCACTACGCGCACACGCTGCAGCACTGGCTGGACCGGTACGAGACGAAGGTCCTGGAAGTGCGCCGGATGTACGACGAGCAGTTCGTGCGCATGTGGCGTCTGTATCTGGCCGGGTCCAAGGCCAGTTTCCTGACCGGTGCGCTGCAGCTCTTCCAGATCGTCTTCGCGCGCGGCCACGACAACACGATTCCCATGACCCGCGGACATCTCTATCCCGGCAGTGCCGCGTAGGAACGCTCTCGCAGTTCCGAGAACGCCCTGCATGGCATACCTCGAGGCGCACCCCATGCAACGCTGCGAAGTCCTGATCGTCGGCGGCGGCCCCGCCGGATCCACCTGTGCCTGGAAACTGAGGCGTGCAGGCATCGACGTGCTGGTCCTGGACAAGAAGAGTTTTCCCCGCGACAAGATCTGCGCGGGATGGGTGACCCCTGCAGTGGTCCAGACGCTGGGGCTGGATATCGGCGACTACACCCGGGCCGGGCGCACCTTTCAGCCCATCACCGGATTCCGCACCGGCGTGATCGGCGGCACCGAGGTCGACACCCGTTACGCGGATCCCGTGAGCTACGGCATTCGGCGCTTCGAGTTCGATGCCTATTTGCTCGCCCGGTCCGGTGCTCCGCTCGCTGAGCCCGCGCCGCTCAAGTCGCTGGAGCGCCAGGGGGGCGGCTGGGTGGCGAACGGCCAGATCGAGGCCCGTGTCGTGATCGGCGCGGGCGGACACTTCTGTCCGGTCGCGCGGTCGCTGGGCGCGCAGCTGGGCCAGTCGGAGCAGATCGTGGCGGCCCAGGAGATCGAGTTTCCGCTGACCGAATCGCAACGGCAGGCGACGGCAGCCGAGGGACACGTGCCGGAGCTCTACTTCTGCGACGACATGAAAGGCTACGGCTGGGTATTCCGCAAGGGCGACTACCTCAACGTGGGCCTTGGCCGGGAAGACAACCACCGGCTCGCGGAACACGTGCAGGCGTTCGCCGGCTGGTTGAAGTCTCGCGGCCGGGTGCCGCAGGACATGCCGGAAAAGTTCGGCGGCCACGCCTATCTCCTGTACAACCACGCGCCCAGACCGTTCGTCGCGGACCGTGCCCTGCTGATCGGCGATGCCGCCGGCCTTGCCTATCCCCAGAGCGGTGAAGGCATCCGGCCCGCGGTGGAATCGGCGATCTTCGCCGCGGAAACGCTGCTGGCCGCCCAGGGGGACTACCGCGAAGCGAATCTCGCTTCCTACGGCGAGAAGATGCTGGAGCGTTTCGGCGCGCGGCAGACTCATTCACTGACGGACCGTCTGCCGGAGGGACTCAAGCGGTTCCTCGCGTCCCGCCTGCTCGGCAATCCGTGGTTCACGCGCAACGTGGTGATCGACAAGTGGTTCCTGCACGCCGATCAGCCCGTGATCGCATCCTGATCCTCGCCGGAAGCATTGCCCGGCGAGCCGTCACGGAACTGGCTGTCCCCGCCTGGAGCGGGTGAAAGGGCGGAACCGCCATTGCGGGAGATCCGCCATCGTCACCCCGGGGCCGAGCCGAAGAAGCGTCCCCCCGGATCGCCGGGCAGACCGTCGATCAGGGCCGCACTCTCAGGACCAGCGGTTCGTGACGTCCCGGCTCCGCGCGATCGATGCGCCCCACCAGATAACAGCGGCCCTGTGCGTCCATCGTCATGGACCCATACAGAAGGGAGCCGGGACCGGCGGCTTCTCCGAGCGGAAAGACGCTGGCCGTTCCCGACTGCGGGTCGCGCACCAAGAACACGTGTTCGGCCGCCCTGCGGACGACAGCTCCGAAACGCCTGCCTCCCTCCAGTGCAAAGAGCGAGGGGGTGTAGGCCTCGCCCCAGGACGGAAAGAGTCCCAGAGGTTCGAGCCTGGCAGTGCCTCCCTCCTGTGCCGATATCCGGTACCACTGCCCGTGATGGGTGGTGAACAGAAGACCGCCCCCGGCGTCCGGCGACAATCCGACGACGCCGTGATTCGACTCCGGCGAATCGTCCGGACCGAAATAGTCCGGCAGAGGCGACGCACCGGTCTCGTGCAGGTTCCGGTCGAAGTGAACCAGGGAAGCGCGAAGCCGTCCCGTGCCGTCGCGCTCCGCACGGGGGACGAAGACATTGCCCGAGGTGTCCACCAGAACGTTGCGCGACGCATGTCCGCCCACCGCGCCCGCCTCACGCCGCACGACCTCTCCGGTGCGGACGTCGTAGCGGTAGATCACGTGGTTCCAGTAGCCCAGCGCCACCACGTCGAATCCGGCTCCGCCGAGCGCCACCAGTCCCTCGGGTACCGCCAGAACGTGCTCCCATCGAAGCGTGCGGGGGTCGACTCGCCACAGGTGGCTTCCCCATCGGGGCAGTGCGGACCCATCCTCGCGCTCTCCCTCCTCGTCCATGGACGCGAAGTAGAGCCAGCCATCGGCAGCCTCGACGATGCGGCTGTGGATCTTGACCTGGCTTTCGCCCGGGCGCCCGGCACCGCTCCGGACCAGCTCGGCATTCACCGCACCGGCCTCCGTCCACTGGCCGCTCGAAGGCGCGAAGCGCACCAGGCGCGCGCTGTCGCCCGGACGCTTGGCGGATATGCCGAACCACACGTTCCCGTCGCGGTCGATCCCGGTGGCCCCCCAGATGGCGTCCGCCGCATCGTCTCGAGGCGGGTGGAGACGCTCCACGACCACGGGCACCACATCGGCCGCCGCCGCCACCATCCTCGCGGCCGCGAGGCAGAGGAAGAGGAGCACAGGGCCGGGACGGATCCATCGGAACGTTCGCATGGGGACGCGAGTGTGCGTCAAGTCGGCCGTCATGCAAACGGCCGTGCCGACATGACCGCAGGACGCCGGTGCGCACGGAATGCCGGTGTGGCCGGGTGTGACGCATAATTCGCCGCGGAGGATTCCATGACCGATTCAGGCGTTCGCATCCTCGTCGTCGACGATGACCGTCGGCTGCGGGACCTGCTGTATCAGTTCCTCACCGACGAGGGGTTCAGCGTCCAGGCCGCGGGCGATGCGGCGGCCATGGACCTGGCGCTGGCCGGCGCCGGCATCGATCTCGTGGTGCTCGATCTGATGCTTCCGGGAGAGGATGGACTCAGCATCTGCCGCCGCTTGCGCGCCGCCGGCAACCGCACTCCGATCATCATGCTGACGGCCAGGGGCGACGACACCGACCGGATCGTCGGCCTCGAGACGGGCGCCGACGACTACCTGCCGAAACCCTTCAATCCTCGCGAACTCGTCGCACGCATCCATGCCGTACTGCGCCGTGGCGGCAATGCCTCGCTGCCGGGGGCGCCGGTGGAGACCGAGCGGCCCATCGGCTTCGGTGCCTTCACGCTCAATCTGGGCGGCCGCCGCCTGAGCCGCGGCGACGAAGTGATCAACCTCACCACCGGCGAATTCGCCCTGCTCAAGGCGCTCGTCACCCATGCCGGCACACCCCTTACCCGCGAACGGCTGATGGAACTCGCCAAGGGGCGCGAATTGGGCATGCTGGACAGGACCATCGACGTGCAGGTATCCCGTCTGCGCAAGCTCATCGAGGAAGATCCCTCGCATCCCCGGCACCTGCAGACGGTGTGGGGATACGGCTACGTCTTCGTGCTTGGCTGACCCTGCATGAGCGTTCTGCCCCGCTCGCTGCTCGCGCGCTCGATCCTGCTGATCTCGCTCATCCTCATCGCGAGCCAGCTCGCCTGGATCCAGTTCTACCGCATGTCGAGCGCACAGTCCCGCTCCGAACTGGTCGCATCGAGCATCGTGCGGGTGCTCGATACCGTCAGCACGGCACTGGACACCATGCCCGCGGCGTCGCGCCGGAAATTCAGCGAGCGGCTGCCGGAGCAGCAGAACATCCGCCTGTATCCGGCCTCATCGCTGGACGTCGACGAACTCGCGGTTCCCAACTCGCCGCTGCTCGTGGCCGTGGAGGCGCAGTTGAAGCGCGACCGTACGCTCACGCCGCGCGTCCTGGCGATGATCGAGGATCTCGACCACTCGCTGTGGGTGAAGATCCAGGTGAAGCAGCAGGGCTACTGGGTGGTGTTCTCGCCCGAATCGTTCCAGCTTCCTCCCGCGGCAGCGTGGGCAGGATGGAGCGTCGTGAGCCTGGGCCTCGCGCTCTTCGGCGGCCTCGCACTCATGCTGCGGGTGAACCGGCCACTGCAGGCGCTCGCCGATGCCGCGGACGAGATTGCGGCCGGCAAGACACCGGCGACATTGCCGGAGAAGGGCCCTTCCGAAATCCGTTCCCTCTCGCGCGCGTTCAACCGGATGACCGAGGCGCTGGCGCAGCAGGAATCCAATCGCGCCGTGCTGCTGGCCGGCGTTTCTCACGATCTGCGCACGCCGCTCGCCCGGCTTCGCCTCGCCATCGAGATGAGTGCATCGCGTGTGTCGCCCGCCATGCGCGAGAGCATGTCGCTCGACATCGAGGAGATGGATGCGATCATCGACCAGTTCCTCGAATTCGCCCGCGAAGGCGCGGCGGAGAAGATGGATGCGCAGGCCGATCTGAACGCCCTGGTGAAGTCGCTCGCGGAACGCTACGAGAAGCGCGGCGAGCGCATCAGTGCGGCGCTCAATCCGCTGCCGCTCCTGCCGCTCAAGCCGCTTGCCACGCAACGCATGGTGACCAACCTGGTCGAGAACGCCCTGCGCTACGGCAAGGGCCCGGTGGAGATCGAGACGCATCGGGAAGGCGACTGCGCGGTGCTGTCGGTACTGGACCGTGGACCGGGCATCGCCCCCGCCGACGCCGAAAAGGTGCTGCAGCCTTTCACCCGGCTCAACGATGCGCGCAGCGACACGGGCGGCGCCGGTCTGGGCCTGGCCATCGTGGACCGCGTCGCGCGCATGCACGGCGGCCGGGTGCGGCTTTCGACGCGCGAAGGCGGTGGACTGGAGGCGAGGGTCGAACTGCCCCTGCGGCAGCCGCCCCTGGAAGAGGCCGCCTGAGGCGGCAGACGATTCAACGACAAGGGAGGACGCAACACCCATGACATCCGAAAGCATCGCAAGCGTGTACGCACAGGTGACCACGGCCAGCCTCACCGCCCAGCTCATCAAGCGCGGCATGCGGACACGCGCCATCTCCAACATTGCGCCCATCAATCCCGCCACGCCACGCCTGTGGGGACCTGCCTACACACTGCGCTACATCCCGATGCGGGAGGACCTGGGCACGGGAGCCTCCATGGCCAGTCCGGAGAACCCGCAGCGCAAGGCCATCGAGGTCGCGCCGGCGGGACACGTGATCGTGGCGGACACCCATGGCATGGACACCAGCGGCACGTTCGGCGACATTCTGGTCGCCCGTCTGCGCGTGCGGGGAGTCGCGGGCATCGTCTCCGACGGCCCGATGCGGGACATCGCCGAATTGCGCAAGATGGACTTTCCCGTCTTCACCACCGGCAATGCCGCCCCGCCCAGCTACGGCAGCATGATCGCCGTGGACGCCCAGGTGCCCATCGGCTGCGGTGGCGTGGCCGTCTTTCCGGGAGACATCGTCATCGGCGATGAAGACGGCGTGGTCGTATTGCCGGCGGCGATTGCCGAGGAAGTCGCACGCGACGCGCTCGAACAGGACCGCATCGAGCAGTGGATCCGCCGCCGCATCGAGGAAGGCTCCAGCATCGTGGGCGTCTATCCACCCAACGAGGCGACGAAGGCCGAGTACGACGCGTGGCGCCGCACCCAAGGCTAAGGATCCCCTTCCCGGCCTGAGGCGACGAAGGGCCGGTCCAGGAGCGCCATCGCGGCAGACCGATCGGGCGTCCGTCGATCGTTCCTGCCCGGAACACCTGGATGTCCGTCTGCTCGATGGAAAGGACGCATGGCCTGCGATCGCAGAACGCAAGCGATCGGTCGCAGGGACGGCCTGCGCTCACGCTTCGCCGTCGAGCGGGTTCCCGGCCGCCCCCGAGTTTCGCCTGGTGAGCCGGTCTATCTGCCGGCCGGCGCCGCCAGGTGGCGGGTCATCCAGTCCACGGCGAGCCCGATCGCCTGTTCACGGGCGGACGAATAGATGCCGTAGTGCGTGATGCCGGGGATCACGACGCGCCGCTTGGGTTCAGGCGCACGCTGAAAGACACGTTCGCCGTGCTCCCGCAGATCGAACAGTTCCTCCTTCTCGGCATCGATGATCAGCAGTGCGCAGCCGTTCAGCCCCGCGGCATCTTCCACGGGCGCGTAACGCAGGAAGCTCTCGCGGATCGGCGCGCCGTAGAGGTTGCCGACTTCGCGCCGCCCGGGCGGCGGATACCCGATCTCCCCCCGCGCCCGGCGCGTCGCGTCGGACAGGGCGCGTTCGAGCATCGGCGCGGGAATCGCCGATCGCGCCCAGCCGAAGGCCGCGACCTGGGCCACCACGGCACGAATGCGCGGGTCCCGCGCCGCGACATACACCATGAGCCCGCCGGAAAAGCTCGTGCCCCACAGGCCGACACGGGCTGCATCGACCATCGGTTCGCCCATGATCCAGTGGACGGCATTCGCAACATCGGTAGCCTGGTCCAGCGGGTCCACCACTTCGCGCAGCTCGCGCCGGTCGCCCGCCTTGGCGCCAGGGGCCTCGTCATGCACCCACCGGCCCTCGCTGCCGCCCCAGCCGCGATAGTCGAACGCGAGCACGAAGAAGCCCGCGCGGGCAAAGCGCTCGGCCTCCGGACGAAGCAGCGCGGCGGTACCGCCCCAGCCATGGGACAGGATGACCGCGGGCAGCTTCCTGCCTTCCTGCTCCGCGGCATAGAAGACGGTGCCGGACATCCGGACGCCTTCGCTGTAGATGACCGCGTTGCGCTCGGTCAGGGTCTGCGCGAACCCTGCCGAGGACATGACGGCACCGCCCAGCAGCACAGCCAGGCACACCAGGATGGATCTCACAGTCTGCACCTCCTTCGCTCCACGATTTCGAACAATGCCCCGGACGGGTACCCATGGCCCGGGTTTCGCAGGCGCGCTGGAAGTAATCGGCCTGCCGCAGAACCCTCTGCTCGTCGCGCTGCTCACGTTCAACCCGGGCGTCGAGGCAGGCCAGCTCTTGGTGGTGGCGGCCGCCTGGGGCCTTTACCTGCTGGTGTGCAACCAGCCGAACTTGATTCCGGCGCGGGTCACCGCGCTGTATGCGATCGGAACGGTCGCTGCGTACTGGTCCATCGGACGGATCGTCGCGATCCTGGCCTGACGTTCGTCCGCCGGACCGGCACGGCCCGTTTGGCCTTGCCTGTCCAAGCAGTCGAGCGGATCTCAGCCGGCGAGATATCTCTCGATGTGCGGCCGGACGAAATCGGGGATCGGCACGGACTGCATCCGGGCGAGGTCCGCGAACGCGATGGTCTGCACGATGTGCAGGTGCGGCTCGCCATCCTTGCTGCCGCGGTAGTCGAGCTGCACGGAACTTCGGCCCATCTTGGTGACGCGCAGATCGAACCGCAGCGTGTCCCCGATGCGCATCGCCTTGGCAAAATCGCAATGGATGGTGACCGTCGGCGTGCCGATGCGGTGCTGCACGATCATCGTGGGCATCGAATAGCCCACGCCGTTGGCGAACCAGTCCTCCATCACGCTGTGCGCGAGGTCGAAGAAGCGCGGAAAGTAGACGATGCCCGCGGGGTCGCAATGCGCGAACCGCACCAGCTGCTCGTGGACGAACACTTCGTTCATGACGATTGCGGAAGGATGGGTGCGGGCCCCGCCGGCTGGCGAAGCCCGCGAACGGCGATCAGCGGATGGCGACCGGCGCCACGGTGGAGCCCGTGCCGCCCTTGATCTTGAGGGGCTGGACGGCGAACGCGAACTCGTAGGCCTTTTTCGCCGCGAGTTCGTCGAGCTTCATGTTCTCGAGCAGGAAGATGCCGTTGATGACCAGCGCGATCTGGTGCACCGGCAGGCTGATGGACTTGTCCGGATTCGGGGCCACTTCCACCGGAAAGGTGTCCGCGCCGAACAGCATCACGTCCTTGGCCGCCAGCCACTCCGCCGCCTTGATGCCGATGCCCGGCGCGGACGCGTTGTATTTCGCGTTGTCCACGCCCCACAGCTTGCCGTATCCCGTGTGGATGAGCACCGCATCGCCTGCCTGGATGCTGATGCCTTCGCGCGACGCCGCGGCCTCCAGATCGGCCGGCGTGATCTCGTAGCCACCCTCCAGCATGTCCACGCCCTTGGCGGCGGCGACATCCAGGAGAATGCCGCGCGTGAACAGCATGCCGATCTTCTCCACGCCGAGCCTGGTGAACCCGTTGCGCGTGCCGATCTCGTCGCTGTCGATGCAGTTGTAGAGCGCGTTGCCGATGGTCTGGTGCGAGAACATGTCGAACTGCGTACCGACCTGGCCCAGCTCGGTGACCACCAGTTCCTCGTTGCTGCGCCGCTTGTTGTTGCCCAGGGAGGGGCCGGTGCGCTTGGTGTGGATCTCGAAGCGGCGCGTGCCGAAGAGCGGCATGTTGCCTTCGAGGGTGCGGCCCAGTTCGATCACCTCGCCGGTCCTGACGAGCCGGGTGGCCTTCAGCACCTGCGCGGGGTTCATGTGGTTGGCGGCGCCGCGTTCGTCGCCGGCGCCCCACTTGGAGGGACAGCGCTGCTCGGGACCGGGAGGCGACCAGCCTTGGGCAGCCACGTTCAGGGAAAGTGCGGAGGCCACGAGGGCCGTGGCGAACAGCAAGGACTTCATGTTTCCTCCAGTCGTCTTGTTTGTGCGGCGAGGATAGCCCCAACGGGGCCGGCGACCAAGCGCCCGGTCCGGGTCGCTGCCACGGATTGCGCCGGAGAGCTCAGCGTCCCGTGAGCAGGTTGAGCAGGAAGCTCAGCACCGAGATGAGCAATGCGGCGCCGACCGCCTGCCAGAAGGTGCCTACCGTGAAGCCGGGCACGAGCCACGCGACGAGGAAGAGAATCAGCGCGTTCAGCACGAGCACGAAGAGCCCGAGCGTGAGGACGGTGATGGGCAGCGTGAGGATGAAGAGAAAGGGCTTGACGAAGGTGTTCACCAGTCCGAAGGCGAGCCCGGCTAGCAGCAGCGCTTGCGGACCGTCGATGGCGATGCCGTCGAGCAGCCGGCTCGCGACCCACAGCACGAGCACGTTGAGCCCCCAGAAGACGAGGAACCTCTGGATGCTGGGGACTGCGGAGGACGTTTCGGACATGGGCGGGATTATGGGACCAATTCGCGGTGTGGAGGCGAGCCTGTAACATCGACCGCTTTTTTCCTCCGCCTCCCATGTCCAGCCATCCCGCCACCCTGCCCCGTTCCACCTGGCTGCTGCTCGCGATGCTCACGCTCGGCTGGGGCATGAACTGGCCGATGATCAAGATGGCGGTGGCGGAAGTGCCCGTGTGGACGTTCCGCGGCATCTGCGTGTGGGGCGGCGCGATCGGGCTGTTCGCGATCGCGCGGTTCTCCGCCACCTCGCTGCACGTGCCCAGGAAACACTGGGGCCCGCTGCTGCTCATGTCGCTGTGCAACGTGACGCTGTGGAACGTGCTGGTCACGTACGGGATCCGCATGCTGCCGGCCGGACGCTCGGCGATCCTCGCCTACACCATGCCGCTGTGGACGGTCCTGTTCTCGACGCTCATCCTGCACGAGAAGCTCACGGTGCGTCGCGTCGCCGGCATCGTGCTGGGGATGTCGGGGCTGGGCCTTCTGCTGACGGATTCCATCGTCGCCATCGGCGGGCGCCCGCTCGGCGCGTTGCTCATCGTGTCGGCGGCCATCTGCTGGTCGATGGGCACCGTGCTGATGAAGAAGATTCCGCTGGGCATGTCCACCACCAGTTTCACCGCCTGGAACTTCCTGCTGGGTGGGGTGCCGATCGTCGCTGGAGCATTGATCCTGGACCCGCCGCACTGGCGCCCGATCGGGCCCTGGGCCGTCACCGGTCTCGTCTACAACGTGTTCGTCGCCTTCATCCTCTGCCACTGGATCTGGTTCCGGATCGTGAGCCTCGCGCCGGCGGGGGTGTCCGCGCTGGGCACGCTGTCCATTCCCGTGGTAGCCGTCTTCAGCGGCATGGCAATCCTCGGCGAGAAGCCCGACTGGACGGAGATCTGCGCCCTCGGACTGATCCTCGCGGCACTGGCCACGGTGCTGGTGCCCTCCCGGTCCCAGCCACCCGCCTCTCAAACGGCGGCCGGGCCTGCCGATAAATAGGCAGTACCGCTGGCAGGGAAGTTGCGTTCCCACGCCCGGTAAAGGCGTCCGGTCATCGTGTTCCGGCTGCCTGCGCCTCCAACCGATTGATTTGACTGAGCCCGATGCCCTCTCGTCCTGCCGCCCTCGTCCTTGCCATCGCCGCAGCGTGCGCGCTGCTGCCCGGCAGCGGCGCGGCCTGGGCGCAGGCCGACATCTACCGGTGCACCGGCGAGGACGGCGTTCCGCTGTTCACGAACATCCCCAACGACCGGCGCTGCCAGGTGGTCATCAAGGGTCCCAAGGAAGCCGGCACGAGCCCTGTCGCGAATCTGGTCCAGGACCGCAGCGCCCGGCGCATCCCGCGGGCGGCCCGCTCGCGCTACGAAGACCAGGTGCTGGCGGCCTCCCGGGAACACGACGTGGAAGCGGCACTCATCCACGCCGTGATCTCCGCGGAATCCGGTTACAACCCGCTCGCGCGGTCGGTGAAGGGGGCCAAGGGCCTGATGCAGCTCATTCCGGAAACGGGCGCTCGCTACGGCGCGACCAACCTCCTGGACCCCAAGCAGAACATCGACGCCGGCACCCGCTATCTGAAAGACCTGATCGTGATGTTCGGCAACGACCTTCGCCTGGCGATCGCCGCCTACAACGCGGGCGAAGGCGCGGTGATGAAGTACGGCACCATCCCCCCTTACGCCGAGACCCGCCTCTACGTACCCAAGGTACTCGCCTACTACAAGCGCTATCGGGACGCCGCGGCGGCCACCAACGCGCGCATCCAGCGGACGACGCGGCCGGGCTGACGCATCGCGGCTGTCCTGTCCGGCCGACCCGCTACATCTTGAGCGGCCCGAGCGCGTCCGCAAAACGGCGCGCGCATTCGAGGCCGAAGGCCGTGGGCTCCATCGACGGCGAGCGGTCGAACACGTCCTCCCCCAGTCCCATCCGCAGCGCCGCCATGCGCTTGCCGTAGCAGACGAGGCTGTCGAGCGACTGCATGCCGAACACGACCGCCGGAAGCACCTGCTGGTAGAGAGCCTCCGCGACATCCTCGTCGCCCGATCGCATGGCTTCGTAGATCTCCACCTGCCAGTCGAACGTGTCGGTCGCGGGGATCATGCCGGCGCAGCCCGCCCGCAGGTTGTCCGGAAGCTCCTGGCCATTGCGGCCGTTGAACACGGCGACCCTGCCGCCCGTGGCGGCGACCACCTGCTGGACGTGAACGACCGGACCTTCGCCCTTCAGCACGGTGAAGTTCCGGTGCGCACTCGCCAGCGCGGCGATGGAGGCGGAGGACAGGCCCACGCCGATGTATTCCGGCGCATTCTGGATCGCCACCGGAATGTCCAGCGCGGCCATCACGTGCGCGAAGTGTTCCGCATAGTGTTCCTCGGGAAGGCCACGCTCGGGCGGCGGCTGAAGAATGATCCAGGCGGCGCCGCGATCGGCAGCCCACCGGCCGAACGCGGTCTGCTCCTGCACCGAACCGGGCGCCACGGTCACCGCCAGAGGAACGCGCCCCTCCAGATCCGCGGCTGCCCATTCGACGAGCAGCCTGCGCTCTTCCGGAGAGAGCTTGCCGACCTCCGTCGCCAGGCCCAGGATCGCCACGCCGTGGGCACGGCCGACCAGGGCCGCATGGATCTGCCTTCGCATGGCGTTCCGGTCCAGTCTTCCGGCACGGTCGAAGAACGCGTACATCATCGGGTAGATGCCGTGAAACGGAAGGGACGGGGTCATGGGCCGGTCGGTCGCTGAACGGGAAACGGTGGCGAGGATACTGCCGGGCCGCAGCGGTGTCCTGATATATCTCACGTCCAACCGCGGCCGGAACCGGGTCGTTCGCGTCCCCGTTCCCTCGCGGTGCGGGCAACGCCCATCGCCGGTCGGGTAACATCGGCCCGGTTCCGATTCCCTTCAAACCGCGAGACGCCCATGCTGCGCAACGTGCTCCTGATCCTGTCGCTGGTCCTGCCCACCGCCGTCCATGCGCTGACGCCCGACGAAGTGATCGCGGCGCTGGCGGACCCCGTCAACAGCACCGGCAACGTGGCGGATGCGGTCGACGAAGCCACCGGCGCGCGCGGCTGGATGAACCCGGACATGAAGCCGATCCAGCAAGGCAAGATCGTGGGGCGTGCCGCCACCGCGCTGATGCGGCCGGTGCTCAAGAACGGCGGACGCAAGTACCGCAGCCACCTGCTGGAGATCCTCGATCAGGCCGAGCCGGGCAGCGTGCTCGTCTATGTGATGCAGGACGGCCTGGACATCGCCGCCATGGGCAATCTCATGGCCACCACGGCGAGGGTCCGCGGCCTGGCGGGTGCCGTGATCGACGGGGCGGTGCGGGACGTCACCGAGATCCGCGAGATCGGCTTCCCCGTGTGGTCCCGGCGCGTGAGCCCCGCCACGTCCGTGGGACGCATGATCAGTGTCGACAAGCAGATCCCCGTCCAGTGCGGCGGGATCACCGTCAACCCGGGCGACTACCTTGTGGCCGACGCCGACGGCGTCGTGGTGGTGCCCCAGGGCGCGGCGGAGCGGGTGGTGGAACTGCTCAAGCAGTACGCCGACAAGGAAACGAAGATGGTGCCCATCATCAAGGAGCACAAATCGATGCTGAAGGCCCTGGAGATCTACAACCGTTACTGAGGACCGGGGGCGGCCTCGCCCTCTCCGCCGGGGACCGGTTCCGTGGCGCGACCTGCCGTCTCCTCCAGCTCCCGACGCCAGCGCGCCTGATCCGGCGAACCGTCAGGACTCAGATTCCAGTTGCGCAGAAGCGATTCCAGCCGATCGAAATGACGGTGGGCCGTCTCACGGTCCGGGAACGCGGGACACCGCGCGAGCGCGTCCTCCACGAGCCCCAGCAGCACGACCTGCCGCTGGCGCGGCACTGAGGCGTCCACCGGATCGAAGGCGTCCTGCTGCAGCATCACCCGGTCAACGAGGTTTGCGCCGAGCCACGCAGCGAAATCGTCGAGCGTCACACCGTCCTCCCCCGCCACGCGCATGAGATCGGCGGCCTCGTGTCCGCGCCGCAGCCGCTGCATCATCGCGTCCACCCGGTCTGGCCAATCGAGCCCGGCGTGCTCGGCGAACCAGGGCTGCAGCAAGTCGAAGTAGCGGCTCCACGACAGCAGCGGATCGAGTGCCGGATAGGCGCGCCGGTGGGCGCGGTCTGCGGACAGCCCCAGGAAGCATCTGACGGTTCCCAGTGTCGCCTGCGTGACGGGTTCTTCGAAACTGCCACCGGCCGGCGAGACGGTTCCGATCAACGTGAGACTGCCCTGTGCGCCTTCAGGGGTGCTCAGTACGCCTGCACGGTCGTACAGGCTGCGGATGTTCGAGTCCAGATACGGCGGATAGGCCTCCTCGCCCGGGATCTCCTCCATCAGGCCGGAGATTTCCCTGAGCGCCTGCGCCCAGCGCGAAGTCGAGTCGGCAAGCATCAGCACTTGCAGGCCCATCTGACGGTAGTACTCGCCGATGGTCAGTCCCAGGTGCATGGACGTCTCTCGCGCAGCCACCGGCATGGACGAGGTGTTGCACACGATCACCGTGCGGTCCATCAGCCGCCCTCCGGTTCGCGGGTCGGGCAGGGATTCGAAGGCCGCGAGCGTTTCCACGACCTCCCCTGCGCGTTCGCCACACGCCACGATCACCACCACGTCCACGACGCTGTGCCGAGCGATGAGCGACTGCAGCACGGTCTTGCCCGCGCCGAACGGTCCCGGGATGCAGGCTGTGCCGCCACGCGCGATCGGGAAGAAGGTGTCGATCACGCGCATGCCCGTGTCGAGCGGCTCATGAGGAAGCAATCGGCTCGCCGGACCGCTCTCGAAGAATGCGTTGCCATAGGGGTCACGCATGGGCCAACGCCGGCCCAACGGCACGGAGATCTGCGCACGTGCAGGTGTCTCCAGCAACGCGACTTCATCCCAGAGGCGGACAGGACCCGACACGATCCTGCGCACCATGGCTTCCCGCCCCACGGCGGCAGGCGCCAGGACACAATGCGATACATGGCCCTCGAGGACCGTTCCGAGCCGGGCGCCGGATTGAACGCTCTGGCCTTCCGACACCTCGGCACGGAACAGCCAGGACCGCGCCTCGTCCAGCGCGGGCAGCTCCGAGCCGCGCGGCAGGGCATGGCCGTGGATACGGGCGATGTCGCGGAGCGGGTTCTGGAGGCCGTCATAGATGCGTCCCAGCAGTCCCGGTCCCAGCGTGGCGGACAGCAGCCGGCCTGTGAACTCGACGGGCGAGCCCACCTGGACACCCGACGTATCCTCGAAAACCTGCAGCGTGATCGTATCCGCCCGCACCCGCAGCACCTCTGCACGCAACCGCAGGTCACCTATCCGGACGGCCGCTTCTTCGTTCTTGCGCACGACACCGCTTTCGAGCCGGGCGGTGACGAGGCTCTCCGTAGCGCGGAGCACGGCGCCAGTCGCAGTGACGGTGTCTTCACGCATGGGAAAGATCCGCCGAGTCGGCAAGACGGCGCGTCCAGGTGTCCAGCGTGATTCGGGTCGCCGCCGCGTCTTCCCCGAGCCGCTGCGCGAGGATCCGCCACTGCAGCCGGTAAGCGATGACGCTGTCGAGAGTGAACCCCGCGCGCAGTCGCAGCGCAGCGAGATCGTCCCACAGCAAGCGCATCATCGAACGGTGGACCGCCCCCGCGTGACCCGCTTCGAGTCGTGCGCGCACATCGGCAAGCCACGGAAGACGCCCGCCGGATCCGAACGAGGGGGCGCTCCAATTGCGGCGCAACTGCCCGGCCCAGGGACCCGGGCACCACCGGCCCTCCGGAGGCGCGAGCCCTGCACCGCGCGTGCGCAGGGCGGCAAGGACACTGCGGCGCTCCCATTCACGCGACACCACGGCCGTCATGGGACCGGGCTGCACTTCCTCGCGATAGCGTTCGAACCGGTCCACCGCGAGCGCGTCGATTCCGGCAGTGGCGCGTTCATCCGTGCGAAGAATGTCCTCGGTCGCAAGGAGCAGCGCGGCGTCCGATCCGTGAAGCCAGGACAGGCGCCGCCCGAAACTGTCCTCCGACAAGGGCAGAACGGTGGCACGGTCAAGATCCGGCATGATCGGCAGGCTGCCGATCAGCAGGTAGGGAACGGAGTGCCGCACCGGTCAGTCCATGCCCGTCAGGACGGCGACACCGGCCTGCTCGAACACTCGCCGGAGCGCCGGCGACAACCGCTCGAGCAGCAGGTCCGCGATGGCATCATCGTCCAGATCGAATGCAACGCCGTCCGCGTCGAGCCGCAGGCGGATTCCCTTTCCACCGGGACGGCCGGACAACTCGAGGCCCTGTTCGCGGAGCGCGTCGGCAAGCAGGTCACGCAGTGTTGCATCGAGCTTCGGCGATTCGGGCAATTCCACTTCCGCAGCCCGGCCCGCAGCTGCGGCCACCGCAGCTTCGAACGCAAGCGACCGGAGCCATTCCTCGTTGTCGAGCCACGCGCGCGCGCCGCAAAAGGAATGTTCGAAGGTGCGCTTCGATGGACTCGCGCATGAGCAGTACGGCATCGCGCAGCGCGAGATCGAGCGCGCCGCGTGCGGCAGCCGCCTCGCGCTCGGTCTCTGCCCTCGCGCTTCCGAGCAGGGCGTCCGCCTCGGAACGGGCCTCCGCCCGCGTCAGATCGGCTTCCGCGCGGGCGGTCGCGACGATGCGCTCCGCCTCCTTCCGGCCCGCTTCGATGCCTTCGGCCTGCAGCCGTTGGATGAGCCCGTCGACTCCGCCCGATCTCGTTTCGCGCGCGTTCATCCTGCCGGAATCCTTTGCACGAGCACGAGTGCAAAAGCCAGCGCGAACACGGCGAAGCCCTCGACCAACGCCGCCGGCGCAGCCGACAACCCGAAGATCTCGTGCTTCGATTTCGCCACCTGGATCGCGGATGCGCAGCACTCGCCCTGGTAGATCGCACTCATCATCTGAACGATGCCGGCAAGGATGCCGACCGCGAAGAGCGCGCCGGCGTTCTCTCCCGACACGGGACGGTTCAAGGCAAGCATGATGACGACACCGTAGACCGTCTGCGAAGCAGGCATCGCGGCCAGCCCGATGTACCTGCCGTACCCGCCATCCACGTCCAGCAACGCACCGCACGCGACCTGCCCGGCCCGTGCGCAGCCCACGATGCTCCCCAGTGCAGCAAGCGCCAGCGCTCCATAGATGCCGGTCCAGCCCAGCGCCTGCGTCGTCAGATCCGACATGAATGCTCCCTCTTCGCAAACGGACGGAAAGGAGTGCCCTCGCTCCAGACCGCCCAATTGAAGAATTCGACATAGTTGAGCCTCAGTCCGTGGACAACTGCGCCCGCAGTCGCCAGGCCGAGATTGAAGGCGTGCCCGGCGATCAGAATTCCGCCGGCCAGCACAGCCCCGAATGCCGGCACGTGCTCTTCGACTGACTGCGCCAGATCGTTGAACGCATCGCCGAGCTGCGCACCGGCCAGGGCGAGGGCAAACAACCGCAGGTACGAAAGCGTGTCGCCGACGGCCGTCAGGGCCCGGAATCCGAGTGCCAGCACCGCACTCGCTTTTTCCAGTATCGAACCTCGGCTCAGCGCGGTACCCAGCAGGGCAGTCGCACCGAGAACCAGCAGCACCCATCCGGCCGCTTCGAGACGCGCGCTGTCACGCAACGGTCCCTCGCCCAGCCAGAGCGTGGCGCCGCCAGCCAGGGTGAGCATCCAGCCCACCGCCAGGATTGCCTCTGCGCTGGCGCGCCTGTGCCAGGCCGTGAACAGGTTGGCAAGGATGAGGTGGGCCACGCCGGTCAGCACGGCCACCCGCATCGCGACCGAAGCGTCCTGCAGGGGCAGCACGTGCAGGCGCCCCGCGACGCCGTCGGCCGCCGGCATCACGCCGAACCAGCTTCCACAGAGCGCTCCCCAGACGAAGGCGAATCCCCCTGCGCCCCACGCGACGCCGGCAAGACCGCGGCGGAGAGGTGGCCGTCCGGAGTGACGGGAAGACAGCGCGAGCGCAGTCAGCCCCGCGAGCACGACCAGTGCGTAGCCCGCATCGGCGAGCATCATGCCGAAGAACACGACGAAGCTCAGCGCCACGACGCCCGACGGATCCCAGACCGAGTAGGCGGGCGTGAGATAGAAGCGCACCAGCGCGCGGCCGCCGGAACTCCATTCTGTTCCCTGCAGCAGCGTCGGCGGATTGTCGCCATCCACCGGCTCGCGGAAGACGGCCGCGCCGCCACGGTCACCCACGGCCCGCAGCAATGCGTCCCGATCCGCACGGGCAATCCAGCCTTCGACGACGAAGATCCCGTCGAACCGGTGGGGACCCGCTGCAACCGCCCGGCGCTCCGATTCGTCCTCGAATCTCGCCAGATCCCGTTCGAGCCGGCCGCTCCAGGCCGCCAGCGCGGCACGCTCCTCCTGCAGCGCAATCATCCTTTCTTCCACCGTGTCGCGCCGCGCCCGGAGGGCGGACGGCCCCGGCCCGTCGACGGACACGGATCTTCCGGGCATGCCGGCGGGTTCTTCGCGGCCCGCCACGACGACGCACGCGATGTCCTTGTCTACGCCGGCCTGCTGCCACGCCACGTCCGGAGGAATCCGGGACAAGGCATCCCGCGGCATACGATAGAACCAGAGATTCAATCCGCTCGACGACATCGCATCGCCATCGAAATCGCCCCACACGGCAAGCTCTCGCAGACGCACCGAAATGGAGTCGCGTTCTTCTGCGAGCCGGCGCAGTTCGTCCTTCACCGCCCCGACGCGGTCCTCCAGGACCGACGTCTCCGGTTCGCCGGCATCGTCGGTCACCGCGGGCGAGCGGGTGGGGGCGGCTCGAAGAAATGCAATGAGGCCACGGCGACTCGCGGAGTCGCTCCCGGTGTCACGGGCGGGCGGCGGATCCAGATGCATGCGACCGAAAGTCTGCAGTGCGTCCAGCACCGCCCAGCGGTCGCGTTCGCCACAGCAGACGGTCGCACGACTCAGGGCGGCAATGCTCACGCGTCCCCCCCGCCATGTGCCGTGCCGCTTCGCTTGCCTGGCACGGACGAGCGCATCGCGTCCGGCATCGGATATGGCGACGACAATGCGCCGGATGCTCGCTCGGACCTCGGGAATCAGCACGCGCTCGAACAGGTTCACGCGGCGTACGGTCTCCGTCAGGGCTTGTTCGAGGCGGGCAATCCGGATGCGTTCGACACGTTCCCGCACACCGAGGACCGTCAATGCGCGTGCGTACTCGACCAGTTCGTCGGTCCAGACGGGTGACGAGAGGAACCCCCGTTCCGCCAACCCGGACACGGTGACGCCGCTGATGCAGGGAAGCCTGATTCCGTAACGGAATTCGTGCGTCAGATTCACGGCCGTCACGTCGAGCGCAGGCAGTGCGGGCGACCGTGCCACCATGGGCACACTCCGGGCAGCGTCGTCCAGCGCCCGCTCACGTTCGCGTTCGATGGTGACCAGCCGCCGGCGGGCCACGCTCACCTCTTCCGAGATCTGGCGCCGCTTCATTTCGAGCGACGGCAGCACCGTCTCGTACCGGGCCAGTCCCTGCCGCAGCCGTGCCAGCGCTGCCCGATCGAGCCTGCCACCGTCCATTGCGTCAGAGGGGCGCCGAAACCGGCAAGTACTTGCGCAGGAGTGCCTCGCGCACCGGCAATTCCTCCGGGCTGAAGCACTCCGCCAGCAGCCGCCATCCATCGTCGAGCGACTGTTCCAGCGTCCGGCGGATCGACCGGTGCATGAACACGGCGCGGAAGCGCTCGGCGAACCGGAGCAGCCGCCGGTCCCGTCCCGTGAGGTCGAACGCCATGGACCGCTTCCGCTCGGCATCGGCGGCATCGGCGTACAGCTGCACCAGCGCGGTCGCGAGCGGTCCGTGATCCTCCCGCGTCGCGTGTCCGATCACGTGCTGCTTGAGACGGGACAGCGAACCGAACGGATCGATCATTCCGTTGCGCAGATAGAGCTGGCCTTCGGTGATGTAGCCGGTGTTGTCGGGGATGGGGTGGGTGAGATCGCCTCCGGGCACGGTGGTGACCGCGAGAATCGTCACGGAACCGTGATCGCGAAAGTCGCAGGCACGCTCGTAGCGGCGCGCGAGCTGGGAATAGAGGTCGCCGGTGTATCCGCGTCCCGCAGGGATCCGCTCCAAGGCAAGCCCCACCTCGCGCAGTGCATCCGCATAGGCGGTCATGTCGGTCAGCAGGACCAGCACACGCTTGCCCGCATCCACCGCGAAACGCTCCGCGACGGTCAAGGCAAGGTCCGGCACCAGCAGCCGTTCCAGGACCGGGTCGCCGCCGAGATTGACGAACGAGACGGTGCGGTTTCGCACGCCCGCATCGTCGAACGAACGCAGGAAATACTGCGCATCGTCGAACGTGAGCCCGAGCCCGCCGAACACGACGACGTCCGCATCCGCCTGCAAACCGATCGTCGCCAGGAGTTCGTGCGCCGGCTCCCCCGGTGCGGCGAAGATCGGGAGCTTCTGGCTTTCGACCAAGCAGTTGAAGACATCCACCATGGGAATGCCGGTGCGGATCATTCTTCTTGCGAGGGTGCGCTCCACCGGATTGACCGAAGGCCCCCCTGCCACGATCCGGGGCTCGGCTGCGAGCGCCGGGCCGCCGTCGGCGGGGCGGCCATCACCATGAAAGACCCGGCCCAGGATGTTGCCGGAGAAGGTCACTTCCATGGGACGTCCGAGGAAGCGGGTGCGGTCCCGCGTGGACAGACCGCGCGTGCCCGCGAACACCTGCAGAGACACCCGGTCGCCATCCAGCGCAACGACACGCGCGAGGCGCGCCGCGCTCCCGTCGCCGCCGACGGCGGCCATCTCCCCCAGGAAAGGGCCCCGGGCCCGCACCACGGCGACGTCGCCGATCAGCGCCTCGATTCCCGTGTGATACCAGCCAGTCCCCTGCATGGGCGCTACCGGACCAGGTTCTGCGTGACGAGCCCCAGTTCGGTGATCTTCGCGCGCTTGAGCACGTCCAGCACCTCGATCATGCGCTGGTACTGGATGCGGGAATCGCCCTTCACCACCACCGGCAACTTGGGATCCGCCGCACGGTACTGCATGAGCTTCGACTCGAGCTGCGCCAGCGTGACGACTTCCGTGCCCAGATACACACGGCCGTCGGCATCGACCGTCACGGCCTTCGTCTTCGGTTTGGCGAGGCTCGGGGAACTGCTGGCCTTGGGCAGGCTGACCGCGATGCCCTGTACCGTCGCCGTGGCCATGATGATGAAGACGATGAGCAGGTTCCACGCGAGATCCATAAGGGGCGTGACGTTGAGCTCGTCGTACAGCTTGGTAGGCGTCGAGAAGAGCATGATCAGTCCTCGAAGTCGGCGGCAAGCCGGGCCACCAGACCCTCTGCGAAGACCTGCAAGGCCAGCGTCATCTCGCGGATCTTCGTGCCCAGGTGGTTGTAGGCGAACATGACCGGGATCGCCACCACGAGACCCGCCACGGTGGTCGTGAGCGCGGCGGCCACGCCGGGCGCGATGGTGTTCACGTTGACGTCGCCCACGAGTGCGATGGTGCCGAAGGTGATCATGATGCCGACGACCGTGCCAAGGAGCCCGAGGAACGGCGCTCCGCTGATGGCCAGCGTGAGCCGGACCATGCCGCGATTCATCCCGTTGACGGCTTCCACCAGCGACTGATCCACGGCGGATTTCAGCATCTGCAGCTCGTGCGGCTTGAGCAGACGCCCATGGTCGGGGCCGGACCGCTGCTCGAGGCGGTCCAGCGCTGCCACGCCGTTCGAGTACATCGCGTAGACGAGGGAACCGTCGAAGGCGCCCGCGTCCGGTTCCTCGCCCTGGACGCCGGCCAGGTCGCGCAGGCTCGCGGCGGACCGGAACCGTTCGAGGAATGCACGGTCCGCCGCGGCCGCGCGCGCGAGCTCGACTTGCTTGGAGACGGTGGCGCCTCCCGCGACGGTGCCGAGAACGACGATGCAGCCGATGATCACCCATCCGTCCAGGCTCACCGACCGGATCAGCACCCGGAGAACCTCCACGTACGAGCCGGCCGTCCCTGCTTCTTCCGCGATCACGGTGGCGAGGCGGCTGTCGGCGAACTGCTGCGCGGCGAGCGCAATCCACTCGGCGGGGCGCGCCAGACCGTCTACGCGCAACTCGTCGAGCGCTCCCGCGAACCCCGGCCGGTCGCCATGGGCGCCGAGCACGATGTCGCCCTGCACTCCCGGAAGTCCTTCGGGGAGTTCGGCCTCCAGCTTTCCATCGCGATAGATTGCCGTCCGTTGCGTGGTGACGACGACGGCAACGTGGTGCCAGGTGCCCGTTTCGACGGTTGCCTTCCCGGGCAGGGCGACGACCGTTCCGTCCGGGCGCTTCCACCGCGCGACGATGCTCTTTCCTTCGAGCGCGATCTCGAAAGGTCCCTGGGTGAACACGGCACCCTGCTGATCCGAGACGCTGCGCAGCCACAGGCTCGCGGTGAATCCGTGCTCCTGCGCCCAGGCAGTGGACGGGGCTGCGGGAATCACGACGGCGGACTTGGAATCGAACGAAACGGCGCTCCCGATGACACCGGGCTCGCCGGAGCGTGCCGTGCTCGCGGAAGCGTGGTTGCCATAGGCGCTCGAGTCCCGGGGCAGGGTCTCGTCCACGGAAAAGTGGAACACGCCCGCAGTGGCCGGATCGTAGGTGCCGCCCGCATCGGATCCGGGCGAGGCCTTGGGATTGCCGTGATACATCCAGATCGATTCCGGCCTGGATCCGAGGGCGGGAAGCAGCACCCAGACGACGGCCATTTCCTCCGGACCGCTGAACTTCTCGATATGGAACTTCAGAGGCGTGGCATCGTCGCCCGCCACGAATCGAACGTCGGCTCCGTCCGGACGCGCATCGGCAAAACTGAAATTCGCAAGCGTGAGCCTGAGGGGTATCGCAACGAGGGCGACCGGAGAACCCGGCAGCGCCACTCCAGCGGCAGAGGCATCGACCACGATCTTCTTGCGATAGGCCCACTCGCCGTTCCACCAGCCCCATGCCGGCTCCGCGGCGCCGAGCAGTGCCAGGAGCGTTGCAAGCAGCGTGAGAAACGCTCCGAGATTCGGGCGCGAACGCGAGGCCGCTGCCGGGAGATTGCCAGTCACTGTAGTTTGAACTCGATGGGTACGATCACGGTGAAATTGCGCCCGATCACTTCCTCGGGCGGCTCCGGCAACGAACGCAGCCGGCGCAGCTTCGCGAGGGCTTCGTCATCGAGCGCGGAGACGCCGCTGGACCGCGCCAATGCCACCTGCACGATCTTCGCGTCCGCGGACACGAGTACTTCGACGAGCGCCGTTCCTTCGCGCCCGTCCTGCTGCGCGCGCCGGGGATAGACCTGGTCCCGGCTCAACCGCTTCGACAGGGCGATCACGTAGCGCTCCAGCGCCTGCGGATCGACGATCGTCGCCGTCCCTGCACCGCCCCCGAGCCCGCGAACGCCTGTCGAAGAACCGCGCGCATTGGGATCGGTGACACCAGGCTGCCGGCCGACGAGGCCGAACGAGTCCTGGCCCGGGCTCGTGTCGCCCTCCATTCCCAGGCCTTCTGCAGCAGAGCCGGCATCCGGCGACCCGAGGTGGGCGGCGGGAGGCACAGCGGCAATCTCCGGAACGGCGAAATCCTCCTGAGGAACAGGACGCGGCGGGACTTCCACATGGGTCTCCGGCACCGGCACGGGGGGAATCGCCGGCGCAGGCGCGGGAGGTGCGAGCAAGGTGATCCGCATCGCGTCCCGATGCCAGGCGGCCCCGGGCGAGTCGACCACGTGCTTGAACGCGACGGCCCCCGATGCCACGAGCGTCGCGGCACCCAGCCAGTAGGCCCGTGTCCAGAAGGCCGGCGAGTTCATCCTCATGGCAGAGACGTTGCCAGATTCCCCTGCCCGCTTCTCGGGAGTTACTCCCGTGTCATCAAGGGAATTGTTCGCAGGTCCGTCGCACTTTTGATTTCGCTCAAACGAAGTCCCGCGCAGGGAGCCCGCGACCAGGCGAGACATCGCTGGATCGTAGGGGGAGCCGGCCGGCAGGGATCCTGTCCGCCGATGCGTGGCTCCCGCCCACCGCCCGGGATAAACTCCAGGGGAGGCGAATCGGGGGCGGCGTGGAAGCAGTCGACAGGGTGAACGAGGGCGCGGGCATTCGGGACCCGCAGAGGCGGCGATGGGTGGCAACGGGCTGCGGCATCGCAGCCGTCCTGGCTTGCGCGCCGGCTCTGGCGGCGCTCCCCCTTACTCCCTCGCAGATGCGCGGCCCCTTCTACCCGGCGACCCTGCCGCTGGACCGCGACAATGATCTCGTGACCATGGCAGGGCGCCCGGGTGTCGCGCACGGAACCATTCTGGATATTGCCGGACACGTCGTGGATGCCGCCGGAAAGCCCATCGACGGGGTGCGGCTGGAAATCTGGCAGGTCAACGGCCACGGCCGGTATCACCATCCCGACGACGATTCGGATCTGCCTGTGGACCCGAATTTCCAGGGATTCGGCAGCACGGTTTCGGACGCTGGCGGCGCTTATCGCTTCCGCACCGTCCGGCCTCTGCCGTACCCCGGGCGTGCTCCCCACGTTCATTTCGCGGTAAAGGTTCCGGGGCAACAGACGTTCTATACCCAGATGTATCTGCGCGGCGCTCCGGAGAACGCGACGGACTTCCTGCTGAACGGCATCGAGGACCGGCGGGCGAGGCAGTTGCTCGTCGTCCGGCTGGAGCCGTCTCCGAATCCCGGCAGCGCCCTCCTGGGCCGATTCGACATCGTCCTGGGGATCACCCCCGCCAACGGAAAACCTTGATGGATGGCGAACCGGAAGCCTTCGAAGCGATCCTGCACCGCCTGGAGGCGCTGCGCATGGAACACCGCGATCTGGATCAGGCCATCGCGCGTCTGGGGGAAACCCCGTTGCACGACGAACTGCAGTTGAAGCGGCTGAAGCGCCGCAAGCTGCTGCTCAAGGACCAGATGTCGTGGCTGGAGCGGCAGCTCGACCCCGACACGCCGGCCTGAGGGGTCCGCACGGGCGGCTTTCCGGCCCGCCCGCTCGGTCCGCGGATCAGCGGGCGACCTTGTAGTACTTCTCTGCCAGGTAGTCGGCCACGCTCTCGATGTCGTGGGCCGACCAGCGCAGCTTGGCGTTGCCCTGCCAGCGCTCCACCTGCTGCCGGATCTCCATGTAGTTGTTGGCCACGCGGTCGTCGCGACCATACAGCTCGGGCGAATGGCACATGATGCAGAACGTGTCGTGCAGGGCGGCGCCCCGTTCGAGATCGCCGGCACCGGCGGCGAATGGCATCATCGACAGGACGGCCGCTGCTCCCGCGATCAGCATTCCCTCAAAACGCATTTGCATGTTCGAATCATCTCCTGAACGAGCGGAATCGCCCGGGGCAAGAGGTCCGGGCGTCTTGCGATGCCGGGCCGGAGCCTCCTGGGGCGACCTTGCGCTCTGGCGGCACACCGCCTGAAACCTGCTGCCAGTTGAGCACTCTAAAGTTGGTCATGTCAACACGGTCCGCCCTCGTCTTGTTCCTCGCCGCTTCGTTTGTCATCGCCGCCGGCAGCCAGCTTGCCGTCAATGCGCTGTCTTTCCTTTCCGCGCAATGGACCGGGGGTGTCGATGCGGCCGCGCCCGTGGCGGGAGCCATCTTTGCTCCTTTCGCCCTGCTGGCTCTCGTCGTGCCCCTGTGCGCGGCGCCCCTGGGCATGAGGCTCGCCCGGATGGAGGAAGGCGCCGGTCTGCGGCCGGGCTGGACCGTCCTGGGCATTCTGGTCCTGGTCGAGACAGGCACCGCGCTGGCCAGGGCAGCCGCGGGCCTGGATGCGCTGAGGTCGCCCTGGCTGCTGCACGTGCTGATGACGGCCTATGCAGTCGCAGCGGCTCTTCTGATTCGACGGAGAACTCAACGTGTTCCAAGCTGAAGATCGACACCGTCACGCCTGGCCCTCCTTCCTGACCAGCGCAGGAGCCATCCTCCTGGCGGCCGTCCTCGTGAGTGGCTGCGCCACCACGCCACGCCGGCCGCCGCTCACGATGGAACAGGTGGTCGAGATGTCCAGGGAAAACCGGCCTGCCGCGGAGATCATCAAGGAACTGAACGACAGCCGCACCGTGCTGCCGCTGTCGGGATCGCAGTACGCGAGACTGAAGCAGGAAGGCGTTCCCGACGAGGTGCTGGATCACCTGCAGAAGCGCTATCTCGACGCCGTCGAGTTCGACGCCCGCATGCGGTACCAGAACATGTACTGGGGCTGGGGATGGGGGCCGCCCGGCGCCTTTCCCCACCGGCCGATGGTGGGGCGCTGGCCATACTGGTACTACTGGTAGCCGCTCCGCGCGTACGGCAACGGCGGGGGCATCTTCTCCCGGACAGGGACCGCGCGACTGCGCGGAGAAAACGCGACGGCGGCCGGGCGAACTCTGCGACGCCGCGTGATCTCGGGAATTCGGGCCATTGGATTCACCGGTCGCCCGGTGCAACATCCCTCCCTCGAGCCTGTCCCCAATCCTGCTTCAGGAGACCGCCATGCCAGGGGCCCTGCGCGCGTTGCAGTACGCCATGCTGCTGATTTGGACGATCGCCGGCACCAGTTTGGCGATGCCGGCGTGCGCCGCGGAGAACCCCGACCTCCCCTTGGAGGCCGTGGCAGCGGCGTCAGGCGACGATCTGAAGATGTTTCTCGCGATGAAGGGCGTCGCCAAGCAGACCCTCGGCGGAGCCTGTGAACGGGACAAGGACTGCAACACGGGGCGATGCACCGACAATCGGTGCGTGTGTACGCAGGATACCCACTGTCCCGCCCCTTCCCGCTGTCAGATTTCTCCGGGTCTGCCCCACCGCTGCGCGCCCTGAGCCGCGGATGTTTCCGCAGCCTGCGCAAGTGAACCTGTTTGTCGGATCGGCCTGTTTCGCTCGCCGGACCGGCACGATACTGAAGGCACGGTGCGTCACCGCTCAGGGTCTGGACACCAGCCGGAACACTTTTCCCGTCGTGCCGTAGGGCCCGAAGGTCTCATTTGTGAGGACGAACAGTTCCCCGGCTCCGTCCTCGGCCACTCCCACGATCCGGCTGTTCACCGCCAGCACCTTCTCGTACTTCCACAGCGCCCCCGCGGCCGGGGGATCGGCCACGAAGACCTGCCCGGACGGTTCCTTGAACGACGCACTCCAGTCGGTGAAGACCAGGCGGCCCTTGAGGGCGGGAATGGCATCGCCGCGGTACATCCGCACGCCCGTGATCGCGGTGCCGCCTCCCTTGATGCCCAGCTTCGTGTCCGGGTGCGACGCCTGCATGTTGGGGTACTCGACTACCGGCATGCGCAGTGGAGCGCCGTTGGCATCATGGTCGGGACATTGCTCCGGAGGCCGCCGCGGCTGCAACCGGTCCACGCAGTGCGTCGCTTCCATGAGCGGCCAGCCGTAGTTGCCCGGTTCCCGCACCTGATAGGCCGCCTCCCACAATGTCTCCGCAATGGCCGTCACGAAGAAGGATCCATCGCCGGAGCGATCGAACGCGATACGGTACGGATTGCGGAATCCCCAGGCCCAGATCTCGGCGCGACCTGTCCGGCCGCCCAGGGGATTGGTCTCGGGAATGGCATAGCCGGGAAATCCGTGGTTCACGTCGATGCGCAGGATCTTGCCGAACAGGGATTGACGATCCTGGGCCAGCCCGTCCCAGGCGAGCGCCGGGGCGGGCACCTCGAACGCTTCCCAGATGACTTTCTTGCCCACGCCGTGGGACACACCGCCGTCGCCCATCCCCACGTAGAGATGCCCATCCGGGCCGAAGGCGAGCCCCCCGCCGTTGTGCTTCCTGCTGGGCCAGTCCAGTTCGAGAAGCACCCTTTCCGTTCCGGCATCGATGCGCGACAGGTCGCCCGGCGCGGCCGTGAATTCGGACACGCGGCGCGTGTAGTTCCAGTGCGCCGGAGCGCCAGCACGCAGCGGGGCCGAGTACGTCGCGTAGACCCGGCCGTTGTGGCGGAAATCCGGATGGAGCACGAATCCGAGCAGGCCGCGCTCCTCGAATCCTTGCTCGAGCGGCCGCAGCCGCGAACGAAGGTCCAGGAACGGTTCGGCCTCCAGTCGTCCAGCGCGCCCGATCGTGCGGACCACACCGTCCTGCTGCACCACGAACAGCCGTCCGCTGCCGTCGGTCGCGTCTTCGACGTGGACTGGTGCGGTCAAACCCTCCGCCACCAGTTCCAGCGCCAGATTCTGTGCATGTGCACGTGGCAAGATCAATGCGGCGAACGTCATCGACAGACAGAGGAAATGTCTCATGGGGAAAAGCTCCTAAGGCTCGACCGAACGGAGTGGATCGCAGGTGGCAGGACAAGGCTGACGGCGGCGAACGGGCGGTGTCGACACCGGCACGAGAGGCGACGTGGACAGTACTTCATCGCGCCGCAGCAGACACGGGACGGATGCCCGCCCTCCGTTAGGCGATGTTCCCGCCGCGTTGTTTGCCGGCTCTGAGAGCCCGCCGTGTCGCCGAGGCACGCAACCGGGACAAGTACCGGCACCCGGATCCGGCAGCGCCAAAAAAAAAACGCCTCCGCGAAGGAGGCGTATGAATCGGGAAGTACTGAAAATCTCGCAAGGCGGGCCTGCAGATCTCGCGATCTCTCGAACCCCGTCCGGCGTCCGGTGCCGCGGACGCCCAACGAACTTGCAGGACGAAGATTAGGCGCCGGCGCCGATTCGGGCTGTAGATGCATTTCTCGTTGTCGCACATCCTGGGACCGGGATTGAGGCGGGTCTTTTCCAGCGTGGCAGAGGTGAATTTCCCTATGAGGCCCCGTCTCTTTCCCGGCAAGTGCCCATCCCCGGGGCGTGGCTCGATGCAGCGCCACGGTCCGGGGTTCGTCGCGTGTCCCATCCGGGGCTTCCGCCGTGCGGAAAGGGCGAGTCGAGGCGTGATTCCCGGCCCGCGACCGGACCGTCACCCATGTCTGCCGCCCCCTCGACGACTCGCACGTTCAGCACCGCCGAACCGCCGCAAGCCGATCTCCAGCAAATACAGCCCCAGAGCAAGTGCCGAACACGCGGGCCAAAGCTCCACAGCGGTGCGGCGATCCGACCGGCAACTTGCAAGGACCTCGGCCGAAGGCGCGCTGGGCGCGCCTCCCGCATGCCGCGCGATACCCTCGAGCATCGGCCGGTCGGCGGCGAGTCCTTCATCCTCGTCCGCGCGGGGGTAGAACACGCTTCGGACCGCGTCGTGCTTCGCGATGCCCTCGCCTGTGCCGGACAGCGCAAAGCGATAGGGGATCGCGGAGGGTTCGAGCGCAACGCGCGCCTCGTATCGGCCGGGACCGTTCTGGACAAGAGCCACCTGCCGCGGCTCCCGACCCCCGCCGCTCATCGAAACCGACGGGTGCTCGGCGTTGCTGAAGGCGCCCCTTGCGTCGAGACTGTCCAGCCGGACGACCGCGTCGCGTCCCTCGCGCCATACGCTCAAGCGCCGGCGTCCGTCTTCCCAGGAGGGAGCGGCCGCCCGCATGACCTGCGCCCAGAACCTTCCGTAGCCCGGCCAATCCAGCCACTCGGCCGACCAGCGTGCATGCGCGTCCGACAGGAATGCCGTGGCCGTTCCCAGCCCGTAGCGATGGGTCACGAGAAGAGGATGGCCGGGCCGCGCGTCCAGAAGCACCCGCGCATGCCGCTTCGCGCGCGCGAGTGCATAGCCCAGGAGCGGCGGCGCACGGGAGAAGTCCAGACCGGCGGTGGCTGCGTCCGCTTCCCGGACGACCGGTCTGAACGGCCGTTCGAGGAGCGAGCCACCGGTCAGCCGCGTGACGTCCCGCACGAAGAGTTCGGGCACTTCGTCGTCCCTGCGCGAGACATATGCTTGACCGCCAGTCCAGCGGGCGAGATTGCCCAGCAGTTCGAGATCGGCGTCGCCACCGATCGCCACCGTCGAAACGCTGATGCGCGCCTGGCGCAGCAGCGATGCCATGTCCTCGAAGCTCGCAGGCGGTCCGGCATCGGCATCGCCCGATTCCTGCAATGCCGCCACCGAGGCGACCCGAGGATCCGCGGGCCGCACCCCGACAGGCGCGGTGTTCCCGTCCGACAGGAGAATCACGTGCCGGGTGCGGGCCCTGGAATCGCGCAACTGCCGCAGCACCTGCCACAGGGCGTTGTGGATGTTGGTCTGCCCCCTGCGACGATTCTCGACACGCGGTCGTCGGCATCCGCACGCGCGCCCGCCGGCCGCAACGGGACGATCTCGTGCGGCCGCGCATCGAAGGCCGTCACGCCGAACCGGTGATGCGGCTCCAGCATGTCCACCACAGACAGAATGGCCGACTTTGCCTGCTCGAGAGGCATGCCGCGCATGCTGAACGAACGGTCGACC
Source organism: Betaproteobacteria bacterium (assembly GCA_016713305.1). Taxonomy (NCBI): domain Bacteria; kingdom Pseudomonadati; phylum Pseudomonadota; class Betaproteobacteria; species Betaproteobacteria bacterium. The sequence goes on from JADJPK010000010.1 coordinate 266,376, forward strand.
AGCATCACGAGATCCATGTCGCGCTTGCGGCGTCTTGCCTCGAAGCGGACGGGGAGGATGCGTTCCAGGGATACCGCCGACTTCGCCGCTTCGCCGTTGCTGTTTTCGCCCGCGACGAAGACCAACCCTCCTCCGTCACGCACGAAGGTTTCCAGCCGGCCGAACATCGCAGGCGGGACAACCGGATCGCCCGAATCGACCAGTACCACGACGTCGGCCACTTCTCCAAGCCGGTCAGGAAGCGCATCGTCCGCGGGCGACCGCGTACGGACCTGGATGCCATGCTGCCTCAGCGCCACCGCGATCGACATCATCTCGCGGGGATCCCGTCCTTCCAGCAGGACTCTCACCCCAGGCCCGGCTGTGAAGGCCTCGACCCAGCGATCGCTTCCGCCGTCCGTGCCCCGTGACGAAACGACGCCTATGCTCAGTTCGTTTGCACCCTGTCGGGCGATCGTGACCGGGACAGTCCACTCGTTGAGACCAGGTTGCAGCGTTGCCGGCAGACCGCTGGCCGGACCGCCATTCAAGGACAATTCCAGGACTGCAGAACCGGCCGTTGCAGAATGCACGCGGACCACCATCGGCATGGATTCGTTCTTTCTCGGCCCGGGTGGCAACGACACACCGAGGATCCGCAACGGTCTCGCGGCACCCGGTTCCACGGCCTGCGTATGGAGCACGACACCTTCGCGCCGGAGCCGGTCCGCCGCACGCCACGCTTGCCCGACTGTCTCGTTGCCGTCCGAGAACAGAACCACGTTGCGGCAGCTGTCCGCAGGCAGGATCGTTCGCGATGCGTCGAGCGCACGTTCGATGTCGGTCGTGCCGGGGTCGGCAACGATGTCTCGACCCGCCGCTCCGAAGGCGATCGGCGATTCGTCCTCACCGAGCACGGTCGGGCCGCTGGCGAACACGACGATGCGCGCGCCGCCTGCACCCGCGCGGACGTCCGACGATTTCATCCAGTGTTCGGCCGCGGCGACCCCGCGGCCGGCCATGCTGCGGGAAACATCCACCACCACGGCCGTCGTGGAGCGGGACACGGAGCGCCACCACTGCGGCTGCATGATCGCGGCCACGAGAGCTGTCAGCGCGAGCACGCGGAGGATCCGCTGGGATGGCCCGAATACAGGGACGTTCCCATGCATGCGGTGCCGTCCCGCCCACATGACCAGCGGCAGCAGAAACAACGCAATGGCCGCCCAGTGATTCGTGAACGTCAGCATCTTCGTTCGCTCACGAGCTCAGACCGTGCGCCCGCGAACGAATGCGACCCACTCGAACGCAAGAAGCACAACGGCGACCCACAACGCCGCGACCGCCGGATCGAATCGCGGAGCCTGCCTTCCGCCGGGACCGGCGCGGGTGTGCGCTGCCTCGGGCCACGCGCTGGCGTTGATGTCGACCGCTTCCGCCTGTTCGGCTCGGCTCCGATCTCCGGCAGCAGCGCGGTAAAGGGCGTCCGGCCTCCGGCGGGTCCCGTTGCCGTCCGTATCCGTTTCGAGGGCGGCCTGCGCGCCAGTTCTGCTCGCCGGGGAAACCATCAGCGTTGAGCTTCCCGCGGTCATCCAGTCGAGCGCGGCGGCCAGGAACACGATGAGGTCCGGCTTCGACGCGATATCCGAGTCGTTCATCCCGAAACCGGCGACGATGCGCCGGTGAGGCAGGATGGACGTGCGGACCAGCGCACCCTCCCGATCCGACGTGCCCATCGCTGCGAGAACGACGGGTGTGTCGTGCGCCTCCCCGTCGGCCGGATCGGCCAGCACAGCCCGTCTGAAGCGCAGATCACGCCAGGGAACCACGCTCCCGAGTGGATGTGCACCGGCAATCCGCGTCACCTTGGGCGATGCGGCGACCACGGCGCCGGCAGACGCCGAGCGCTGAAACCAGAGACTGGGAACGCCGGGCGGATCCGCCGGCTGGAAATCGTCGAACACGCAGGCGTCGACACCCGAAACGCCTGAGAACGCCTGGGGCCTGACGAATCTGAGTGATACGCCGGGGAGGGCGCGCAGCGCCGACTCGAGGACTCCGGACGAGCGCGAGACGAGGAGAATTCGACGCACTCCCGGATCGGGCGCCGCAGCCACCTTCTCGTTGTCTTCATCGTAGGCGTCGCCCGCCAGATGCACGACTGCCCGCAACGTGCCCGCACCCAGCCGCGAAACGTCGGCGGTCTCGGCGACTGTCTGCCCGGATTCCAGTGTCAACGAACGGTGTATCGACCCGGCGGAGCCGCGCAACTCCAGGTCGACGTTCCTCGTGCGGGGCGAAGCATTGCGGATCACGGCGGTTGCGATGGACCGGCGAACGTCGTTCGGCGTGATTTCCACGCGAAACGACATCACACCGGCGTTGTCCGCACGCTGGAATACGGTCTGTTTTCCCGCGCCCTCCCCCGGTTCGATTCCGCTCACGCCATCGGAAATGAACTCGATCCGGCGGGGATCCCCTCTTGCGGCGGGCAGCATCGGCATGCCGGTGCGCCCGCCCGTCGGAGGCGGAAGGACGTCGAGTGCCGCGAGGGCATCGCCGGCACCAAAGGGGCCTCGGACGGTCCCCCCCTCGGACGTGTCTGCGACAACGAACCGGGTGTCCGGATGTTCCGCCGCAACGAGGTCCCGTGCCAGCGCCTTCGCCTGGACCCAACGGGAATGCCCGACCGGCAGGCGCGTCCGCATGGACGAGGAAGCGTCCAGTACCAGGGCCAGAACCGGCCGCTCGCGACCGCCCGGCAACAGGCCCGAGCGGCCCAGGGCGAACGCGATACAGGCCGAGGCCAGCAGAGCGAGCACCAGGAGAACCACCAGCGCGCCCGTCCCGGCCGGACGCGCCCTGCGGACACGACGCGCTGCCAAAGGAGCAGCGACGAGACGGTGCGCCGGGGGGCTGGGGGACGGTACGCGTATGCCGCGATCACCAGAATCGCAACTGCAGCGGCGAGCAGGAGCGCAGGCATGTCCCATCCGCGGGCCGCGCTCATGGCGAATCTCGCCGGTTGAGATCCAGGAAGTAGCGCCGTACCGCCTCCCTCTGGGCGTAGCCCGGGGGGTGGTGGCCATTCGGAGTTTCCGGAACGCGAGGGCTCGTCCACCCGGCGGACGTCGCCTCCAGGTCGGATGACTGGCGTCGCGTCGCCACGTAGGGACCGGTGCCATCTGCCGGATCGTCGCGATCGTCCGGATCGATCCGTACCCGAGCCATGCGCACCGGCAGGCGAGCCGTCTTCGCGCCGAGCACGTCGGGTGCCTCCTGCAGGCCGGCGGAGCGGTTGCCCGAGAGCCCGGCGCCGGCGGCCCCAGTGCCCTTGGCTGCTTCCGTGATCGTACGGCGGGAGCCCTCATTGCCGTCGGGTATGGCTCGCGCTTCGCCCATGGCGCCTTCCGGCACGAGCGACGGGGTCGCTTCCCCTCGGCGAATCGCAGCGGTCGCGCCATCGGACTTGCCCACGTCATCCACCGCCATCCGCAGCGTAGCGCTCTCCACGGACTCGTGCGGATGAACGGCCGCAGCCGGCGGCGACGTCCTCTCCGGCCCGTTGCCTCCCGCGATGGGGCGCGAGTCCGAACGCGATGCCCCGAACAGATCCTGAATGCGTTCCAGAAGGCTCCGGTCTGCTGCTTGTCCTGCCACAAGGGCCTCGCCTGCGGAATCGGCGCCCCGTTCCTGCCTTTTGAGAGGAAGGCCTGCTACGTCGTTCAGGTGTCGCGCGGCGGGCGCGGAGGGGTTCACACCCTCCGTGGCGTCCGAGTCCGGCGAGCGTGCCGGGCGCGTACCCGAGGAGTCGGTGGCCGGGTCGCCCGGGGAAGGCGCCCTGGGGATGGCCGCTTCCGTCGAATCTGGCCCGGCGCGGTCCGGCCTCCGGTCGCCGACCGCGTTTTCGGTTCCACCCGTGGCGTGCACGGGTGACGGACGGCCGGGCCGTTCGACGCCCGTGATTACACCGGGCCCGATGAGGTGGGTGGCGATGAGGGCCGCGAGCGTGACGGCCGTCCCGGTCATCGCCGCCGTGACCACCAGCGATTGCCGGGACACTCCAGGTGCGATGACGCCGGCAGGCAAGGATTCCAGAGTGCGCCGCGCACGTCGGATCTGCAGCGCTTCCATCGGTGTCCCGCACGGCGCCGACACGAATTCGACCGCGGACAGCAGTTCGTCCTTCAGTCCGGCACGGGCATCGAGTGTGAGTGCCGCATCACGGATGCCGACCCGCTTGAGCCCCGGCCACAGGGCGCGCAGGAGCAAGACCACGAGGACCGTCGTCAGGAAGAGCACTGCGGGAGGCGGCACGAGACGTACGGCGCCCCACCAGTAGCCCAGCCCCACGGTCACTGTGGCGACTGCGGCGACCCGCAGCGCCCGCATGCCGGAGTCGATCAGGCGAGTGCGCCGTATTCGCCTGGCCGCTCCTGCGCACGACACGACGAAGAGCGCTCGTTCTGAATGGCTCGATTCAGCCATGGGAAATGAAGCGCCCGGCAAAGGCCGGGCGTAGGATTCGCGAACCGGTCCCGCGCGGGGACAACGCCACACGCGCGGGATCGGACTGGATCAACGCTTCGACACGGTCTTCTCGGCCGCAAGGTCGCGCTGGAGCACCTTGGCCCGGCTGGCGATATACGCGCGCAGCGCTTCGGAGTCTTCCTGCGAGAGCGTCGCGCCCCAGTTCGGCATGCCCTTGTCTTCGCGTGCACCTCGCAGGACGATGTCCTCGAACGCCTTGCGGTTGGACGGGATCGGCGAACGGCGAAGGTCGGGGACCATGTTGTTCGTGTTCATCCCGAAGCCGTGGCACAGCACGCAGTTGCCGAACAGCGCGGCGCCCTTCGCCACCTGTTCCTCGGTGAAGGTGTCGCTCGGCACCTGCGCGTCGAGTACGGGCTTCATGTTGTCCGGCAGGGTCGCCTTGCCGTTCAGCTTGAAGACCAGTACCCGCCCGTTCGTGCCCACCTTCGCGTTCATGAAGTACGGCACGTGCAGGGCGTTGGAACCGCCGAATCCGGACAGCACGGCGATGTACTGCTCGCCGTTGACCAGGTAACTCATGGCCCCCGCGATGATGCCGTCGTAGCCCTGCCAGCTCCAGACCTTCTGACCGTTGTCGGATCGATAGGCGACGAGCTTGCCGTCCGGCGTGCCCTGGAAGACCAGGTTGCCGCCGGTCGCCAGCACGCCCGACGAGGCGACGCCGCCGTGGTTGATGCGCCACGCTTCGGTCTGACGCACCGGATCCCAGGCAAGCAGGTGACCTTCCGTGCGCATCGCCATGATCTTGCGCTCGGGTTCGTCCTGCGGGCCGGCGTTCTGCTTGGACGTGATGCCCAGGTTCCAGGCCCCGTGACCGGGTGTGTACTTGAAGCTGCCGTCGTCCGCGTAGCCGAACGGGATGTTCTGGACGGGGATGTACACGAGATTGGTCTTGGGACTGAACGCCATCGGGTGCCAGTTGTGCGCACCGAACGGACCCGGAATCGCCAGGAAATCGCCGCCGCTGATACCGTAGCGGGCCTGTTCGTAGACCACGGGCCGGCCAGTCTCCATGTCCACGCCGGCCGCCCAGTTCACGGTGGCGAACTTCTCTGCCGAGATCAGCTTGCCGTTGCTCCGATCCACGACGTAGAAGAACCCGTTCTTGGGCGCATGCAGCGCGACCTTGCGTTTGCTGCCGTTGATGCTGAGTTCCGTGAGAACGATCGGTTGCACGGACGTGTAGTCCCAGTCATCTCCGGGCGTTTCCTGGTAGTGCCAACGGTAGTCGCCGGTGTCGGCATCGATGGCCAGCATCGAACCGACGAACAGGTTGTCGCCCTCATTGGACGAGCGGGACTTCCAGCTCCACGGATTGGCGTTGCCGGTGCCGATGATGAGCTGGTTGTAGTCCGGGTCGTAGACGAGTGCGTCCCAGGCCGTGCCGCCGCCCCCCGTCTGCTTCCACGCGCCGTCACCCCAGGTCGCATAACCCTTCTCGCGGTGGATCCGGTCGGACGCCGCGCCATCGGGCTCGTTGTTCGGATTGGGCGTGATGTAGAACCGCCAGGCCTGCTTGCCCGTCTCGGCATCGTAGGCGGTGACATAGCCACGGACGCCGTATTCCGCGCCGCTGTTGCCGATGACGACCTTGCCCTTGAACACGCGCGGCGCGCCGGTGATCGTGTAGGGCTTCGACTGGTCCACCGTGACGGTCGACCACACCGGTTTGCCCGTCTTGGCATCGACGGCGATGAGCCGGCCGTCAAGGGTCCCGACGTAGATCTTGCCGTTCCAGGCTGCGACACCACGATTGACCACGTCGCAACAGACACTCTTCGCGATGGTGCCGGGAACCTTGGGGTCGAAGCGCCAGAGTTCCTTGCCCGTCGCGGCATCGTACGCATACACCTTGGACCACGACGAACTCGTGTACATCACGCCGTCGATCACCAGCGGCGTGGCCTGCTGCCCGCGATTGGTGTCGAAGTCGCCATACCAGGCGAGCTGCAGCTTGCCGACGTTGGAGACGTTGATCTGGTCGAGCGGGCTGTAATGCGCCTCGCGATAGGTGCCGCCATGCGTCATCCAGTTGCCGGGCTCCTTCTCCGCCTTCATCAAGCGGTCGAAGTTGACGTTGGCGAAGTTCTGCGCCCAGGCTGGCTGGGTGCAGAGAAGAGCCAATGCGGACGCAGCCGTGACGCGCCTCAGGACTCGTCGAGTGTTCATTCATCCTCCTGGTATCTTTCGAGTGATCGCTGCCGCCAGCACCGATCCGACGGACTGGAACGGCCTGGTGCGGCGGCGATTGCGAAGGTATTCGTCCACAGGGGGCAGAACGAACGGAACAACCCACGCGCGGCGGCGAAGACTTGTTCCCTGGTTGCGGTTGAACAATCCAGCCCCGTCGCGGAAGTACTCCCGGCATGCTTGCACAAGGGGGCGAACATCTCCGGAGGCGGCCGGGAACTCGATCTCGCGCAGCGTCTGCTTCTTTCCCGGATCGACCGCATCCATCGGGCACTTTCTCCTGGACATCGGGAGAGGTAGTCCCGGCAGCCATCGGCCTCGGTCCCTGCCCCGGGAGGACCGTTGCCGAGGTATCCCCGGACGAAGTGGCAGGAAACGGGGATGGGGACATGTCCGGATTGCCTGGTGTGTCCCGGTGCGGCGTGACGCCGTACCACCTGCGCGCCCTTCCTCCGCGACCGTTGTCGAGAACGCAACCGGAAGGGAAACGCAATTCGGGACGAGTATTCCATCCACGCGCTGACGTTCATGTGGTGGCGCTGCATTCGACACGGCGCGGCGGTCCGCCAACGCGCCGGGCTGCGTCCACAGTGATGGTCGGATGCGGCTGGACTACAACGGCTGAAAAGGAAAAGGCCGGCGTCGTAACCGACGCCGGCCTTTCGGTGACTGCGACCGATGCGTTGTTCCTACACGCGATCAGTCACGCAACGCGAACACCCAGATCGTTCCGCCCGGAGGTACTTCCTTCGGCTCCCAGCCGGAGAGGTCGTGCATCAGACCCTGGACGAACGCGGCGTCCACGCCCCACCCTGCCACCACGGCGATGTACTGCACGCCGTCGATCGAGAAGCTGGAAGGCGGCGAGATGATGCCGGAGTTGACCTTGTGTTCCCACAGCAGCTTGCCGTTCTTGGCGTCGTACGCCCGGAACATCCGGTCGCTCGTGCCGCCCGCGAACAGCACACCGCCCGCAGTGGTCATGACCGAACCCCAGTTCCAGGACTTCTTGTACTGCTCACGCCAGATCTGCTTGCCGGAATTGACGTCCCAAGCCTGGATGCCACCGATGTAGGGAGGATCCTTGTCCACCAGCAGCTTGATGTCCGGGATGTCCACGCCCGCGGACCACTTGCCGGGAACACGTTCCTCGATCTTGCCGGTGAGGCTCATGCAGTGGTTGTCGTTGAAGGGGATGTAGAGCATGCCCGTCTTCGGGTTGTACGCCTCGTACGGCCAATCCTTGCCGCCCCACAGGCTCGGGCAGTACACACCTTCCTTGCCGGTCTTGGGAACGGCTTCGTCCACGTACGAGGGACGTCCCGTCTTCGGATCGATGCTCTTGAACGCGTTCTGCTTGACGAACGGCACCGCCTTGTTGAAGGAGATGTTGCCGTTGTCGCCGTCACGGTTCAGCCAGTACAGATAGCCGTTGCGCTGGGCGCTGATCAGCGCGGGCACCTTCTTGCCGTTGCGATCCAGTTCGATCAGCGTCGGGGCGTTCATGCCGGCCCAGTCCCACGAGTCGTTCCAGTGGTACTGGAAATGGCTCTTGATCGCGCCGGTGTCCGGGTTCATCGCGAGCACCGATGCGACGTAGAGGTTGTCCCCGGGGCGCTGGTCGCCGAACCACGGAGAGCCGTTGCCCACGCCCCAGTAGAGCGTGTTGCTCTTCGGATCGTAGTTGCCGGGCATCCACATCGTTCCGCCGCCGATCTTGTAGGCGTCCTTCCAGCGGCCGTCCTGCGGCCAGGTCTCATGCCCCTTCTCCCCGGGACCGGGCACGGCCCACGTGTGCCAGACCTCCTTGCCCGTCTCGGTGTCGAAGGCCTTCAGGTAGCCGCGAATGCCGAACTCGCCGCCGGACGGACCCACGAACACCTTGCCGTTGACCGCGTGCGGAGACGACGTGATGTAGGCGCCTTCCTTCGTGTCGCAGACCTCGGCTTCCCAGACGATCTTGCCCGTCTTCGCATCGAGAGCGGACAGCACGCAATCCAGGTTGGCCACGAATACCTTGTCGCCGTAGAGCGCAGGACCGCGGTTCGTGTAGTGCAGCGCGCTGAAGCCTTCCGGAAACTCGCGCTTGTAGCGCCAGATCAGTTCGCCCGTCTTCGCATTGAGGGCCAGAAGCTGGTTGAACGGCGTCATCACGAACATCACGCCGTTGTTGATGAGCGCGGAGGCCTCGTGACCGGAACCCACGCCGGTGGCGTAGCTCCAGACGGGCACGAGCCGCTTCACGTTCTTCGTCGTGATCTGCTCGAGGGGGCTGTAGCTCCAGCCCTGGTAGTTGCCCTTGTGCATGAGCCAGTTTTCCGGCTCGGGATTCTCCAGCCGTTCCTGCGTGACGGCCTTGTAGCTCGCCAACGGTGCGGCTGCGCACACCGCGGGGACGATTGCTGCCCCGACAAGCGCGGCGTAGGTCCACGTCTTCATCGCTAACCTCCTGGGTTTTCTAAGGTTGTGGCACTGCTTGCGGGGCGAGCCCCGGTCACTGCTGCGGCGGCCCCAATCGACCGATGAAACCGGCCGCCACGGTCAGAACGCCTTCTGCCGACTTGATGGGCAGGACGGCAAGACGGCGCGTCGCCGGTCCGCCGATGATATCTCCACTGTTGCCCACGTCGAACGTCGAGCCGTGGCAGTTGCACACCACCGCGCGCTGGTTCGGATGCATGAGCGTCACCTGGCAACCGTAGTGGGTGCAGACGGCCGAGTACGCAACGACACCGTCGGTGGACAGTGGCGCCATCTTCTCGGAGATGCTCTTGGGATCCGGTCGCACGACGAGCACGAGGTTGATCCGCACGCCATCGCGCACCGTGCCGGTGGAGGGATCCTTCGGGTACGCGAACACAGGGGCGGCTCCCTGCTGTATCTCGCTGGCCGCCAAGGTTTCACCCTTGCGCGCGCCTTCGGAGTAGACAAGGGTGTCACCGGGCTGCGGACGGGCGTTACGCGGTTCCACGGCGGCAGTGGAGCCGAGGGGCGCAAGCATGAGGGCCAGCGCCCCGGTCAGAACGCATCTGCGTTCCACTTCATGCGGTGTTACGGTGTCCTGGGGATCGACGCGTTCGTCGCGATCGGGTGAAGCCATGAACTGGATCCTTGCTGCTCGGAAGACGGGAATGGCGGTTCAGCGGGGACAGGCTGCGCGAACGCGGGCTTGCGCCCCTTGCTCCACGGCCGGGCACTCGACCACGGCTGAACATCGGAGCAGGAGTCTGAACGTGCGCAATCCGGAGCGAGCGCGTCCATTTCCTCTCTTGCGCAAGGATCAGTTCCGGATCTCACCGAGAAATTCCGCCGGTACGCCGGGCGCGTGCCGCAGCCGACGGCAGACGTGACCGGTACTGCGACGGCCGCCATGACATCCGGTTCGCCATTCGTCAGACGGTTTTCAGGACAAACCCCCCTGGCCTGCCTGAGAAGAATGGGAAGCGCATGCGCGTCTGCGCTCCTTCTCACTCTCCTGCACGGTGCGGATGTTTTCCCATCGATGCACTGAACTGCGTGCAGGAATGGATGCCCGCGAACCCCGGAGATAACCGCTGCTCACACGGCCGGGGGACGCTGGACGAGAGTGGATGGAAGACCTTGCATGCCGCCATCTCGCCGACCGGAACGGTTTCGACGGCTACGCGCGATTCGGGACGACAAGGGAAGTCGTCCTGGGCGCAGTTGCAAGTTGATCCCGCGCGAGGCCCCGGGACGCGGTGATAGAAAGCCGTTCATGGAACGGTTGGTCCTCTCCCTTCTGCACTGGCTGGTCGCCGTGTCCGGTCATCCGCTGCCGGCGGAGCTTCCGGAACTTCGGCAATTGCCTGGGCGGGAGATGCCTTGCCGGTGCGCCGCGTTCTACCAGTATCCGCAGTCGGTGCAGGGCTACGGCGTGTCGATCCGACGGCCCGGCCGGATCCTGATCCGGGCGGATGTGGATCTCGCCTCCGAACGCGGACGGAGCATCCTGCTGCACGAACTCGTCCACGCCGCCCAGGCGGTCCGGGGTCCCGTGCCGTACGGCACGTCTGAGTGGCACTCGCGCGAGGCGGAAGCCTACGCGCTACAGTCCCACTACCTGCAACAGCAGGGCATCTTCGACGACACGGCCGCCCGCTATTCCGCGCGCGACGACTGACGCACGCCACCGCGCAAGCCGCTCGGGAAGGACACGCGCCGCGCAGCGATCTCGAGCAACAGCATCAGCAAGGCCATGGCCGCCAGCATGGGCCAGAGATCCGTGGTCGATGTGCCGCCATCCGATGCCGGAGAAAAGATGCGCCCGATCTCGCCGGGCGCAGGCGCGAACGTGCCACCCGTGCGTTCGCTGAGGGCCCTGAGCAGGGCGATGTCGGGGGAACGGGGCCGGAACTCGTCGACGTTCGGGTAGTACAGCGTGCGCGGCCGAAGGCGTGCTGCTTCCCGGGACGATATGCCCGGACCCGCCAGCAGTTCGAAGCGGTACGGAGCCCCTGAGCTTGGGTGAAGAGGCAGGCTGGCCGTGTAGGTCCCGAGCGAGGACTGACGCAGAACGGCTACCGACGACCCGCCGTCCGGATGCCGCACGCTCACCTTCGGCCACAGCTCGTTCCGATACGAGCCGTCGTCGTCGAAGGCGGTCAGCTTGATCAGCGCGTCGCCTTCCTTGCGCGTGACCTCCAACGTCAGGGTGGGGTCTCCGGGCTCCCGTGCGGCGGCACGCACCACCTGACCCCAGAGCCGCCCGTAGCCCTGCCACGAGCCAGTCCTTCGCCCACCGGTTCTTCGCATCCGACAGGAAGGCCACGGTCTTGCCCAGTCCGTATCGCGTCTCCACGAGAAGCGGAGCCTCGTCCCGCGCCTCCAGCAGCACGTCCGCGAAGCGCCCGGGCTTCGTCGTGACGAAGCCCTTGAGTTCCGGGCCGCTGCCGAAGTCCACACCGGTCAGCACCTCGCTGGACCCCACGACCCGAGGCCGGAACGGTTCCTCCACCAGCGCTTCTCCGAGCAGGCGCCTGGCTTCGGTCACGAACAATCCGGGGATCTCGCTGTCCCGGCGGGCGACGTAGTTCCTGCCGTTTCCCTGCGCCGCGAGAGAAGCCAGCAGCGCGAGATTCGGCTCGTCGCCGATGGCGACCGTGGACAGAGTGATGCCCGAGACGACCATCTTCGCCACGAGATCCTCGTAGCCGCCCTCCGCGGCCGCCGGCCGATCCGGTGCGTCGGCATTGAGCAGTTTCCGCGTGCGCTCCGCGCTCTGTCCCTGGCCCTGGAGCAGGCTCTCGAGCGTGCGCATGATCGCCGAGTCGGGCTTTGCGGCGACCCCCACGTTCGGAGGCGGTGCGCTCTGGCCGTCGGTGAGCAGGATCACGTGCTTGGTCTTGCTCTCCGAGCCCGCCAGGAGCTCGTGCGCTCGCCACAGCGCGTTGTAGACGTCTGTCCGGCCACCGGTGGTGATGGTGCCGATCGCATCCTCGGCCCGCCGCCGGGTGCCGACCTTCGCCAGGGCCACCACGTCGTGCGGCCTCGAGTCGAAGGCCACCACGGCCAGCCGGTGCTGGGGTTCCATCATGTCGAGCGTCGCGAGTGCGGCGGTCTTCGCCAGCTCGATCCTGTCTCCCCGCATGCTGTGCGAACGGTCGAGCAGCAGCACCAGATCCAGTTCGTTGCGTTTGCGCCGCGCCTCGAACCTCACGGGCAGCATCCGTTCGACCATGCCGCCGGAGAAGCCGCTCTTGCCGTAAGTGTTCTCTCCGGCCACGAAGATCAGTCCGCCCCCCTGATCGCGAACGAACTGCTGGAGCAGGTCAGTGGCCTGCTCGCTCAACGTCTCGGCGTTGACGTCGCTGAGCAGCACGGCGTCCATTTCGTTCAGTGCCGTCGCCGCATCCTCCGTGAACCGTGCCGAACCGATCGCCGTCACGTCGATGCCGTTCGCCTCGAGTGCCTCCGCGAGGTAGTGCGAGCCCGTGCTCCCACCTTCGACGTGGAGGAGCCTCAGGCGGGGCCCGACCCAGACACTGGATACCGACGAGTCCGTGCGGCCCCCGGGCGCCGTGAACGAAACCTTGACCGGATTCTCGCCCTCGCGCAGGAACCGGAGATCGACTTCGACATCGTTCCGGCCCACTGCGAGGGAAACGCTGCGTTCCAGGCGAACTTCGTCCTTCACTCGCAGCTCGAGCCGCCCCCGCATCGAAGCGGTCGCCATGAGCCGGATGCGGGCGACCACAGGCTCGTCACGGCGAACGTTCTCGGGAACGTCGAGTCCGTCGAGCCAGGCCTCCGCAGAATAGCCGGTGGGTGCCGGCATCGTATGGACGCGCACCCGCTCGTTGCGCAGCCGCGACAATTGGCGCCACACATCGCCCCGTGTCTGCTTGCCGTCCGTGATGAGCACCAGACGCTTGGCATGTTCGGGACGGAATCCCGCCAGGGCAGCCGCCACACCTGCCTCGAGATCCGTCGCGCTCTGGTCGATGGCCATGGAGGACCGGTCCTGCGAGTCGCTCACCGGCACCCGGTCGATGTCATCGATGCGGGTCAGCAACCGGGCCCGGTCCGCGAAGAGGACGAAGCGCGACTGTGCAGGACGGAAGCGCTCGTTGGTGTCCCTTATCCAGGCCATCGCGGAACGCACCGACTGCGGGGATACGCTGTGGGACACGTCCAGCGCATAGACCACCGAAACGTCGTCGCTCGGCGTCTGCACGGTGGGACCACAGAGCGCGGCAATCACGCACATGATGGATGACGCGCGCAGGATGTGAACGGTGCGCGATCTCCAGCGTTCCATGCCGCGCCGCGACCGGAACGCCACCCATCCGCCCAGCGGCACGAGCAGAAGCAGGCACAACGGCCACCAGGACGAAAGGCCGAGTTGCATGGTTATTCGGTCGCCCCCCGGCTGAAGCTCACCCATTCGGCGGTCAGCAGAATCAGGGCGAATCCGAGCAGCAGGACGCCCGGCTCCGGCCACGAAGCGGCGGCGGCCGCCCCTTCACCCTCGCGAAGCGCGCCCCCAGGGAGCCTCCGATGGTTGATCTGCGCCATGCGCAGGTCGTTGGCGTTCACCACGACCATCCGTTCATCCTGTCCGCTCCGCGCCCAGTACACCCCCGGTCGGGGTGCCTCGAACAAGGTGCGGTCCGGGGTCCATGTCGTAGCCACCCGGCTGCCCGCCAACTCGAAGACCTGCGCGTCCCTGACCGGGAGGTCAACCCAGCCCACGCTGGCGCTCGTCACTGACGGGCCCGGCGCGAGCCAGTTCACGGCGTTGCCCAGGAACACCGGAAAGCCCGCCTGCAAAGGCAGATTCGAGTCTTCCAGTGCAAAGCCGACAGCCGCCCATCGGGCGCTGGCCTGGCCCGCCAGAATGACGGCTCCACGCGTTCCTCCGCGATCATCCGCCGTCACTACCGAGCGTCCTTCGGGTGCGGGGGTGACACGCGCCGCGTCCACCCTCACCGAGCGCCACGCGACCCCCGAGGCAAGCGGATGTACGTCGTCCCAGGCAAGCCTCGACAGCTTGCCCGCGGTTCGCCACCTTGCATCGAGCCAACGTGAAGGCGGAGGCCGGAACAGCAACGCGCCGGCCACGGGAGGATCGGGGGGCGCAAATCGATCGAAGACAAACGTATCGAAGGAGGACGACGGGAGCTGTCTCGCGGGACTCTGCACGGCCAGCGCGACGCCGGGCAGCACACGCAGCGAGTCTTCCAGCTGCGCATTGCCCGCCGTGACGAGCAGGACCCGCTTCTCCCGGTGCGGCAGAACGAGGCAGTACGCCGAGTCGTCGAGTTCGAAGGCATCGCCCGGCGCCGAGATGTGCGCACGCAGGGGTCCCTTCGCAACGCTCGTCACGTCCAGGCTCAGGTTGGTCGCGGTCTCGCCCGCCACCGTCAACTGCCGCGTCACGCGAAAGCCTTCGGTGCCACGCACTTCGAGTGCGACAGACTTCGCCCCGGTACCGGTGTTGGCGATCTGCAGGAACGCTTCGTAACGTGTCGGTGCCCCGGGCACCGGACGCGCCTCGAACCCGGTGATGGCCACGTTGTCGGCCGCCTCGAAGACCGACCGCACCGCGATTCCCGGCGGGACGCCATCGAGTCCCACGCCATCGGTGAACAGATGCGCACCGCCCGTCTCGTCGGCGAGCGGCAGCGGCGGGACACGCCCCGTCACGAGGGTCGAAAGCCGCACGTCGGTCAGATGCGCGAGGGCCCGGTCGCGCGAAACAAGACCCGCGGGCACCGTCCCGCTGCCCGTGGTGTCGAGCAGAAGCACCTCTCCGGTGGCGGGAAGCTGCGAGATGAGCGTCCGCGCAGATTCCAGAGCGCGGTTCCAGCGGGTGCTTCCGTCCGACGTGCGTGCCGCCATGGAGACGGTGTTGTCGAGGACCACCGCGATTCGCTGCCTCGCGCCCCCTGCGTGGGGCCGTGCCGCCGCGAGCGCGAGACTCAATCCCGTCAGCAAGGCGAGAACGAGCGAGACGATCCACCGCCGGCGCCGGTGATGCGGGCGCCGGCTTCCGGCGGCGCGCTGCCACAGGAGGGTGGACGCCACCAGCATCCGTACGCGCACCGGCTTCACGAGAAACAGCAAGCCGATGACGGCCGCGACGCCCGCCAGCAAGCCGTACGCCAGCGGCGATGGAAGCGAGAAGAAACTCAGCATGGGATCCTGCGGGGGCGCCTGGATGCGAAAGCCGGGCCCGACCCTTCGGCCTTCGCTCGCCCTTCGTTGCTGCCGGAGTGCGCGAACGTCGCTGCGTCGATCACTTTTCCCGCCCGTGCTCGAGCACGAAGTAACGCTTGACCGTGCCCCGGTAGGCAACCGGAACCTTCTCGTTCGACACCGCGGCGTCACTCCTGCCTCTTGCCACGGCCGCGGTGGCACTCAACTCGATCCGGGCGGCCTGCGCGCGGCTGGCCTCATAGAAGCCTTCGCTTTCCTCGGATGCCGCCTGTCCGCCACCCGAACCGGCCACGAGACGATCGAGCTTGACGGCGAGACGCTCCGTCTTTCTGCCGTGCAGCGTCTCCGGCTCCGAGAGCGGCGCATCGGGCGGCGCGTCGTCGCCATCGTCCCCGGTCTGGTTGATATTGACTCTCATGCCATCGGTGCCGCCGCTGATGTTGGCCTTGCCGCCCCCTCCTGGCGAAGGCGGCTCCGACGCGCTTCTGCTGGGCGCGGGTCTGTCACCGTCGAGCGATGGCGCGAGCTGCTGCATCGCCTGGCTCATCTCGCTCATCGTCGTGTGTTCCTGCAGCGCATCCTGCCGCTCCACGCCTTGACCTGCGCCGGAACGCGCTTCCGCAAGATCGGCTCCGAGTTCGGCGCGTGGCGTCTGCGCACTGCCCTTTCCCAGAAATGACTGCACTCGTTCGACCGCACCACGCGCCAGTTCGGCAGACAGCTCGAGCGCGCGCTCCAGTGCCCCTCCCGGCCCTGAATCTGCGGCCTCGCCCGCATCGGACGCCTCTTGAACGCCCGCGTGTCCTCCGCGCGGCCCGTTCTCGCGACGAGGGCCACCCGGCGTCGTGTCGTCTGCCGGATCGGGCCCGCTTCGCACGTCGCGAGCAGGGCGTTCCACCACCGCACCCGCGTCCGCGGGCAGTGCGCGAAGCGTTCGCGTTCCTTCGGCATGCGGATCCGCCCTTCCCTGTTCTTCGCTCTGCGCCCATTCCGGCGCGGAATTCGAGAGTGCGGTCCGGCTGCCGTCCCCCCATTCCGCGTTCGCATCTGCGCTCGTCGGGTGACCGCCACCCGACCGGAACGCAAGCAGTCCGACCGCCAGCACCAGCAATCCGATGCCCACGGCCCGGACCGGCCCGCCGGTCGGCCGCAAGGAAATCATCGAGACGGCATCGATACCCTGCAGTGTGCGTATGGCGCGAGCGAGGAGCGCCGATTCCCATTCGGTCACCGACACGCGGGACGCGAACCAGCACGCGCTCTTCAGTTCATCCTTGAGATCCGCCCTTTCGTCCAATTCGGCTGCCACGGAATGCGCAGACGGGCGCCGCGACAGAATCCAGATGCATCGGATCAGCGCGACGCACGCCATTGCCAGGAACACCGGACGCAGTGCGAGCGCCACGCCCTGTGAAGGGTGCATCGCGATCAGCACAAGATACAGGCCGCCCAGCACGCATAGAGAACTCGTCATCCACGCGAACGCGCGAAGGACCTCGCGCGTTCTCACGCGATGGCCGGCAGGCTGAAGCGCCGCGAGCAGTGACCGATCAGTGATATCGAAAGCCAAGGCAGCCGGAGGGTTCGTGCGAATCGTCACGACAGGAAATTTTCTCGACGATTTCGGGTGAACTTCAATGCGAGACGACAACGATGCGAACGATGCTATCACGGTCGATTTGGCACAACGCAGATTCGCGTCCGGCACGTGCTGGTCGGCCACCGCACTCGACCCACATCGCACAGATTGAATGCCGAAATGCCGGACACGGGAGCACCACGGATGTCGAAACTGATCGCCCTCGCGAGAACATTCGCACGAACAATCGCAGGATCATTCGTTGCAGCAGCGGCATGCTGTTTCGCTGCTCCCCATGGCGAGGCCGCGCCCAGCATCGTCTACATCCTGGCCGACGACCTCGGCTGGAAGGACGTCGGATTCCATCGGGGCACGATCCCGACGCCTCACCTCGATCGCCTCGCCCGGGAAGGAGCCGTTCTCAATGCGCTCTATGCGCAACCCCATTCGTCGCAGACGCACGCGGCGGTGATGACCGGCCGCTATCCGATGCGGTATGGATTCCAGACGATGTCGATCGTGCCTGCGAACACGTTCGGCCTGCCGAAGGACGAGCGCACGCTTGCCGAAGCACTGAAGGAGGCTGGGTACGCGACCGCGTACATCGGCCATTGGCGGCTCGGGCATGCGCGCCAGGAATTCTGGCCTACCCGGCGGGGATTCGATCACTTCTTCGGCAGCCTGTCCCCGCAGGGCCAGGCCGCGTCCGCGCGAGCGGGCGCGCCTCAGTGGAGACGCGACGAATCGACTTTCCCGTTCAAGCGGGGCAACGACGCCACCGACCTGCTTGCGAAAGAAGCGGTGCGTGTCGTCGAACGCCACGACAAGCGCCGCCCTCTGTTCATGATGCTGTCTCTGCCGGTCCCCGCGTCGGGCGAAGCACCTGCACAACTGTCAGCGCAGTTCCGCGACGTGTCCGACCCCGCGAGACGCGGATACGCCGCGGCGGTGGCTGCGATGGACCGGGCGGTGGGTGAGGTCGTCGCGAGTCTCGAGCGTGCGGCGATGGCCGATCAGACCCTGATCGTGTTCCACAGCGACAACGGTGGCAGCGTGCCGACGCGTCTCCCGACAGGCGATGGCGACACCGCGGACGTCGCAGCGGACAACGGCGATTTTCGCGGAGGAAAGGGCAGCCTGTACGAGGGCGGAGTACGTGTCGCCTCGGTGATGCGCTGGCCGGGCCGTATCAGGCCCGAGACGATCGTCCCGCAGTTCCTTCACGTCACTGACCTCACCGCCACGGTTCTGCAGGCGGCGGAGGCGAAGACCTCGTCGCAGAAGCCACTCGACGGCAGCGACATACTGCCTCTCATCGCCGGCGGCCAAGCTTCTCCGCGCAAGCAGATGCTGATCAACGTGGAAGACTTTCGCGGCGCCGTACGTGTGGGCGACTGGAAGCTGATTCTCCATGCGGCGCTGCCGCCCAAGGTCGAACTCTTCAATATCGGCAGGGATCCTGAGGAAGCGGAGAATGTCGCGGCGAAGTATCCCGACCGCGCAAGGGAGATGATGACAACGCTGACCGAGTACGCCTACGACATGGCACCTTCGCTCTACGTGGAAGAACTGGTCTCTGTCGAATCGGACAGGCGGCCGATCGTATGGAGACAGAATCCTGCCAGCAGGTGATCCGGACGTCTGCGGCGGGCACGGGCAGCGTCGGGAGCCTCATGGCCAGAGAACCGGGAGGTCGCCGCCTCGGCCGGCCTCCCGCAGCGCGAGAACAGCCGACGCAACGGCATCCTGCGCAAGCGAACACATCGAATCCCGACGATAGGAGAGGCATCGCACGCCCCGGCCGGCTCCGCGCCGGCAGACCTGCCGTCCGGACGAGCCACTTCGCGATGCCCTCCGCATCGGGGAGCGCCGGTTCGCTCAGTGCGCAGACGGCTGTGTCTGCGGTGGAGAGTCTCCGTCGGCCTGCCGCAGGGAGATGACTGCGGCGACGGCAGACCAGATGTCTTCGTCCGGCAATACTCCCTTCCACGAGGGCATCATCTTGCCCGCCCGCTTGCGGCCGTAGGTGACGGTCGCGTGAATTGCACTCCAGCTCAGATCGGTCCGGTTGCGCAGTGGTGGCGCCTTCAATCCCCGCCCTTCGGTCCCATGGCAATACCCGCCACAGGCGGTGTTGAGAAGGTTCATTCCACGCTCGATCACTGCGGGACTGCTCAGATCGACGCCGCCCGTCTTGTCGGGAGGCGGGAGTTCGTCGGCTCCGTGTGCGGATGCTGCAAGGACGACGCTGGCGACGAACAAGGTGACCAGCTGACTACGTTGACGGATAGGAGAGATCTTCATGATGGCGTGTGACGTCCGGAAGGGGTTGCGCCCTTCCGGGTTCGTCAATGACCTCGCTTATCGGCTGACCTTGAAGGCGAACATGGTTGCCGCCGCGGGAATCTGACCGACTTCCGGATAGATGCCCGCCGTGATGGCTGCCACGGCCGATCCGATGCCGCTGGGCACCAGTACGTACTGCTCACCGCCCGCCATGTAGCTGATGATGCCGCCACGCGTGCCGGAACCAGTGTTGAAGCGCCACAGCTCGGTGCCGCTGCTCGCGTCGTAAGCCGAGACGATCCCCTTGATGTCGACACTGAACACAAGGTCCCCCTTGGTCGACAGAACTCCCGAGATGCGAGGGTACTTGTCGGGCACCGTCCACAGCCTCTTGCCGGTGAGCGGATCCCACGCGTCCAGTGCGCCGTGCGCCTTGTCGCCCGGCGGATGAACCCAGGTAAGCTCGGCGCCGGCATACCAGCCCAGCGGATCCAGGGGCGGACGTTCCGGACGAACCTTCGCGACCTGGCAGATCTCCTGACGCGAATTGAACCAGACGCCGCTGTCGGGATTGTACGAACCGGGATTCCAGCTGCGGCCACCGATGATCGACGGGCAGTAAAGGTTGTCCTTGAGCGTGGAAGGATGGGTCCGGCCGATCCAGTTCACCTGTCTTCGGATCTATGGACTGGACGTAGGTCGAGTGCTTGTTGATCTTCCAGACGTTCTGAATCTTGCCGTCAGTCCGGTCGTAGACGTAGACGTAGCCGCCCTTGCCCTGATGCAGCATCAGCTTCTTGCCGCCCTTGTTGATCAGGACGAATTCGCCGAGTGTCGCATCCAGGTCCCAGTCGTCGTGAGGATTCTCCTGGTGGTACCAGACGAGTTCGCCTGTATCCGGCCGCATCGCCAGCACCGAACTGCTGTAGAGATTGTCGCCGGGCCGCGCACCACGCCGTTCTCGCGCAGATAGCCCTTGGGTCCCTCACCCGGGGGCGCCCAGTCGAACCACGGTGAAGGGTTGGAGGTACCCCAGTAGACGAGATCGAGATCCGGGTCGTAGCTTCCCACGTGCCACGCGCCGACCCCGGCGTACTTCGCGCTGGACTCACCGTAGGAGTTCGTCCCCCAGTGCTCCTCTCCCTCCAGGACGGGATCGAAATACCAGAGCTTCTCGCCGGAGTCCTGCTTCAACCGAAGATGCCGCCCCCGCGCGTCGGGATACCGCCGCCGGTGGAGCCGAAGATGAGCTTGTCCTTCACCGCGAGCGGCGGCAGAAGTGAACATGCACCCGCACTTCAGCGTGTCCAGAAGCTGCGCTTCCCAGACCGGCTTTCCGGTCTTGATGTCGAGAGCAATGGCTCGTCCGTCGATGGTCCCCAGGAAGAGCTTGCCGTTGGCCACGGTGACGCCGCGCGAGTACGGACCGACGGGGAGTCTGTCCACGCCGTCGAGAATCTTCGGAAAGTAGTGCCAAAGCTCCTCACCGGTCCGACCGTCCACGGCGTAGATCCTGTTGTAGGACGCCGTGTAGTAGATCACGCCATCCACGGCCAGGGGCGTGCCCTGAAGGCCGGCAGCGATTTCGCCTGCCTGGTGCACCCAGGCGACGTTGAGGTTCCTGACGTTGCCGCGGTTGATCTGCGTGAGCGGGCTGTAACGGTGTGCGTCGTAGGTGCGGTGATAGCTCGGCCAGTCACCCGGTGCCGCGTTTTCTATGGTGCTCACACCTGCCGCGGAACACATCTGCGCAGTGGCAACAGCGATGGCCGCGAACATCAATCGCGGCTTGGATATAGCAGACATTGCTGCACTCCTCCTTCTCGTGGATGGGCGGTGACGGCCCGTCGGTAACGAGCCGTCCCTTCGTGCGGAACTCGCGCCCGGCAAAGGCATCTGCGTTCCGCGCCGGCTAAGCTAAAGGCGCATTCCGTGCGGACCAATGGAGGACCTCTTGAAAGAAGCAGAGAATTATTCCTGCGTAGCGTGCAGTGGGCATGCGGGAGACGACACAGCGTGGAAGACAAGCGTCCGTGACGAACCTGGAATCCGCCGATGCGGCACAAGCCGTTTCGCAACCGACGCGTCGAAGAGAACCTGGTAGGGGAAGTCGTTTCCGGGGCACCGGCATGTTCGAGGAGCACCGGGGCCGATCTCGAGACGCGCCGGGCAGGAATCGGCCCGGCGTCGAGCGCACGGGCGATCCGCAGGCCATGGCCCGGCGTTCGGGCGGCCAGGCGATCGATCGCTCTCTGGCGATGCAGAAACGATCGGCCCCGAAGTGCACTTGCGTGCGACTACAAGATGAAATCGTCCTGTGCGAGAGTGATGATTCCGTTCAGTGCGACGGCGAAATCGGCCAGCCCGTTGCCGTCGACATCGGCCTCGACGAGGGTCTGCCCTGCGCGGTCGAAGGCACGCAGTTCGCCGGCTTCACCGGAGAAGGTGTCACCAACGAAGCGGAAGGCGTCGTCCGCGGCGGTGGAGGTGTCGGCGTCGAGGCTCTCCAGGTCGAACATGTCCCAGCCCTGCACGAAGTCGACGACGACATCGCGGGTGCTGGCGGAGGTGCCGCTGTCGTCGAGTCGGGAGAAGGAGAACAGGTCGTAGCCTGCGCCGCCTTCGAGGACATCGCGACCGGCGCCGCCGACGAGGACGTCGGCACCGGTGCCGCCGGAGAGGTGATCGTTGCCTGCGCCACCGTCGAGGAAGTCGTTGCCGGCGCCGCCGAGGAGGGTGTCGCGGCCGTTGCCGCCGTAGAGCTGGTCGAGGTGGGCGCCGCCATCGAGGAGATCCTCGCCGTCGTTGCCTTCGAGCCGATCGTTGCCGGCGCCGCCGAGGAGGGTGTCGTCGCCGCGCTGGCCGAGGGCGGTGTCGTTGCCGGCCCCGCCGTCGAGGACATCGTCGCCGAGGCCGCCGTCGAGACTGTCGTCGCCTGCCTCGCCGAGCAGCGAGTCGTCCCCGGCCTCGCCCGACAGGGCGTCGTTGCCGTCACCGCCCAGGAGGCTGTCGTGCCCGTCACCACCCTCCAGGGTGTCGTCGCCGGCCAGACTGCTCAATTCATCGTCGCCGTCTTCGCCGAGCAGGAGGTTGTCGGCGGCGTTGCCGGTGATGCGGTTGTCGGCCTCGTTGCCGATGCCGCGGGTGGCGACCGAGCCGGTGAGCACGAGGTTCTCGACGGCGCGCCCGAGCCAGTGGTTGACGCTGCTCATCACCGTGTCGGTGCCCTGCGAGCCGCGTTCGACGACGATGTCGCCGAGGCTGTCGAGGACGTAGGTGTCGTCGCCGCGACCGCCTTCGAAGATGTCCTCGCCGCCAGTGCCGACGAACCAGTCGTTGCCCGAGGTGCCGCGCAGCCAGTCGTCACCGGTGGTGCCGTGGATCATGTGCACGCCGGGGACGTCGGCGATGGTGAGAGTGAAGACTCCGGACATGGCATCGGGGGCGCCGGACAGGGCGGGATCGTCGACGAGGACGCTGACGCGAAGCTGCGGCACGACGGTGTGGTCGAGAGCCAGCCCGGGGCGCAGGAACAGCGTGGTGCCGTCGATCTCGAAGGCACCGGCATCGGGGCCGGAGAGCGAGAGCAGATTGCTGCCGAGGGCGTCGTCATTGATGGCGATGTCAGCCATGGCGATGCGGGTGGCGGTGGAGGCGGTCTCGTCGAGGGAGGACAGCAGCGGTACGAGGGATACGGTGGGGGCCTCGTTGACGTCGCGCACGCCGAGCGTGAACGTGCGGGCAAAGACATTGCCGTCGGAGTCGGTGACCTGCACGCCGATGTCGATGGCGGGCTCGGTCTCGAAGTCGAGGGCCGCGCCCGAGGCCACGACGAGATCGTCGCCGACGATGGTGAGGCGGCCGCCGGCGTCGTCGGTCAGGACGTAGGTGAAGGTCTCCTCGACGGAGGGATCGGTCGCGGAGAGGGTGCCGACGACCGATCCGGCAGCGGCGTTCTCGTCCACGTCTGTGCCCGACAACGATAGGTCGGTCGGACCCTGGTCAGGCAGGAGATCAGCCGTGTCCACCGTGATATCGGCAAACTGGAGATGCTCGACGCTACGGTGGGCGCGGTACGACGGGAAGTCGAAATGGTCGTCGTAGACCACGTAGTCGATACCATCGAAACCCGTGCCGTCCGCATCGCTGCGCTTGTCGACGACGGTGAACGCGTCCGTGTAGACATCGGCGAACCGGATCTCGTAGTCAGCCATGTTGCCGGAGAACACCGCGGTATCGTCACCCGTCCAGCCGATGAGAATGTCGCTGCCGCCGTTGCCCCGTAGCACGTCATCCCCACCGTTGCCATTGAGGACGTCGTTGTATGCACCACCGAACAGGATGTCACTCGTTTCTCGACCGACGATGAACTCCGGATTAGCGTCCTCGATCGCGATGGTGATCGTCTTGTCGAAGGTGAGGCCGTCGAGGTCGGTTGCGCGCACCGCAATGTCGTAGGACGTGGCCTGTTCGTAGTCGAGCAGGTAGTCGAAGACGACACGAACTTCGTCGCCCACGATCTTGAACCTCCCGCCAGCATCGTCCAGTAGCAAGTATGCCGCGGTGTCGCCAGGCGCATCGGTGGCCGTGAGCTTGCCCACGACCACGCCGTCGAAGGCGTTTTCCCGCACGGTGGTGGACGTAAGCTGGATATCCGTGGGTGCCGTCGGATTCGTGGAGAAGCGACTGTCCGAAAACTCCAGATACTCGATGTCGAACAGGGTGTCGACACCGTCGCGCAACGGGCCCGCGGCATCGGCGACCGTCAGTGAGCCATTCGCGTTGCGGGTGACGACATAGTCGGCAGCGTCGCCTGCAAAAACCGCAGTGTCCCCGCCGTCGCCGCCGTGAATCTCGTTGTTGCCGGCGTTCCCGGTGAGTCGGTTCCCGGAGGCGCTGCCGGTGATGTCGAGGTCGAGGGCACCGGTCAGTGTCGCGTTCTCGATGTTCCCGTACCGGCCGAGATCGACGTCGGCCAGTTCCGCCCGGATCGTGTCGAGTCCGCCGTCTTCCTCCTCGTTGATGGTGTCGTCCTCGCTCCCCGAATTGAGCACATAGACGTCATTGCCGCCACCGCCGGCCAGCACATCGGAGCCCTCGCCGCCCTCGAACACGTCGTCGCCGGTGCCGCCAATGAATGTGACGGAGTCACTCGTCTGGGCTTTCGCGGTGACGCCACTCAGTCGGCCGGGGGCCGAGACGGCCGAGGCATCGATCATGGTCACGTGGGCGATGTGCGTGCCGGGCTGCGTGAAGTCCCAGCCGGTCTCGCCGGAAACGTACACGGTAGTCACATTCTCCAAGTCGAGGCCGATGCGGGTGAAAGGGTCGGTCTCGGGGCCGAGCGGCAGGGGAAGACCGAGGCTGTCCGTGTCCCCGTACTTGTAGTCGAGGTTGTTTCCGCTGACCTCCACGATCTCGGCACCACGCACGACGATGCGGCCCTCGTCCGCGCCATCGGCTTCGACACCCACGAACGCGAGCTTCACCCGGTCCGCGGTCCCGCCCTCTACCATCTCGATATGGATGGTGCCGAGCTGATTGTTCAGTGGGTCGAAATCGCCGGCCGTCTTGAAGGCGACAACGGAGTCGCCGCGCACATTGACGATCGTGTTAGTGCCGGCCGCGGCGGAACCGCTGGAAACCACGATCTGCGTCATCGCATCGAAGTTGCTGGCGTCGGCCGTGTGACTCTGCGATGTCGCGTGCAGGTGCAGCACCTCGAAGTTCGAGATGCTGTCGCTGATGTCGCCGATCGCCTCGGCCACCCCGAAGGTCATGCGGATCGTGTCGGCGTCTGGGGTGTTGTGATCCGGCTCCAGGTTGCCGGTGCCACCGTCGATCGTCCCGCCCTGAAACGCGTCCGACCCCAGGATCCGTACTTCGTCCTTGCTGACGGCGAGATCGATGTGGCCGCGCAAGCCAAGACCGGCATTCAAGCCGGCGTCGGGCCCTTCGGTGCCGTCGTTACCGGCATTGACTTCCCCGAGATTGCCCAGCCGCACGTAGTCGCGGCCGCCGTCCCGGCCGCCGACATAACGGAACTCGGCGCTGCCGCCAGCGGTGCCGAGAATGGCGTCGTCGAGCGGAGTCAGGATGTTGAACGCGTTGACGTTGCCCGACTCGAAGCCCCGCAGGAAGTCGCCACCGACCTCGCGCACGATCCGAAAGGCGGCGTTGAGGTCGATGGTCGTTGCATTCCGCACGTCCCAGCGTACGTCGACGGGTTCGTAGTTGGCGAGAATTCTTATCGTGCTGGCGGACTGGAACGACAAGTTCGCGCGGTTGACGCCTGCGGTGGCGATCGACGGCGTGGCCGATTCACCGCCCAACACGCCGTTGGTCGCGAACGACAGGGAGACATCGGTGGCGGTGTCGTCCCACAACTGCTCGTCTGCGCCCAGACGCAGCCCGTAGGTGCGGATCGCAAGCGCTCTTTCCCCCACAGCGGCTTTCACGATCACCGATCCATCGATGTTCGCGAGGTCCAGCGTCTCGATGGCGTCGGACGTGATCGTCGTCGTGCCGCTGACTTCCAGAAGGCGGACGAAGTCGAGCTCGTCGACCGCAGCGACATCGGTGATCGTGACGTCCCCGGCGCCGAAGACGCTGGCGATGCTCTCCCATCCGTCGGCCGTCAGGGTCACCGGCGTGCCGGCATTGACGTAGTCGTTCAAGACGAGAAGGTCGCCGCCGGTGAGGCTGAAGGAACGATCCGCCGTCTCGATGGTGCGGTCAGCGAACACCAGCCGGTCGATGGTCCGCCAGTCAATGGTCGTGTTGTCCTGCTCGGCGAGATCGTCCCCGGCTGTCGTGTTGCTGAACAGCAGCCCGGCATCATTGCCGAAGTAGAACTGCACGCCACCGGTCATCTTGTAGTCGGCGAAGTTCCCTTCGAACACGACCGTGTCGAAGCCGATGACGTTGAGTTCCGGCACCGTGGCGTCGATCAGGTCGCCCCCGAAAGCGTAGTTCTCGATTCCCTTGCCGACGATGAACGTGTCGTCGCCAAAGCCTCCGAAGAAGATGTCGCTGCCGTCGTCTCCATCCAGGTAGTCGTCGCCGTTGCCACCGTTGAAGTAGTCGCTTCCCGCCCCGCCGACAAGGCGGTCGTTTCCGTCGCCGCCGTCCAGGCCATCGTTGCCGTCGTAGCCGTAGAGGATGTCGTCGCCGTCGTCGCCGAGCAGACTGTCGCCGGGGGCGCCGAAGTTCGTGTACTGGTTGTAGCGCCAGTTGTCCTGCGCGCTGCCGTGGACGATGTCGTTGCCGTCGCCACCGAACATCGTGTCGCCGTTGTTTTCGTCTGCGCTGGCGGCAGTGTAGTTTCCACGCAAGATGTCATCGCCGTCCTGGCCGTAGAGCGTGTCGCTCCCGGCACCGCCGTCGATCACGTCGTCGCCGGCGCCGCCCGAAAGGAGGTCGTTGCCCTGCAAGCCGTCGATCGTGTCGTCGGCGTCCTTGCCGAGGATCGTCGTCGTAGCGTGTGCCGGTGATCGGTCTGCCGTTGCCGAACAACCGATCGTGACCGACCGATGTCGACGTCGTGGGCGCGTCGCTCTGGACACGGTCGTCCCCACTGCCGGTGATCGCGGTGTTCGACGTGTCGACCACGACGAAGTCTTCGAACGAGAGCGCCGGGTGGGGATCGTTGTTCACGGTCGCGAACTGATCGAACTGCGCGAACTGGATCTGCGCCTCGCCGCCGACACCGTCGGCGTCGTAGTACAGCGCCCCCGTGGCATCGTCGTAGATGATACGGTCGAGCGCGTCCGTGGCGGCGGCGCCGACCACGAATCTCTCCGCGGTGAGGGTGCCGAGCGCGAGCGCCGAGAATACCATGTGACCGAGCCAGATGTGGTCGGCGGGCACGTCATCGTAGTAAATGAAATCGAAGTCGATGATGGTGTCCACGTTCGTCGATGCGTCAAGAGGGCGATCGAACAGGAAGACGTCGTTACCCGCCCCGCCCGCAGCGTGTCGTTGCCCGCACCGCCCGAGAGCAGGTCGTCGCCGTCGGCCGAGAAGATATCGTCGTCGCCCCGCATGCCGTAGATCGCGTTGCTTCCGCGGGAGCCGGTGAGGGTGTCGTCGCCGTCGCCGGTCACGAGATTCTCGATCTCGGTGCCCAGCGCGATGCGCAGGAACGTGATGCCTCCGACCGTGGAGTTGTTCCCCTGCTGCATCTTGACGATCAGGTCGTCGGTCATGGCCGACATGTCGAGCCAGTCGGTGCCGCCATCGGTGTCACTCAGGTTCACGCGAGAGCTGTCCCGCGTGATCGTCTTGAACACCTCGTCGGTGTAGTGGTAGACGTCGTCTGCCGTCGTGACGACACCATCCGCGGTGTCGGTGCCGTGGAGGGTGATCGATGCGGCGTTCAGAACGCCTTCGTCGGCCGCCCAGCGATCGACGATCCTGAGGTCCATTCGCCTTTCCGTTCTCGCCTCGGAAGCCGTTGGCGCCGAAGTCGAGGGTAGCCTGTTGCAGATCGTTCTGATAGAACAGCTCGAAGCGGAAGTCGACCAGCGAGGTCATCCCGCCGTCCGGGGAAATCAGGCTGATTTCCAGATCGTCGAGCTTGGAGTGGGAGACGTCGATCGTGACGTTCACGTAGTCGACGATGAAGTCGGCTCCGTCGAACTGGAAACGGATGTCGGTCTGCTTCCCGTCGAGGAGCGCGACGGGCGCGGTGGTTGCCTGCCGGAAGGAGCTTTCGTTCGCACTGGTCTTCGGCCCCGAGAACAGATTCCATACCTCGGCCATCCTCACCGCGTTGTACGCGTTCACCGCGCCGTAGCCGTAGTCTTCGGAGTAATGCAGTCCCCCGCCGTTCCAGTTGTCGGCGCCGTTGTATTGCCAGGTATTGTTCTCGTCGTTCAGCCGGATGCCGTCGACACCACTCCCGATCTCGTGGGCCGAATAGGCAAGAATGTTCTGGACATCTCGCCAGCCGAGGTGCTCATTGGCGTCCAGCATCAGTGCCACCACGCCAGTGACGATGGGTGTGGCGCCGGAGGTGCCGCCGAAGGCGTTGGTGTAGTCCCAGTCCGGCAGCCCGTTGTAGCCGAGCGGAAGGGGGCTGCCAGCATCGATGACTGTCGTGAGGTCGGTCGTCACCTGGCCCTTGTTGATGGCACCCAGGAAGAAGTCCACCACACCGCTCGATGGCGCCGACACGAGCAGGTTTGCGCCATAGCTGGAGTAGTACGACGCGTCGCCGTCGTCGTCGTACGCACCGACGATGATGGTGGCGCGGGTCGAGCCGGATTCGTCGCCATTGCTGTTCTGGTCGGCATTGCCGGCGGCCTTCACCTGGATGGTGCCGAGTCCGCCTCGACCAGTCTCGAGGGCTGTGAACCAGCGGTCGATGAGGCTCTGGTCCTGGGCATTGGACACGCCGTCCTGCCAGAAGCCGGGGAACTTGCCCCAGCTGTGGTTGATCACGTCGAAGTTGCCGGACTGACTAGCCGCCTCCAGGAAGCCGGCGTAGTTGTTGTTGATGTCGGCAGATCCCGAGAAGATCGTGACCCCGGTAAGGCCTGCGCCCCAGGCGACGCCAGTGGTGCCGATGTCGTTGTTGGCCGAGCCGATCAGGCCCGCTACCGCGGTGCCGTGCGGGGCCCAGAAGTCGATGGTGGCGGTCAGCGGGTCGATGATCTGACCTTCCACCGTGACCTGGCGGGATGCGTCGATGTTCGCCGCGAGATCAGGGTGATTCGTCTGGAGCCCGTCGTCGTAGATGCCCACATGCACACCGGCTCCGCTGTACTCGTCCCACACGGACTGGATATCGCCGAGATAGTCGAAGTGCCACTGGATGTCGTACAGGTCGTTGCCGGTCGGTTCGAGTTGGGGCTGGTTCGTTGCGGCAGCAGAAACCGCTGCTGCCGGCCCGGCCGCCAGGTCCGGCGCAGCGCGGCGAGCCAGTCCGCCAGCGGGCTGCGGTTGTCAGTGGGCGACGGCATCGTCTGGTACACCGGCCGACCCACGAGAGTCGCGAGAGCGTCAGGCAGCAGCGACTGCCCGGCACGGATGAGCGGGCCTTCGCCGGTGGGGGCGTCTGACGGCGAATTCGGGTTGCGATCCATGGTGTCCTCTGATTGGGGATTCGAGTCGTGATGCGTCAGGGCCGCGGACGGTCCTGCGCGGGAGTCTTGGCGGGTTGCAGTCACTGAGAATGGAGATCAGGCCAGGGGCCAGTGCCTCGGCGGACGCGTACGCAGGGACTGCGAGAGATTGCGTGCGTCGACGGATCAGGGCGCCAGGTTGGGAAGCCGCTCCGCGATGGCGTTGGCGCCGAGATATGGCGCACGCCAGTTCAGACCTGTGGACATCTTGTTCGAATCTCCCTGGCGTCGCTGCGGCGGTTCGCAGGCGGAACCTGTCATGGCGGCGCGATGCGCACGCTACGGAGCGGCAAGGTGCAGCCACGGAGAAATTCCTGGGCGACCGGGACGAACACCCGGGGTGATCGCTATCGGACTCACGGTTCGCGCAGGGCGCGAGACAGATAACCGGAAATGGGATCTAGAAGGTACTGCAGTGCTGTTCGTTCTTCCCGCTCGCACGTAGACTTCGGCCGGCATACCGGCGCGCAGCGACAGTTCACCCGCATCCCGCAGCGCTGCGCCGTCGACGCGAACATGAAACACGTAGTGGGGCGGGAGGTCCGCGCGATCCTGCGTGCGGTCCGCGGCGACGTATGCGACCCGGCCTGTGACCACCGGGGTGGTGCGACGCTTGAAAGCGGTCAGTCGCACGTCGGCCTCGGCACCTTCGCGCAGTCCGGCGATGTCCTCGGGACGGGCCTGCGCTTCGACGATCAGGTCCGGATTGGCGGGGACGATCTCGAGGAGCGGGTCGCGCGGGCCGACGATGGTGCCGGCGGTGGTCACCCGCATGTGCATGACCTCGCCATCGACCGGCGCGACGAGGGTTCGGCGCTTTGCCGCATCCAGCGTCGGCCGCAGCCTCTCCTCCAGATCGAAGATGCGCCCGGTGGATTCCTTCAGCGCTTCGGCGGCCTCTTCCATTGCTTCGTTGCGCAGGCCGATCAGCCGCAGTTCCAGTTCGGCGACACGCTGCCGTGCCTTCGCCATTTCCGCCTGGTTCTCGCCATGACGGGACTCGTAGTCGGCCACGTTGCGCTCCAGGCCCAGCACCCGGCTGCGGGATACGAAGCCCTGGTCGACGAGGTTCGCATTCTGGGCAAGCTCCTCGCGTTGCAGGCGCAGCGCGGCCGAGGCAGCGCGCTGCTGCGTCCCCACGCGCCGATCTCGGCCCGCGTCTCTGCGATCTGACGCCGCAGCAGCCGTTCCTGATCGTCCAGACGGACGAGCTTAGCCTGGCAGGCTGCGCTTTCGCGCTCGAGGATGCGCGCGGACCTTGGGGTCGCGCGCGCGGGCGGTCAGACTCGCCGGGAAAGTGATGGTGCCTGCCAGCCTGCGTTCCGCGTCGAGCCGCGCGCTGCGGGCGAGTTCCGCATCGAGTTGGGTGCGCACCAGATCGGCCCCCGCGTCGACCTGCACGTCATCGATCACCATGAGCGTCTGGCCGGTGCGCACCCGATCCCCGTTGCGCACCAGGATCTGGCCGACGATGCCGCCTTCGCGGTGCTGCACGACCCTGCGCTCGAGATCGACCTTCACCACACCCGGCGCCACGACGGCGCCGCTCAGCGGAGCAAGCGCCAGAACGTGACGGACCCGGCCAGCAGGACCCCGACGGCAATGGACCCGGCGCGGGCATGACGGCTGGCATCGGCAGCCGTGTCGACGTCGACCGGAGGCAGCAGCCAACCGAGAATCCGTGTCGTCATGGTCAGCCTTCCGCCCGGGCGGCGCCGAGGCGGGCCACGACGGGTGTATCCGGCGGAGCGGACTCGCGTGCGAGACGGCCGATGACCTCTGCACAGGTGCCCTGCAGCTCGATGACGCCCTGTCGCAGGACGAGTGCGCGGTCGACGCCTGCCAGCAGCGAAGGACGATGCGTGATCAGCACGAGCGTCGCGCCGTCGGCCTTCAGGGTCTGCATGGCGCGCATCAGTGCTTCCTCCCCTCGGCGTCCAGATTGGCGTTGGGTTCGTCCAGCACCACGATCCGGGGACGGCCGTACAGCGCGCGCGAGCGCGATGCGCTGGGCCTGCCCTCCCGACAGGCCCGCGCCGTTGTCGCCGATGGCTGTGTCGTAACCTCGGGGCAGCCTGAGGATCAGATCGTGGACGTGCGCGCGCTGCGCGGCGTCGATGACGGCGGCCGGATCACCTTCCTGAAAGCGGGCGATGTTCTCCGCGACCGTCCCGGCGAACAGCTGGACGTTCTGCGGGAGGTATCCGAGGTGCGGACCGACGCGGTCGCGCGGCCAGTGCGCGAGGTCTGCGCCGTCGACACGCACAGTGCCCGCGGTGGGCGGCCAGATGCCCAGCAGCAGGCGGGCGAGCGTCGACTTGCCGGAGCCGCTCGGCCCGATGATGGCGAGGCTCTCGCCGGCCGCAACCTGGAAGCCGACGCCGCGCAGGATGGGCCGCTCGGCGTCGCGCACGGCGTAGACGAGCCGCTCCACCGAAACCGCGCCGGAGGGCGTGGGTAGCGGCGTGGGCTCGGCGACTTCCCGTTCCCCCGAAAGCAGGGCGACGAGACGCTCGTGCGCGTTGCGCGCGTCAACGAACTGCTTCCAGCCGGCAATGGCCCCCTCGACGGGAGCCAGGGCGCGGCCCAGCAGAACCGTTGCGGCCATCATGATCCCGGGAGACGCATTCCGGTCGATCACGAGCCAGGCACCAGCGCCGAGCATGGCAATTTGCACGAACTGGCGCAGGATGCGGCCCGTGCCCGCAAGCGAACCGCCCTTCTGACTGGCGGAAGCCTGGGCTTCCAACGCCGCGCGGTTGAGCATCTGCCAGCGGCGGACGAGCGCGGGAGCCATGCCCAGTGCCGCGACGACTTCGGCCCTGCGCGAGGCGCTCTCCGCGAAGCTCCCCGATTCACGCTGGCGCGCCTGAAGTGCGGCCAGAGGCGTGCGCGTCGTGCGCTCGTTGATCCACGCCAGAAAGGGCGAGCAGCGCAGCC